>DASSZI010000022.1:0-3514 GCA_035713565.1 Acidobacteriaceae bacterium | reverse complement strand
AGGATTTCGCGATCATCCAGCTTGCGAGACATATACATCAGGCGATACATGCGCAGCATCTGATCGGAAGAGAGCGAGCGAGAATCCGTGGGTAGGACTTCTGCGGGCAGAATTTGTGTTTGCGCCATCTAAGGGATCCTCGAGGGTCCGAACAGGTCGATCCGGAACTTAATTCTGTAACCGGGTATTGTAGCGGCTTGTCTCTGCCTCTGTCAGCCGCTGAATCCAGGCAGAGAGGCATCGATCCGAGAGTCACCTCCCGCTGGTTACTCCAGGCGTGTATGCAGAAAAACCTTCGCAACGAGCGCGGACGGGGTTGCCAGATACCTGCCTAAGAATGTATGGATGTAGGAGCGGCTATAAAGCACCAATCCATCGACCTGCGATGTCGCCGTCGTGTAATCATCAGTTATCAATCATGAATGGCTTGCACATGCTGATGTATAGCTGTTTCCACTGCACGGCATTCACCCCTAAGTGATGCGCAAAGCGCGCTTCATGAGCGCGTCCACAGGTGCAACACGCACTGTCGGGGATGTGTGTCTGGCGAAGTACAAAGTTTTGGAGGCAATTGAATGCACGTTTTGACTATGGCTGCGACTTACCTATGGCAGATCGCACCGGACGCAGCCAATGATTCTGACCAACTGTTTCTTTGGATCGCGTTAGGCGTCGGCGTTCTCGGACTACTTTCAGCGCTGATGTTCGCCCGGTCGGTGCTTGCCTCTGACGCGGGAACACCGGAGATGCGAGCGATCTCCGATGCCATCCGTGAAGGCGCGGAAGCTTTTATGAAGCGGCAGTACAGCACAATCGCGGTACTCGCAATTGTCATTGCCGTTCTCCTCTATATTGGATACCACTTTTATGCCCGCACCGCTCCCTATGCGGCCATGACCGTTATCAGCTTCCTTATCGGAGCGATCTGTTCCGGCTTTGCCGGATATACGGGAATGTACGTTTCCATCCGGGCTAATATCCGGACGGCCAGTGCGGCGCGGACGAGCCTTGATCGGGCGATCCAGTCCGCCTTGCGGGGAGGCGCAGTGACCGGATTGATCGTCGTTTCGCTTGCGCTGCTCGGTCTGGGGATATTGTTTTTGGTATTCGGAGGACTGCACCATCCGCAAGAGGTTCCATACCGGCTGGTCGGATTCGGATTTGGGGCTTCCCTGGTGGCGCTGTTTGCACAGCTGGGCGGTGGCATCTACACCAAAGCTGCGGATGTAGGAGCGGACCTGGTCGGAAAAGTGGAAGCCGGGATTCCGGAAGATGATCCACGCAACCCAGCCGTCATTGCCGATCTGGTGGGCGATAACGTGGGAGACTGTGCTGGCCGTGGCGCGGACATCTTTGAATCCACAGCGGCAGAAAGCGTCGGTGCCATGATTTTGGGTGCCGCGCTCTATCCGGTGTTCGGAATGCGGGGCGTCCTGTTCCCGCTGATTGTCCATGCTATCAACCTGATTGCCAGCACAGTCGGGGTGATGGTTGTCCGCAGCAGAGAAAACGAAGAGCCGATGCATGCTTTGAATCGCGGCTATTACATCACCACAGTCCTCGGAATGCTAGGGTTTGCGGGCGCAGTCTACACCATGCTGGGTGCTCGCTGGTGGTTGTTTGGCTGCGGCATTCTCGGGATGTTTACCTCTTTTCTATTTGTTCGTATTACGGAGTACTACACGGAGTCTCGGTACCGCCCCGTCCAGTCGATTGCACGGGCCTCCCTTACCGGACCGGCGACGAACATCATCAGCGGGCTGGCGGTGGGAATGGAGACGCCCGCGATGCCGGTACTGGTGATCAGCGCGGCTCTGTTGCTGAGCTACTACTTCGGTGTTATTGGATTGGCAGACGCCCACATCGCGAACTACGCCAAAGGCATCTACGGTACAGCCATCGCCACCATGGGAATGCTGTCTTCGGCAGCTTACATTCTGGCGATGGACACCTTCGGGCCGATCACGGATAACGCTGGCGGCATCATAGAGATGTCCAATCAGCCGGAGAATATCCGCGAACGCACGGACAAGCTGGATGCGGCGGGCAACACGACCAAGGCGTTGACCAAGGGATACGCCATCGGCTCGGCTGCCTTGGCCGCTTTCCTGCTCTTCTCTGCGTATCTTGAGGAGATCCGCAATGTAGTCGCCGAGCGTGTGCATGTCGCAGGCGGATACATGCCGGCAGGATGGACGTTCAACAATGTGAACCTGGCAAGCATTCCGGTGTTTGTGGGCGCGTTGCTGGGCGCAGCTCTCGTCTATTTGTTCTCCTCGTTGGCAATTCAGGCGGTGGGACGCACGGCGCAATACGTCATCCAGGATGTGCGTGCCCAGTTCCAGGAAAATCCTGGGATTATGAAGGGGACCAGCAAGCCGGATTACGGCCGGTGCGTTTCCATCGTAACCAAAGCAGCGCTGAAGGAAATGGTACTTCCCGGTCTTCTCGTAGTCGGACTGCCGATCGTCGTGGGTATAATTTTCCGCCATTTCAGCGACACCTTCCGCACTTCTTCAGGCATCGAAATGCCGTCCATCAACGGTGTTCCTATCAACCTTAGCGGTGCCGAAGCGGTGGCTGCGCTGCTGATGGTAGGGACGATCACGGGCATTTTGATGGCAATGCTGATGAATAACGGCGGCGGTGCGTGGGACAATGCGAAGAAATTCATTGAGACCGGCCAGTATGGCGGCAAACGTTCTGACGCTCACAAAGCAGCCGTGGTTGGCGATACAGTCGGCGACCCTTTCAAGGACACCGCCGGACCATCTCTGCACGTCTTAATCAAACTGCTCGCGACCATCACGCTTGTGCTCGCGCCCCTCTTCCTCTAACGTTTTCGCTATGATTGTCAGAGGCTGCTCTTGACCGGGCAGCCTCTTGCTTTTACAGGAACCCGGCGGAATTCCGAACACTTTCAACTTCTCTTTTTTTAAGGCCATTGCGCAAAGCCTCTGAATTCAAATCTGGAGTTCTGAAATGCTGCATTCATTTATGTCATCTGGTTGGCGTATCTCGTATCCCCTCGCAATTCCTCATGAACGCATGATCGACCGCATGAGCGATGCCTGGTCGAACGACGTTGTCGTGCTGGTCAGCGACAAGCTCCCAAAGTTTGTCGTGATCCTCATCGTTGCGATCATTCTTTACCGCCTGATTCTTATCGCCACGCATCGACTGCGATGGCTGGCGAAGAAAGATGTCATCATCAAAACATCCCGCTCCGCGCAGCTGAATACGCTGGCAAGCGTAGTCGAAACGGCGGGTCTGGGCTTGATTGCCTTCATTGCGATCATTCACACGCTGGAGATTTTCAACATCAATGTCGCGCCGCTTCTCGCATCCGCCGGGGTAGCCGGGCTTGCCATTGGTTTTGGCGCGCAGACGATTGTGCATGACGTCATCAATGGAATGCTCATTCTCGTAGAAAACCAGTTCAATCTGGGAGATCTGGTCAAGGCAGCTGGATTCCTGGGAAACGTGGAGCAAATGACACTGCGCAAAACAGTGT
>DASSZI010000021.1:0-19917 GCA_035713565.1 Acidobacteriaceae bacterium | reverse complement strand
CACGGTGGAGCGCGGACTCCGGCTGGTTGTTTTCTGCTCGATGGAAATGGCCGGGCTTAGTCCCTCGATCGAGTCGACCTCGGGCCGTTCCATCTGGTCTAGAAATTGTCTGGCGTAAGCGGACAGCGTCTCCACATAGCGTCGTTGGCCTTCCGCATAGATGGTGTCAAACGCAAGAGAGGATTTGCCGGAGCCGGACAGCCCGGTGATGACGGTGAGCGAATTCCGGGGAATTTCCACCGTCACGTTCTTCAGATTGTGCTGGCGTGCTCCGCGAACGATGAGCTTTTGAATCGGCATTTTTTCTCGGGTAAATCGGATGCGCCGTCTTGCGCTTTCACCCAAGTTCCCTGTGTCCGGAGTTCCTATTCGGGAACATCCCTGGGCAGGGAATCTCTGAGGATAACGGAAGGCGCGCAATTTACTAGTCTATCGCGCCGAGTTCTGATTAAATTAGCCCACAACACCCAGTTTGCGTGAATTGGAACAAGAGGGTCTGACGAGAACAGAGCCAGAGTCTCTTGTTGTCAGCTCTGCCAGAGGTAAAACTCGATGATGCTATTGATGATATCGACAACTCTTGCTTCCCTTGCCTTGGGAGTCACGGTTGCGTACGGCCTGTGCTCCAGCCTTTTCGCCATCTTTCGTATGCATGTGCGCGCGCATGTGGCGCCGCCGTTAGGCGCCCGACCGGAAGCGGTAGGCAATTAGGATCATTGAGGCGGGTGATCCTTCCGGAGCTGATCAAGCAGTTCCTGCGGGGTGGGAGCAGGATGCTGACTGACGTCGTCCGTCGGCTGCGTATCAGGCGGAGGCTCCTGTGAGGGCGCGGCGTTCGCGGCTGGGGGCGGCGAGCTGGGTGGAGCGGCGTTTCCTGCGCCTGGACCCCCGTTATTGGCGGTCAGCAACAGCTTGGTAGGGGGTGCGCCATTGCCTCCACCGATCATCACGTAGTTGTAACCTGAACCGTCGAGCAGGTCAGTCAGCGTATTCGCAACGGTATCGGGCCCGTACTGGCCGTAGATTCGCTCGTCGTGGTCCAGGCCATCAATTTCCAAGCCCGTCTGATGAGAAACCTGGTCAAGAATCTCTTTCAAGCTGGAATTCTGCGCATTGATACTTAGCGTGCCCTGATGGAACTGAATCTTTGCCTGCTGCGCACTTTGCTGCACGGGAGGCAGCGGGGGGGCTGGCTGGGGTATCGCGGCTGCGGGTTTAGATCGGGTCGCTGTGCCATGTTTCTTCGAGTGGCTGGCGTGCGAATGCGAGCTGGTCCTTGAGTGACGGGTATGCGGGGCTGGCGGGGACTGCGTCGATTGTGTCTGTGCGCCAATGCAGAACATAAGAGTTCCTAAAAACGTGAGTGCGGCCACACCCCGGCACATGGAAGCATTGCCGGGAGGGTTTTCGGCGGACAAACGATCTGTATTCACGAAACAATTGAATCGTTCGTTCTGAGATGGAAGAGCCATTCCTGTACTAGACTAGCAATGTTTGGGCCCGCAGGTGTGGAGGTTTTCGGTTTTGACGAGCAATCTTCCATTCTCAAGGGATCCGGTCGGTCTTCGCACCTTGTGGTTGGCTACTGGGCTCTTGGTCGCCCTGGCCGCTGTTTCCGGACTGGCACGGGCACAGAGCTGCACGACCCAGGCCGAAATGTCATCCGCTACGCGTACCACGCTTCAGACAGCGGTCATGAACATGGCGCAGCAGATTGCCGCCGGCAACACAGCTGCGATCCAGGCAAGTATTGCTCCGCAAGTTGCCTCCGATGCACCCGGGATCCTAAGCAGCATTGCCAAGGCTACTCCGCAGGTGAGATCAGCCAGGTTCGTCGTGCGCAATATGTATGTTCTGAGCGCATCAGACAGCCCGCCTAACTCTGCTCCTGCGCAGTTTTTCTGTGGCTCCATGAATCAGCCTCCTCGGGTTATTTTTACGCTTGCCGGTTTGCGGGCAGGTCAATATGCGGTTGTCATGGTCAGGGCAAATGGAGTCGCCCAACCGCAGCAGATGACGATGGTATTCGCGCAGCCCGTTGCGGCCGCTGCTGGCAATGCTCCTTCGCAATCCGCCGCACCATGGAAGCTGGCCGGTTTCGCGCTGAAGCCGACGGCAATGGCGGGCCATGACGGGCTTTGGTATTGGAAGCACGCGCGAATCTACGCGCAGAATAAGCAGGACTGGAATGCTTACTTCTACTATGCAACTGCGCAATACCTGTTGGTTCCGGTGAAGTTTGTTTCCAGTTCCAATCTGGATAAGCTGTTGCGGGAAGAGAAGGCGGTCACGCCACCGGGTCTTCCTGGCCAGGAGCCCATGCAGCTCGGAAACGGTGCGGAAAAGTTCGCCATAACAGACATTCACACTGACGCCTCGCTCGGAGGTCTGGATCTGGTTCTTCGCTATGCAACGCAGAGCGTGCAGGATCCCGTGGCTACGCGCCGACAGAACATCGCCGTCATGCATCTTATGTTGCAGGAACACCCGGAGTTGCGGCAGGCGTTCCATGGTTTGTGGGTCTACGCTGTGGCGCCGGGGCAGGATCCATTTGGAATCGAGCTCCCCATAAACCAGATACCCTGAGTACGGGGATGCACTCCGGCGGAGCCTTAGGACATGCCTTTTGGCAGCGCCAGTTGGGTTCAACGCATGGAACGGCAGTAGTTGCTATGGATAGAGGAAAGCATACGAATGAGTTCGACCGAGAGACCCTTGAAATCGTTATCTGAAGTGATTCGAAGCCGTCGGGCGACGCCAAGTTTCGACGGCGCGCCGGTGGCTGAAGAAGACTTGCGGCTCATCCTGAGCGCTGGACGCCACGCTCCGAGCGGCTACAACATGCAGCCGTGGCGTTTTATTGTTGTACGCTCTGCTGAGCAGAAGAAACGTCTTCGAGCGGCAAGTTTCAATCAGGCGAAGGTGGAAGAAGCCTCTGTGATGATTGTTGCCTGCGGAGATGAAGACGGTTGGCGCAACGGGGATCTGGAGGAAATGCTGCATCTGGGCCGCCAGGGTGGCATGTCGGAAAGCTATGCGGCGCAGGCCCGGGAGACCATTCCGAATTACCTGTCTACGCACCCCAACATGACGATGTGGCTGAATCGGCACGTGATGATTGCTTTTACGCACATGATGCTCATGGCGGAAGCGTTGGGCTACGACACCGCACCAATGGAAGGCTATGAGGAGGATAAGGTGCACGAAGTTCTTAAGCTGCCGCTCAGTTATCACGTTGTCGCGCTGCTCGGAATTGGCCATCTCAAGGGGCCGGACAAACACTACGGCGGACGCTTTGAACTTTCCCGGATCGTGTTCGACGAGGAGTATGGGAGACGCTTCGTCAAATAGCACGAGATGCCCATCCGATTCCGGAACCTGTCATGGTCGATGCAGATCCTTCCTTACTGAAGCTCACTGAGCTGACTCGCGCCTATCCATCTTCGCCTATTCCGGCTGTAAGCGCGGTCGTACTTAATGGCGACGCGGTCCTGCTGGTGCTCCGAGGTCATGCTCCTTTGGCGGGTGAATGGTCTTTGCCCGGCGGTGTGGTTGAACTCGGCGAAAGCTTGGAGCACGCCGTGACACGCGAGTTACAGGAAGAAACCGGCCTTACTGTAGAACCTACGGCGGTTCTGGATGCAGTCGACAAAATTGACCGCGACGCCCGTGGAAGTGTGCAGTGCCACTATGTGCTCGTCGTCTTCCATTGTCGATATGCAGGTGGCACGCTACAGGCTGGCAGCGACGCTGAAAAGGCGCAGTGGGTTCCGGTGCACGAAATCTCATTGACTAACAAGTTCACACTCAGTGAGGACAGCTTGCGAGTCATTGAGTTGGCTTTTCAACGGCTGAAATCTTGCAGCAGAGAATCTGGACTCGAACGTCAGGATTGATTCGACATGGTCAACGCCGTGGCTTCCAAACAGACACGAGGACCGCAGGGAGCGGAGCGGATGCGGAAACGTCAATTCCGGTGGGCGGCCGCTATCCTCGGGATTCTGATCTTTTTCGCTGGCGCACTGTTCTTTTATTTGCGCCCTATGTCCGTAGCGGACGCGATCGCCAGGGCACGGCTCCGCCTAGCCGGGATCCATAGTCGCTATGCTCAGGTAGGGCCCTACCGGGTCCATTATTTCGTTGGGGGTCACGGCAAACCGCTGTTGCTGATTCACGGTTTGGGGGCTCGATCGGAAGATTGGGCCGCAGAGATTCCCGGTTACGCGAAGCATGGCTTCCGGGTGTATGCGATCGACCTGCTGGGCAGCGGACGCACCAGCCGTCCTGACATTGCGTACAGCATGCGACAGCAGGCAGATCTGGTCAATGGCTTTCTGAACGCAATGCACGTGCACCGCGCAGATATCGCGGGGTGGTCGATGGGAGGGTGGGTTGCGTTGCAGTATACGCTGGCGCACCAGCAGCGTGTGGACCGGCTGGTTCTTATGGACAGCGCAGGATTTCTGTTTGAGTCGGATTATGCGCCGGATGTCTTTGCCCCGAAAACTCCCCAACAACTCGCACAACTTACGGCGTTGCTGACGCCCCATCCCAAGCACCTGCCGGCGTTTGTAACCCGCGACGTGCTGCGGCGGATAAGTCAGAACGCTCCGGTGATTCATCGCATGGTGCAGACCATGTTGACTGGCCAGGATCTACTGGACGGACGCCTCGGCGACATTCACATTCCGGTACTGATCCTATGGGGGGAGCAGGATGCGTTGATACCTCCCAGTTCCGGGGAACAGATGCACAAGGAAATGCCTCAATCTGTTCTGGAGTTCTACCAGGGATGCGGGCACATTGCTCCGGTCACCTGTGCTGGCAGGATTGTTCCGCATGTGCGGCAATTTCTGCTCAGCAGGCCCGCCATGAGCGGCGGAACTCACCACTATTGATGGGAACCTACGATTTACCGTTCCATTGGTAGGCCGACTTCTGCGGCAGCCCGACGTGGGCCAGAACCCGGCACAAGTATTGTCGAACCATCTCCAGAGCGTCGACTGGATGATTGTAGAACGCTGGAATCACTGGAAAGATGGTGGCACCGGCATCCGCGGCCAACTGCATGTTGCGCAGATGAATTTTGTTCAGTGGCGTTTCCCGGACACACAAGATCAGCGGCCGTCTTTCCTTCAGGCAAACATCCGCGGAGCGTGCAATCAGGTTCTCTGCCAGCCCATTCGCGATTGCACCCAGGGTGCCCATGCTGCAGGGGAGGATGAGCATCCCGCTGCATGGATAGCTGCCGCTGGCAATCGGCGCACCAATGTCGGATGGCGCGTGCTGGATTATTTTCTTCGTGTCGCGACCTAAAAGTCTGGAGACCAGATGATTGCGTCCGCCGATCTGTAGCTCCTCGGCCAGAACACGAAGCGAACTGTCGGAGGGAACAAAATGAACTTGCCCAACCCGATCGTCCGCATCCAGAAGCAGCAGCAGTTCGCGGGTTAATACGGCCCCGCTTGCGCCCGTCATTGCGACCGTTAGCGTCTTTAGAGTTTGCGCCGAATCAGGCATTGTTTCCTAGAGGGCCAGCACGCGTGCAAAGATCGTATCCACGTTGGCGAGTTGGCGTTGCAGGTCGAAGGCGCGTCCCAGCTTTTCCGGCGATAAAAACCGAGTGACTTGAGGGTCTTTGGCAACTTCCTGCTGGAAATTTAAGTCCTGCTGCCAGGCACGCATGGCGTGCGACTGCACCAGCCGATAGGCTTCTTCGCGCGACATGCCGGCTTCCGCCATTTCCAGCAATAACTGACCGGAAAAAATAAGTCCGCCGGTTAATTCCAGGTTGCGCAACATGCGGGCTGGATAAACCATTAGTTGGTCCAGCAGTGAAGCAGTTTTCGCCAACAAATAATCGGTCAGAATCGTCGAGTCGGGCAGGATGATTCGCTCTACAGAGGAGTGCGAGATGTCTCGCTCGTGCCAGAGAGCGACGTTCTCCAGCGCGGCCTGCTCATTGGCGCGCACCACGCGAGCAAGTCCGCTGATTTGCTCACACGTGATTGGGTTGCGCTTGTGCGGCATTGCGGAAGAGCCTTTTTGCTTCTCGGAGAAATACTCTTCGGCTTCGCGAACTTCTGTGCGCTGCAGATGACGAATCTCTACAGCGATCTTGTCCAAGGTAGCCGTGATGATGGCGAGAGTAGCGATGTAGAAAGCATGACGATCGCGCTGCAGCACCTGGGTCGCCACAAGGGCGGCTGCCAGCCCGAGCCTTTCACAAATGCGAGCTTCGTGTTCAGGTTTCAAATGGCCAAACGTGCCCACCGCACCGGACAATTTGCCGACACGCATGTCCTCTGCCGCCATGTCGAACCGCTTCAGGTTGCGCTGCATCTCCGCGTACCAATTCAACAGCTTAAGGCCGAAAGTGGTCGGCTCGGCATGGATCCCGTGAGTCCGCCCCACGGTCGGCGTGTGCTGGAACTCCACAGCGCGACGCTTCAGGACCTCCAGAAGGCGCAAAATATCCTGGCGGAGTATTCCGGAGGCCGCTTTTATCTGCAGAGCCTGGGCCGTATCAACTACATCATTCGAGGTCAGGCCATAATGCAGCCAGCGCGATTCCGGACCAACTTTTTCTCCGACAGCGGTGGTGAAGGCAATCACATCGTGACGGACTTCCGCCTCAATCTGTTGGATACGCGCAACATCAATAGTGCCTCGCTCCCGGATTGCGCGTGCTGCCTCCGCCGGGACGATGCCGAATTCCGCAAGTGTTTCCGACGCGGCACACTCGACCTCCAGCCACATGCGATATTTATTTTCTTCCGTCCAGATATGGCCCATGGCCGGGCGGGTGTAGCGTTCAATCACGTGCGGGTTCCTCGTCGCTTCCGTGTTTCCTATCGTTTCTCAGAAATGCCGAACAGCCTCGTCATCTCGTCATAAAGAAAACCTTTGCCCGGTCTGTATGGCTGTACCCATTTGCCATCAATGACAAACTGTGGAATGGCGCGCTTGCCGACACGGGCCATGATCTCGTCGGCCGCACCGGGAGTGGCTTCAATGTCGATTTCGGTGTAGGGCAGGTTATGTTGATCGAGAAAGCGCTTGGCCTCCCGGCAGTCGCGACACCAGGCCGCTGTATAGACAATCAAACTCATTGCTCTATGATAACCGGCGAACCTCAAGAGATCAGAAGCGCGACACGCTAACGGCCCGGCCAGGGTTGCGGCTGCCGGACGTAAGGCGCACTTCCAAATCAACGGAGTGACCCGGGGTACTACTCGGTAGGAAGCACGACAGAGGAAGCCGCAGTTGTTTGCACGTTGGCGGGAAGGCGGCAGACGCGGACTGCCGAGTTGCTGTAGGGACAGTCAAAGCGGGTCACGGCGTTGCGCGGAAGGACAATCCAACTCACTTGATAGGGAGCGAGAGCTTGTATCCGCTGACGATCGTTCCAGGCAGAGAAGTTCCGTACTGTGGTGACCTGGTTCCACCATTTCTGCGCTACGGCAGGGTAGATGGCAGCAACGCCTCCATCTTTACTCCAGTCTGCCAGCACGCTGCGCTGCGCCATTGCGCGAAATCCGATGGTGTCCTCCTGTGGCTGTTGTTGGTAATAGGGATCGAGCGCGAAAAGGGCATCCCGGGGCGTATTTTCACGAATCCACAGAAACGCACGCTCCCAGGGATTCTGGCTTGCAACGCCAGGCCACTCGATGTGTGCCAGCGAAGGATAGGTACACATTTGTACCGTGAACATAAGGCCAGCGATGGCAGTGAAGCAGACCACCCACGCCCACCAGCGGCGGCGTAAAACATACTCCCCAAGGGCACTGCCGAGCAGTAGAAAGAACAAGATGTAAATGAGCTGGAAAGCGCGCAAGGGTTGAAGTCTGGCGAGGAGAAATGACCCGTCTGTGCGGGCGAAGAAAACGGCGAACACCATCGCGACGCCACCCACATACAAGTTGGCGGCAGAGACCTGGCTGTAACTGGACTTCAGCTGGAAACTCCGGCGCGCCCAATAGATTAACGCTGCGGCAAGTGGCGGGAAAAGTCCGAACACTTCAAACCAGGCCCAATGGCCCAGGAAGAAATAGGATCGGCTCACGGCGGCTGCCCGATACTCCGGCGAGCTGCCCAGAAGACCGCCCGCGTGAGACGCAAGCATTCCTAGCGCCAGCACAGGTACAACCAGGGCAGCAAGCCATCCCCAGGACCGGCGGCGCAGCAGCACCAAGGCGAGTACGTATCCGATCGCATAGGCAGCCATCAACGGATGCAGCACAAAGGCGGCCGCGAGGCACAATGTGCTGCGCAGGACTCGCCGTTCCAGGATGTAGGCAATCGCAAGAATCGTCGCTGGAGTGGAGAAGGAGCGCGCGGTCAGGTAAGGATCGATGAAGAAGATTGCGGAGCCAACCACCGGCAGGGTCAATGCGGACGTGATCAGAAGCATCGCTCCCCAACGCTCAGTGGCCCTGTTGAACAGCAAGCAGGTCAGGCGCCAGCAGGCGAAGAGCATCAGCCACAAAGATGCCAGGTAGGTTGCAAACAGGGCAAAGCTCAGCCGGACGTGCAGACTCCGGATCAGCCAGCCGAGCGCGAAAGAGAATAAGGAGTGGCGCAGGTGAGGCAGCACGTATTCGGCATGCGTCGGAAACAAGGACGGGTGAATGACTTTTTCAATGCCCGCGACATAAATCGCCGCATCATCCACATAAGGGTGATAGCCGTGAACCAAGAGGGAAACCAGCGTCAGGAACGGGAGGAAAACAGAGGGCCTATTGAGAGCACGGAGCAACCGTTCCCGACGGAACGGCTGTGAAGGCAAGTTCGCCGCCTGTTCCGTTGGACGACAAGCCTCAACGGGGGTCTTGTCACCTACCAGCAGAACGGGCAAATTTTTCCTCCGGGTACTAAATGGACGGTTGAATACCGGATTCGATAGCGGCCTGCGCTTGTTCTGGAGGTTCCGAT
Source organism: Acidobacteriaceae bacterium (assembly GCA_035713565.1). Classification (GTDB taxonomy): domain Bacteria; phylum Acidobacteriota; class Terriglobia; order Terriglobales; family Acidobacteriaceae; genus JAKAAZ01. The sequence goes on along the minus strand of DASSZI010000021.1, from coordinate 10,983 downwards.
TTGAACGACCCCATCGCAAGCCACCAGAATCGAATTCCATGCTAGCGTGACCAATCGCGGATGTCTACGAACCTGTTCTCTGGCAGCAATCAACGGACGGATGCGGATGTTGTATGCGCCTTCATGGAAATCATCTTCTTAGCATTGTCCTCAAGCGCCTGCGCCTGAGGCATCAGCGTAACGGCTTTGCTGATCATGGGATCCCATGCTGCGCGGACTTTCAGTTCCGCTCCCTGACCGAAGACGGAGGCGAACAAATAGCTCTTGATGCTCATATTGATCCAGTCGCGAACGCCGTTAATGTCCTGTTCGGTCCAGGGGATATGCTTGCTGGTCAGGTACGACTCGAAATCGTGAATCACGGCGTCATCAACTTTGAAATCCTTGGTGACAGTATGATTCACTAGGTAAGTATCCGCGAAGTTGAAGAATGCGAACTGCTCCATCAAAACATCTTGGAAATGGTTTGGCTTAGGGGTGGGTATCTTCACGTCTGGAGCGATCCCTCCTCCGCCATACACCGGCCGGCCGGAGTCGGTGAGTTTGACCTCACGATTGGCATCGCTGTGCGGACGGTCGGCAGGGTTGAGGAAGTAATCGTACATGGAAACGCCGGTGTAATTCCGCTGTATCAGCCGTCCGCTCGGAGTGTAATAGTGATAGGTGGTAAGAGCCAGTGCCGTCGTGTCGGAGAGCGGGTAAACCGTTTGTACCAATCCCTTTCCAAAGGTCGTTTCTCCAGCAATCAGAGCCCGGTCATGATCCTGGAGGGCGCCACTAACGATTTCGGCGGCTGATGCGGTACCACGATTGACCAGAACGACGACCGGATAATTTCTTCCCTGGTCGCCGTGCGTTGCGCGATAGCTGATCGGCGGGAAAGCGCGTCCTCGCTGCGAGACGATAAGCTGGCCTTTCTGCAGAAAATCTCCGGAAACTGACACTGCCTCGCTCAGCAGGCCACCCGGATTGCCACGCAGATCTATGACAAGGCCGTGGATTGGCCCCATCTGCTGCAATGCGTTGGCGACCTCACGGCCCGTCGCTTCTTCCGCGAAATCTTTGATGTGGATGTAACCTATGCCGGGCTGGATGTCATAGGCGAGGTCGACACTGGTGCGTGGAATTTCCGCACGGACAAGGTTAAGCACCATGGGCTGGGGCTTTCCTTCGCGTCCGATAGTAACGCTGACGCTGGTGCCCTTGGGGCCTTTCAGCATGTTGGCAACGTCCAGCGTGGTCGCCGGCTTGACCGGCTTGCCGTCCGGTCCGGTTCCGCTGAGAGGTTTACCATTCACTGCCAGGATCACATCTCCCGGACGGATGCCAGCTTTATAGGACGGGGTTCCCTCAAACGGGGTCAGCACCACAATTTTGTCACCCTGCTGCATGATCTGCATGCCGACACCGTAGTATTTACCGCTTTGTTCCTCCCGCATTTCCGCGTATGCCTTGGGATCGTAAAAGTTAGAGTGCGGATCCAGGACGTGCAGCATGTCGGGAATGGCGCCATCATAAATCGCGGTGTCGATTGTGTCTTTGGTCATCGGTTCGGCATAGTTCTGCTCGACGACACTATAGGTATTGGTGAACTGCTTTAAGCTGTCGCGTAGCGTCGACTGATCGCCAGCCGACTGTGCCCCGGCATTTCGATCCAGCAAGGCCCCTGCGATACCACAGGTGACAAGGAAGATAAGGGCGGCGAAAAGCGAGCGGCGGGCACGGGGATTCATGAACCGTGGAGTCCTTTAGTGGCGCGGATTCGAAGCATGGCAGCAGCTATTATTATCAAAAACACTGTGCGGACTATGCTTCAGTGTAGCACCGGCCAAGCGGGTTGAACGGCTCGGCATTAGTCCGACTGACAGGCGCGGGGAATCCGGTTGGGTTCGGAAATGGGCATCGGATGCGGTTAGAATGGAATCAACGGAATCGACCTGCGTTGTGCTGCTCTCTTTTTTCTGCTGGCCTGGACGACTCGCCTTTTGCGGCCAGGGTGGGAATTGCGAACCATCACCGGCAGGCCTGGATGGTATGAGCAAACAAGATGATGTTTAAAGCTGCGTATATTTCTCTCCCTTTGGCGATGTCGCTCGGCCTGTGCTTTGCTGGAGTGGCCCAAACCACCGGTTCGACTCCAGCGAATCCTTCACCGGGACAGACAGCCCCGAGCGCCCCGAATCCTTCGAAACCCGACTTAACCGGAATGTCGAGTTCAGGCTCCCTTGCCGGCGTCAATTCCAATGAAGTGGCGAACCTTTATGGGGCACCGGTGGTGCAGATCGTAGCTCGTGTGAATGATCGGGCCATCACCAACTCCGACGTGACCCGCGCGCAGACGCAGCTCGATCAGGATGCGCGCCAGAACAGCTGGTCGCTGGAGGAATACAACCGAAATCAGAAGAATCTGCTGCGGGATTTGATCGACCAGCAACTGCTGCTTTCCAAAGGAAAACAGCTTGGCATTACCGGCGATACGGAGCTGATCAAGCGCCTGGATGACATTCGCAAGCAGAATCATCTGGATTCACTGGACGATCTGGAGAAGGCTGTCGAGCAACAGGGCATCTCGTATGAGGACTTCAAGGCCAACATCCGCAACGGCATCGTAACGCAGCAGGTTGTCCGTGATGAAGTTGGCAGCAAAATGCAGATTTCTCAGGCTGATATTGACAAATATTACAACGAACACAAGGACATGTTTACTCAGCCGGAATCGGTACATCTGAATGAAATTCTGATTCCGACCAGCGACAATCCCACCCAGGCGCAATTGACCGCAGCAGAGGACAAGGCCAAGGAAATCGAAGCCAAGCTGAAGGCGGGCGGAAACTTTGCGGAACTCGCCAAGAAATATTCCGGCGGTCCAACCGCACAGGAGGGGGGCGATCTGGGGCAGTTCAAGCGGGGAGCGCTCGCAAAGGTCCTTGAAGATCAGACCTTCAGCCTTCCAGCGGGCGGCTACACCGCACCGATCCGTACCAAGCAGGGCTACATTATTTTGCAAGTCAGCGAGCACACGGCGGGGGGAACCCTGCCACTGCAGAAAGCGGAGCCTCAGATTGAGCAGGCTCTTTACATGCAGCGCATACAACCGGCCGTGCGCCGATATCTGACCCGCCTGCGGGAAGAGGCATACATCGACATTCGCCCGGGCTATACCGACTCTGCAGCCAGTCCGAATGAGACCAAGCCCACTTTTACGGCCTACGCTCCGCCCCAGCCAAAAAAGAAAAAGAAGAAGGCCCGGTTTGATAAACGGGAACTGCGGTATGCCAGCAGGCGCGGCGGCCGCAAGCCAGCGCCTGTGATGGCCGCCGCAGTGCATGCCCCGACTTTATCGCCCAGTGGAGACGCCATCGCAACTCCGGGAGCGGCAGCACCCAGCGGAGCAGTGGCGGGGTCACCGAATAATGGTCCGGTGGCGGCTGCATCGTCCTCCAAGAGGCGCAAGGCGAAAAAGCACTTGGTTGCGAAGAAGAGAAAGCGCGAGAAGATGCGGTTTGGACAAGCGCCTAACGCTCGCGTTTCTGATGAGCAGGTGGCCTCCGCGGCAGGCTCCGGTGCAGCCCCAGGACCGGCGCTTCCGGGAGATGCCACAGGCAGCAACGACGTGCAGCCGCTTGGCCCGGATCTGGAACACGCTCCGACCATTACAGAACCCGCGAAAGTGAAAACTCGTTTCAGCGACCAGGCGCGCACCAAAACCAGCGTGACCCCTAAGACCAAACACCAGAAGCACGCTAAGAAAGCGAAAAAGGTCAAAGTAGACAACGCGCAGGCCAGTCCGTTATCGACGGCAGAAGCCGCGAACCAGAACGTGCAGTACGCTCCCTTGGGTTTGAACGGCGCAACGGCAGACAAGAAAAAGAAAAAGAAGGTAAAGGTCAAGGGGACGGAGAAAACACGTCTGAGTGAGGAAAAAAAGAAGCAAGCAGATGCCCCGAACCAGAATGGAACTACGGCACCGGAGGATGAAAGCAAGCCATCTCCCAACTCCTATCAAAATGGAACTCCACTGCCGGAGCCACGGCAGCCAAGTTAGTCCGCCTTCACGTTGAAGCCAGTGGACCCAACGGTCCAGGAGCGCATGAAAGCATTTTTCGTTACCGACGCCGTCGCGCATCGCGGACGTACAATCCGCTCTCATTTCCTGGTCTCCGCCAAGCAGTTGCGCGAACGCAACAATGGGGATGGAAAGTACCTTTGCCTCACCTTGTGCGACCGCACCGGACGGTTGGAGGGGCGCGTCTGGGAAAACGCCGAGACGTGGGCCGCGGCGTTTGAGGTGAACGACTTTGTCAACGTGGAGGCCTGCGTCGAAGAGTTCAACGGCAAGCTTCAGCTGAAGGTCCTTAAAGTTGTACGGCTCGCCCCAGAACAAATTGAACTTGGTGATTTTCAGCGTAAGACATCGCGCGACATCGATGTGCTGTGGAATGAGGTGCAATCCACGGTGGCGTCTTTTACCGATCCTGATTTGAAGCGTTTGGTTTTCGCCTTCCTGGATGACCCGGAGATTGCGAGGCGATTCCGGGCGGCTCCAGCAGCGCAATTTATGCACCATGCCTGGATTGGAGGACTGCTGGAGCATGTGGCCGACTTGCTGAAGTTTTGCGAGCTTGCCGCTGGACATTTTCCCATTGTCCACCGGGATCTGCTTTTGACCGGCGCTATCCTGCACGACATCGGAAAGATCTACGAACTGAGCTGGGACCGTGGTTTCGAATACACTTTGGAAGGCCAATTGATCGGCCACATCTCCATTGCCACCCGACTGCTGGAAGACAAATTCAAGGCGCTGCCGGATTTTCCTGAGGCGACCCGTATCCTGGTGGAGCATATCATTCTCAGCCACCACGGAAAGCTGGATTTTGGCTCGCCCAAGCTGCCGATGATTCCGGAAGCCGTGCTGCTCCATTTTCTGGACGATGCGGAGGCCAAAATGCTGGCGATTCAGGAAGCTTGTCAGCCGCAATCGCCTGGTTCTGCGCCGCCAGTGTATATCGATCGAGTGCGCGCCCTGGAGCGGCCGTTAGTGAACAGCCGCGAATATATGCTGCAGGCAGTGAAGAAAGGAATATAGACGTGCCGTACCTTTTCAAGACGGAACCGGACGTCTACTCCTTCGCCGACCTCGAGCGCGATGAAGAGACGGACTGGGACGGAGTCGCCAACCCGCAGGCGTTGAGATATCTGCGCGAGATGCAACCGGGCGAGCAGGTTGCCATTTACCACAGCGGAGACGAGCGCTGCGTCGTTGGCACGGCTGAGGTGCTGACGGTTGATGCACATGATCCCAAGATCCCTGTGGTGCGCGTTCGTCGTGGCCGGTCCGTTCCCCGGAAGACTTTAGCAGTCATTAAGCAGGAAGTGCTGTTCAAGGATTCGCCGCTTGTGCGGCAGTCAAGGTTGTCTGTGGTTCCGTTGACGCCGGAGCAGTTTCACTGGCTGATCGGTATGGAACGTAACGCCGCTGAAAACAGCTGACACTACTCGAAGGTTCTGATACATGTTCCGCTTTTCTACAGCAGGAGAGTCACATGGCGAATGTCTGATCGCCATGGTTTCCGGTATGCCGGCCGGGGTCACGATCAATGAAGCGGCAATGAACCGTGAGTTGTGGAGACGGCAACAGGGTTACGGTCGTGGCGGCCGCATGCGGATCGAGCGTGATACGGCGCAAATCCTTTCCGGTGTCCGTCACGGGAAGACCATCGGTTCCCCCATTGCTATTCGCATTGAGAATAATGATTGGAAGAACTGGAAAGAGATTCTGCCAGTCGGCGAGGGGGACCCGGAGAAACATAAGGCAGTTGCTTCACCGCGCCCAGGACATGCGGATCTTCCCGGGGCGCTGAAGTATGACTTTCCTGATGCACGTTACGTGCTGGAGCGGGCGTCCGCACGAGAATCAACGGCCCGCGTAGCCGCTGGCGCCGTGGCTCGGCAATTGCTTCAGGCGCTTGGCATTAAGATCGCCAGTCACGTCATTCGAGTGGGAACTGCGGAGCTCGATCGAGCTGCTGAGTGGAATGAAATTGAAGAGGTTTCCCAACGCGAGCAGATTCTGCTGAGTTGCGTCGATGAAGCAGCTGAGGAGCGAATGAAGGAAGTTGTCGACCACGCATTGCGCACGGGCGATTCTGTCGGAGGCGTGTTTGAGGTGGTTGCCCATGGAGTTCCGCCGGGCCTCGGGACGTACGCCAACTGGGATGAGCGTCTCGATGGCTTGTTGGCTGCCGCAGTGATGTCGTTGCAGGCCGTCAAGGCGGTGGAGATTGGGCGTGGTGTGACAGCAGCGGCTGCCTTCGGCTCTGTCGTTCATGATGCAATCCATTACGTACCTGAATCGGAGCAGGCAGGAGCGCCGCATACCCGTTTTGCCCGCAAACAAAACAATGCAGGCGGAATCGAGGGCGGCATTTCGAATGGCGAAGATGTAATCGTTCGGGGATACCTGAAGCCAATTTCCACTCTCCGGCGCCCGCTGCAGTCCGTCAGCTTTGAAACTCGCGAAGAGGTGAAAGCTGCTTACGAGCGCTCCGATGTTTGCGTGGTTCCCGCTGCGGGGGTGGCGGCAGAGGCGATGGTCGCCCTGACCCTGGCCAAATTGGCCATCGAAAAATTCGGCGGCGACTCACTGCGGGAAATGGTGCGAAACTATGAAGGGTACTGCGATCAGATACGTAAGTTTTGATCCGGCTCCGACAATTCTGAAAGATTGAAATCAGCCCTGATGATCTATCCGATTGTTAAGTTTCCTGATCCCATTCTGCAGAAGCCCGCAGAGCCAGTGACCGTATTCGATGATGCGTTGCGCCAACTGGTTGAGGACATGTTCGCGTCCATGTATGACGCGCAGGGAATCGGACTGGCCGCGCCGCAAATCGGAATTTCCAAACGCCTGACGGTAATCGATCTCAGTTTTCAAAAAAAGCCGGAAGACAAAATCGTTCTGGTCAACCCGGAGATCGTCGCAAGAACAGGCAAACAGGTGGAAGAAGAGGGTTGCCTTAGTCTGCCTGAGATCCGTGACAGAGTGGTTCGTGCCGCAGAGGTGACTGTCCGTGCGCGGGATGCGTTCGGAGAGCCGGTGGAAGTGTCTGGAACGGAACTGCTGTCTCGAGCGTTGCAGCATGAGATCGATCATCTGGACGGCATCCTGTTCATTTTCCGGCTTAGCCGGTTGAAGCGCGATCTGCAATTGCGCAGAATCCGCAAGCTGCAGAAAGCTGGCGAGTGGTAACTACATGCGCCTGGTATTTTGCGGAACTCCGGCGTTTGCGGTTCCCGTTTTGGAAATATTGCTCGCTTCTGGTCACACCGTCGAGTTGGTGATTTCGCAGCCGGACCGACCCAGTGGGCGAAAGCTCGAAATGCAGCCCGGAGCGGTCAAGCAGATCGCGCAACGTCGAGGTCTGGCCATCGCACAGCCGGAAAAGATTCGAACCAATCTAGCTCTCCAGCAGCAACTTGGAGCAATTGCTCCGGATGCAATTGTTGTTGTAGCTTACGGCAGGCTCATCCCTCCTTGGATGCTGGAGCTGCCGCGCCACGGCAACCTGAACCTCCATGCGTCGCTGCTGCCGAAGTATCGCGGAGCTGCCCCCATCCAATGGGCCATCGCGAACGGCGAGCAGGAAACCGGCGTGACGACGATGCGCATTGACCAGGGGCTGGACACGGGAGACATCCTGCTACAGCAGAGCGTGCCCATACTGCCGGATCAGACCGCCCCTGAGATTGCGGCGAACCTGGCTACGATTGGGGCCAAGTTAATGCTCGATACGCTTCAAGGGTTGGAGGCAGGCACGTTGCAGCCCCGGCCCCAGGAAGACAACTTCGCCACATTTGCACCGATACTGCGACGAGAGGATGGGCGTATCGACTTTACGCTGACAGCGGATCGAATCTATAGCCGCTGGCGCGCCTTTCAACCATGGCCGGGCGCGTTCTGCTATCTGCGGGGGAAAAAGCTGACGGTGCATGCAATGCAGGTTTCTCAATCTGCTTCGCATTGCGCCAATCCTCTGCCAGGTACCATCCTGCGTAACGACGACCAGTTGTTCGTCAACTCCGGAGCTGGCACATCAATCCGGATTCTGGAGCTGCAGGTGGAAGGAAAACGCCGTATGGACGTCAGCACGTTTCTGAACGGATTTTCCTTTCTGCCGGGCGAGCGGCTGGAGTAGGACCCATGTCCGCTAACATTGCGCCCGCGCGTCAGGCGGCTTTCGACATTCTCCGTAAAATAGGCCTTCAGCTTGGCAACAGCGACGCTCTTTTGCATTCCGAGTCTGTCGATCGGCTTTCGCAACAGGACCGTAATCTTTGCACCGCGCTTGTTCTGGGTACCCTTCGCTGGCAGCGAGTGCTCGACATTGAATTTCGCCGATTTCTGTCGCGTCCCGACCTGACGTTGGCGGCGGATTCCAGTCTGGCTCTGCGGCTCGGCACATATCAGTTGCGCTTTCTAGATCGTATCCCGCCCCATGCGGCCATCTTCGAGTCTGTGGAATGGGCCAAGCAGTCGGACGGTGCGCGCCAGTCTGGCCTGGTCAATGCGGTACTGCGAAAAGTTGCCGCGTTGCCCAAGATGCGCAGCTATGACGCGGAGCTTGCATATCCAGATTGGATGGTCGCCCGCTGGCGGAAGAGTTACGGGGTCGAGACCTGCCGCCGAATCTGCGAGGAAGGACAGCAGGAGTCTCCCACCGCGCTGCGCTTGCTGGACGCCGGGAGCGAGTCACGAGAGTTCGTCGCAGGCGCAACGCTGGAACCGGGGAAGATCCTGGCCAAAGCGCGCCTACTGGTGAACGGAGCCACTGCGTATGACCTATCCTCCCTCGACCTGCAAATCCAGGACGAAGGGTCTCAGCTGATTGCGGAACTGGTTGGCACCGGTCATCGAATTCTGGACTGCTGCGCAGCTCCCGGAGGGAAAACAGCGGTGCTGCGTCAGAATAACCCTGAAGCGCAGCTCCTGGCCTGCGACATCCATCGCAAGCGGCTGGCGGCCATGAGAGGGCGGTTTGCCAAAACCTCAAGTCTGCACGCGATTGACTTTCGCATAGCCGACGCAGCCAAGCTGGCCAACGTAGGGCCGTTCGATCGAATACTCTGCGATGCGCCATGCACAGGAACCGGGACGCTGATGCGCAATCCGGAGATTCGCCACCGTCTGCAGCCGCACGAGATTGAGCGCCAGGCGGCAAGGCAGCGGGAAATTCTAAGTGCCGCGTTGCGGCTGCTTGCCCCGGGGGGACGGCTGCTCTACGCGACCTGCTCGCTGGAGCCGGAAGAGAACGAGGATGTCGTGAAGGCGTGTCTGCAGGAAGCCACGACAGTAGCAAGTAAATTTCGCAAGCTCGATCTTCGAGACACTTTCGACCAATTAGCCAGGCAAGGGACGATTTGCGGAGAGGCTGTCCCCATGCTGCGCGCAAACGGTTTCCGCGATGGCCATCTGCGAACCCTTCCGGGAGTGCACCCCTGCGATGGCTTTTGCGCCGTGATGATGGAGCGCGAGTGAACTGGCTTTAGCGGAATTTACCTTGAGCGAAGTCAAGCACCAATTTTATTTTTGATGATGGCTCGCTCAGGCGACCTCATTGACTAAGGTCCCTATCGGCGCAATCGTGATCCGTATTTCATCCTTGCTGCGAAGCGTGAACGAGTCCGGTGGAACGATCCCTGTGCCCGTCAGCAGAAAGCAGCCGCGCGGGAAACTGTTATCGCGAAATAAATATTCCACCAGCGTGGCCGGATCGCGCTTCATATCTGCGAGCGTCACAGAAGCCGAAAATTCCACCTTCGCTCCGCGCACAATTTCGAGACTTATTTTAGTGCTCGGTGGCAGCGGCGCTGGAGTGATCAATACCCCGGGCCCTAATGCGCAGCTTTGGTCGTAGACTTTCGCCTGCGGCAGATATAAAGGGTTCGCACCCTCGATGTCGCGCGAACTCATGTCATTGCCGATCGTGTAGCCGACAATTTTTCCGTTCGGATTGACGCATAGGGCCAGCTCTGGTTCCGGCACGGACCAGGTTGCGTCACGACGAATTCTCACCTTCGCGTCCGGTCCGGCGACCCGGTGGGGCGTGGCTTTGAAGAACAATTCGGGGCGCTCGGCGGAGTACACGCGATCATAAAAGTCGCCTCCACCAGCATCTTTCGACTCTTCGATGCGCGCGCTGCGGCTCCGATAGTAGGTCACGCCCGCAGCCCATACTTCCTGGCTTTCAATAGGTGCTGCCAGTGCTGCCGTCAATTTCTCGCCCAAAAACTGACCTTTCTTGATCACACCGGCCAAATATTCGTGTAGCTCGCCGCGAATCAGCAATGCGTCCCACGAGTTGTCCGCGAGTTGGTAGTATTTCCCCGCCTCTTCCACATAGTTTCCCTGGGGTGTTCGATAAAGAATCACTCGTCTTGACGTCCTTTCAATTTGATCGCCGTCCTGGGTAGCTTCAAAAGTTTCCCCGGAAGACCTTCAAGGTTGTACGGTGAGTTGCACCGTGGCGCCCGTGCGTATGCGATCACCCGGAAGCGGAGCCTGTGCAATCACAGTACCGGAGCGGGCTGGGGTCGCGGCGCTGGTTGTGGATCTCGCAGCAGGAGCGGGTGCCGTGCTGGCGGCCGATGCTGCGGCAACAACTGAAGAAGCTCCTCCTGACGCCACAGGTTCACCCACGGATGCATTCTGCAGTGGAGCCAGCTTGAATCCGGCATGTACCACAGCCAGGGCTGCATCTGTAAAGCTATCACCGGTTAGGTCCGGCATGATGCTTGCGTCTTCTGTTGAAGTTGCTGGTTGAGCTGTCAACAGGCTGATTTTCGGCCCCTGCACGCCGAGGGCATTTGCCATAGGCGTCTGGGCGATTACCGTATTCTCCGGCGCATAGGCATAGGGTATGCCGAACGTGTTTCCCACTTGTAAGCCAGTGCGTCGAACGGTGATCGTCGCGATCCCGTCATCCA
>DASSZI010000020.1:0-35270 GCA_035713565.1 Acidobacteriaceae bacterium | reverse complement strand
AGCCCCCCAGACCTCCCCAGCCGCCCCAACCCCAGCCGCCACCCCAGCCCCCACCGAAGCCATAGCCGTAGGTTTCCAGATCAGTGGTCTGACGGGTGCTGAAGTGATAAGTCACCAGCAGGTCCGGGTGTTCCGAAGCGGATACCAGCCGCATCTTCTTCTTTTTCTGCAGCGCGTAGTTCACATATTCGCCGACATATTGCCGAAAAAACGGGTGATTCGTCTGCTTATTGGGAATCCATTCATAAGTTTTGTAATCGCTGAACGGCGCGTCCTTGCTCCAGTTGGCGCGTACCTGTTGCGCCGCCGCAACCAGCGGCAGTCCGAAGAATGCAACCAGCGCAACGGCCCAACCTGACCTGAAACGTAGATATGTTTTGCTCTTCACAGCAGCTTCCTCCTACTTTTACACACAGAGATCTCGGCTCCACAACTCTCAAAGCGCCACCCGTATCCAATTAGAGTGGGATTCGCAGGCTTGGTTAGCCAGCCGTTCTATTTTCATATTCAGCAAACCGCAAGCGCAGCGCAACGGTTATTTCGGCGGATAGTGCGCCAGCATCTTGTGGATGGACTTCGCGACGTCTTTCTCCTCGCCCTTATTGCTTTTCACCACATTGTCCTCCGTGGCCTGGCCGCGCCATACGATCTTCCTTGTCTTGGCATCGATGATGTCGATGGTGAGCAGGCCCATTGTGCGCGGCACCTGAAAGGTGGTGGAGTTATACATACCACCCATGCCCCAGCCGCCCCATCCACCCCAACCGCCCCACCCACCATCGCCAAACCCGTTCGTTTCGGTATCCATGGTTTCCTGGGTCAGAAAGTGATACGTCACTAGAAGATCGGGAGACTGTGACGCGGATACCGGCTGCAAACCCTTCTTTTTCAGGTCGTAGTTGACATAATCGCCGACGTACTGCCGGTAAAAAGGATGGTTGTCGTTGTTGCTTGGAATCCATTGATAGGTTTTGTAATCGGAGAATGGCGCGCGCTTGCTCCAATTCACTCGAACGCTCTGCGCCTGCGCCAACCCAGGCAGCAGGAAGGCAAATACTGCGCTCGCAAATAACGTGATTCCAATTGGTCCTAGTTTTCGGCCATTCGTCATGTGCATTCTCCCTGATACGGATAGTCCCTATTATGGATGCGGAGAATCGGCCCGGGATTCGTCTGATATTTATGCCTTTTATTCGCCATTGCAGCCGAAGAGAAACGGCAGGCCTTCGTGCGCCTACCGTTTCTATGTCTCACGTATCGGATTGAGGGACAACTTTCGTTAGACCGCTATTTGGGAGGAAAGTGATCAAGCATTTTGTGTATTGACTTGGCGACCGACTTTTCCTCGCCTTTGTTGTTTTTGGTGACGTTGTCCTCGGTGGCTTGCCCGCGCCAGACGATCTTCTTTGTCTTGGCGTCGATCATGTCCACCGTCAGCAGGCCCATGGTTACGGGAACGTTGGTGGTGGTGGCATCGTACATGCCGCCCATTCCATCACCCATCCCCCAGCCGCCCCAGCCGCCCCAGCCACCCCAGCCACCGTCATTGAACCCGGTCGTTTCCTGTTCCGTCGTCTGCTCAGTTAAGAAGTGGTACGTCACCAGAAGATCGGGATTCTGCGAGGCGGAGACTTCCCGCAACCCCTTCTTTTTCAAATCGTAATTTACGTACTGTCCGACATATTGCCGATAAAAGGGATGGTTCTGGTTCTGGCTCGGTATGAATTGGTATGTCTTGAAGTCCGAAAAAGGCGCCTTTTTAGACCAATTCACTCGAACGGTTTGGGCGCGCCCCATAGCAGGGAGCGCCACGACGGCGGCTGCCGCCACTGCAAGCGGAAGGAACAAACGGCTCCACATGTTCTGTTTCACAGTACTCTCTCCTTGACTTTTAAGTAGCTCCCTGTACTCTTTGGAAACATCCCGGAGTTGTATCCGTTTCGACACTACCCTGGGTATCACGGGATATCGTAGTCTTTACGTTAGGTTGAGATGCGCGAAATCATGTTCAAGTTCGTTGGTAAGCGGTCTCTGGCCGAAGCGTTTGCACCATCGCGCCGCATGGCGACTGTGCTCTGCCTGCTGACTTTTGTCTGCTGCTTTGGGCTTTGCCGCGCAAGCGTCACCCGGGCCGGAACGGCAGCGCGATCCGGCCAGCCGAGCGGCCACCGCCGAAGCCGACGGCGTCTTCGGAAGCGAACCCGTCCCGCCCGCCATACCGTGTCTTCGCCAGTGAGAAAAACTGCAAGACGCAGGCGGCGAACCCGGAGGGCCACACAGGCTCAGAGATACCAGTTGGCAGCAACTCTGGACAGCGTGAGAACTCACGGACGAACGGTGGCATCCCGGCCGACCTCCGCAGAGGAGGGCCCAGCTCCGGCAGGCGAGCGTCCCGAAGTTCCCAGGCCTTTAACCTTGACGGTGAGCGATTCGCCGGCCGGAACTGGTGCTGCCCAAACGCCACAACCCACGCTCCAGGACACCTCCAATTCGCAGAACCTGAATACGCGGGATCTTCCGTCGTTCAATGTATCGATCCCACGGTACATGCCTATCCCTCTGCGGGGATCGCATGAAGTGCTGGTGCATCAGAATTTGATCGCCGACGTGGAGGGTCTGCGCCGGATCGAGAACGACGCGCAGCTTGGAGACATGGTTCGGACCGGTGACCTGGTTGCGCTTCCTGCGTCCGCAGGTTTGGCTGTCGATTCCCGGCTGCCCATGAATCGCCGTTACTGCCGCCCTTGGACAGCCAAGTTCCTCAGCGACCTTTCTCGCGCACATCAATCCGCATTCGGGCGGCCCCTGCAGCTGACCTCCGCCGTGCGCACGGTCCAGTTCCAGCGGCACCTAGCCCGGTATAACGGAAACGCGGCACCTGCTTTTGGCGATACTGCGTCCCCTCACCTTACAGGCCAGGCCATCGATCTTGGAAAAAAAGGCATGACGCAGCATGAGATCGCATGGATGCGGACTATTCTGGGACAACTGCAAAGCAGCGGCAGATTAGATGTAGAAGAAGAATTTGAGCAGGCCTGTTTCCACATTTCCGTCTATAAGACGTACGCCCCGCACAGCGGACCGGAGCATCTGGTGGCCCAGAATGAGCCGCCTTCGCCGCGGCTTGTGGCAGCCCAACCGGCGATTGCCGCAGTTGCACGCCCGGCTGCCGCCCGGATAGTTCGTACTGGAACTGCACGCACTTCGCGCTACTCGTCCCGCCCGCGCCGGGCGGCGATACGTCGGCATCGAAGACGGCATCACACCGGAATGGCTCTTTTGGCAGTCCAGATGCGGTAAACGGGAAGCTCTCCAGAACACCATCAAGCATTGCGGCGCCCGCCAGAACGAGATCAAAAACTTCAGGCCGGCTCAGCAGCCGCCGCTTCCTGCATTCCGCCCCGTAATTCTTCTTCGGACAGGCGATTGACCTGGCGCAGGCTGGGGAACAGGACCGTCCATATTCCTGTTACCAGGATGGCTCCAATTCCACCCACAACAACGGCCGGAACGGCTCCCCACCATTGGGCTGTCACGCCACTTTCAAAGCCGCCGAACTCATTGCTGGCGCCAACAAACAGGGCATTTACCGCGCTCACGCGTCCTCGCATGTCCTGCGGCGTGGCTAGCTGCAGCATGGAAGAGCGGACGATAATACTGACCATGTCGGAGGCACCCACCAGGAACAGTGCGCCGAGTGAAAGTGCCAGATTACGTGACAACCCGAACACCACCGTCGCTGCCCCGAACACAGCCACGCAGAAGAGCATCCTGGCCCCGGCTTGCCGCCTCATAGGCCGCCAGGTCAGCAGCATCGAAATGGTCAGAGCGCCGAAGGCTGGTGCAGCGCGGAGCATCCCGAGTCCGCGCGGACCGGAATGCAGAATGTCCTGGGCAAAGATCGGCAGCAACGTAACCGCACCGCCGAGCAGCACGGCGAAGAGATCCAACGTAGTCACTCCAAGCAGAAGTTTCTTGTGCCACATGTAACGGAAGCCGGCAAGCAGGGTTTCTGCTGACATGGCCCGCTGCTCCTGGCGTCCGGGCCGCACCGAAAGAGAGCCGACAAGCAGGAGAAAGCAAACCAGACAGGCGAGAGTGAATCCATAGACGATGGCTCCCCCCACCAGATGTGCGCCAACCGAGGCAGGCAGCCAATGCTGAAGCGGCAGAGTGTACAGCAGACCGCCGATAGCGGGTCCGACGAAGTTGGCCATCTGGAAGATGGACGCGCCCCAGGATACGGCGTTGACGAAATCTCCCTTGGGTACAAGATGCGGCAGCAGAGCGGAGCTGGCCGGCCCGCTGAAAGCCCGGCCAGTGCCGATGAGGAAAAGCACAGCAAACAATCCCCAGACGTGCTGGGTCCGGCACCATGCGAGGTAGAAAAGTGTGCCCGTGCAGAGGCACTGCAGGCCATAACAGACCAGGATGATGTGTCGCCGGTCATACCGGTCCGCCGTGTGGCCGCTGATCAGCAGAAATAGAATTCCAGGCAGGAACAGAGCCAGGCCGGTGTAGCCAAGATCGATGGCGCGATGGGTAATCTGATAGATCTGCCACGCCACCGCGACCGCCTGAGCCTCTGCGCCCACGATGACCAGCAATCGTGCCATCTGGTAGAAGCGGAAATCGCGGGAAGCAAAAGCGGCGGCCGCGCGGTGCGGCACTTGCGGGGTTGCCATTGCTTCTATCCTGTCATATTCCCGCCGGCGCTCCAGATGGATCGGAGAATGCACGGAGTGCCTGGCGCGGTCCTGAAGTCTGAACCGTTCTCATGAGGATGCTGGTCATTGATCCGCCGGGGTTCCGGGACGGTTCGGCACCGGGCTTGGCGACATTCCGAAATCGCGTAGCGAGCTGGTCGTCACGGGTCCGGCCGGAGCAGGCGCGGACGTTCCCAGAATCGTGCGGTACTGGGCATCGAGCATGCCCATGTTGCGAGCCAGACTTAGTTTGGCCTGGTTGAACTGGTAAAGGCTGTTCACCATCTGCGCCTGAGCTGCTGAGAGCACCGCCTGCGCCTGAACCACCTCAAGATTGTCCGCGATTCCGTTTTTGTATCGCTCGGTACTATCGCTGAGCGACGATTGGCTCAGATCCACGTTGCTTCTCGCCACTTGCACCAATTGCTGGGTGGCGGCGATGTCGAGCATGTCGTCCCGCAGTTCGGCATCGATCTGGTTCTTGAGCGCCGCCATCTGAGAGAGCGTCTGCCGGGTGCGCGCATCGGCCACGTCGCGGTCACCGCGAAACTTTGCTTCTCTGAAAAGGGGAACGCTCAACGTGCCCTGGGCCAGAAATGTGCCATGGTACAGCCCGCCTACAGTTCCTGTCACGCCGTAATTTCCGCCAAAGCTGAGCGTAGGCAGCCGCTCAAAGCGGGCGGCTCGGCTTTGAAACTGGGCGGATCGCAGCCTGGCCTGCATCTGCAGGTAATCCTGCCGGTGAGCATAAGCCACCCGGCGCGCCTGATCGAGCGGCATTGCGTCGAAGTCCGCATAGGGGGCCTTGTCAGTCAGGTGAATCACCTGGTCCGCAGGCAATCCGATCTCGCGTTTCAGGGCGATCTCGTCTTTCTCCAACTGGTTCTGGCGCGCAATCACCAGCTGATCCTGCTGCTGATATTGCACCTCGGCCCGCAGCTCATCCAGCTTGGTTGAGACTCCCGCCTGATGGCTCAAGCTGGCCTGGCGCAGGATTTCCGTATTCGTTGCCAGAAGGCTTTGGGCATTGGTTACGTTCGCCTCGTCGGCCAGCACCAGCAGATAAGTCCCAGCCACAACCTGAATCACATCCTGCCGGGCACCTTGATCGCTGTAGTCGATGGCGCGGATTTCCTGTCGCGCAGCGCGATAGAGTTCAAAAGCCCGAAGATCGAAAAGACTTTGATTGAGGTTTGCTTGGGCCTGCACCAGATTGACCGTGACGACCGGCTGGAAGCTGGTCAGCGCGGAGGGGGGCACAAAGCCCGGAGGAAACGAGTGCAGTACATTGGAGCGAAAGCCCAGCGCGGCTAAATCGATCTGCTGCCTGCTTCGAACGGCGTCCCAGGTGATCGTCGGCAGAAGCGCGTTGATGGCCTGCAGCCGGACGCCCGCGGCGGTGCGCCTGTCCTGTCCTGTGATTGCCAACTGCAGGTTGTGCTGCAGACCGCGATGGATTGCGTCATCGAGTGAAAGAGGCAGGTCCGCCGCAACCGGCTTCGTGGTGGAGACGCTGCCGTACAGGGCATTGATGGCGGAACTCGCATGACTGCGTACCTGCGCCAGCGCGGTGACCGGCATGGTTGCCGCCAGCAGCAGCGCCACGACAAGAGGTGAAGAAATCCGGAATTTTGTTTCGATTTGCAAAGCGTCTTTTATTAGATTGCGCGGAACTGCTGCGGTTGCCAAATCTGTGGGCTGAAATGCAGGTTTCTAGCATCAATTAGATTCCTGGTTTATTCCTAGTAGGCACGTGCGGTACTTCCCGCATCCGCGCCGGAGATCCTCCACACCGTCAGGTAGTGCTGTCTGGTCCAAACAATGTGATCGGGGGGAAGCGCAATGTAGCCGGCAGGGGCGAGCGGCAGGCGGGAATAGACCTGTACGCCGGTGATCATCCATTGCGGCTTGCCGTCTCGTCCCCGCTTCCAGGGCTCACAGGTATATTTCGTGCTTTCCAGGAAAAGATGCCCGCAGTAGGTCCGCCATCCCTCCTCCCCGAAAGGCACATCAGGTCCGGCGAAGCCGTCCATGTGGTCCTGGCGGATGAAATCCCCGATGCCACGCTGTGCCAGCTCGGTCTGAAAGTTCCGGTCGGCCATCAGGCCATCCAGCGGAACCACCTGAAGCCGGGTGAAATAGGCCATTCCGCCGGGCTGATCGTAGGCCAGAATGCGATGGGGGCCGCTGGCTTCCAGAACAGCCCGCATGGATGGAATTGCGGTGTTTTCTGCAACCTGCTCCCGGCTGTGCCTCCAGCCCATCCGGTACCAGAGCAGTGCGGAAATCAGGATTGCGATTGAGATGCAGGAGAGGCGCAGACCAGTCCGGTCCGTCCAACCCTCTTCCGCGCCCTGAGTGGGAGTCAAACGAAACAGACACATGGCCGCTCTTGCGGAAGTGATTGCGGCCAGGATTGCCCAACTTACGTAGTACCAGGTCCAGCGGGTTTCACTCGTCATGCGCAGCGTGATGTAGCCCGCGTGGATCAGCACCCCCACAAAAAACGGGAGTTCCGCGAAGCGCAGCCAGCCGTCCCGCTGCCTTCGCCAGAGAACCAGGAGAGAAACAGCGCTGATGCCAAGCGAAAGGATCGCGGTGTGCGGCAGGTTGCGGCCCAGCAGGTGATCGTTGCCATTATGGGACTTGAGCAGCCCGCTGATTGGCATAAAGATGTGGAACCACCACAGATTGCTGGCGAGATACCCCCCCCACAAAGCGGCATACAGCGGAATCAGGCCTAGATGGACGCGAAGACCCAGATTGCTGCCAGGACCATTTTTCTGCTGGAGACACCAGAGCAGCACCGCAATCCAAAGGGAGGCGATGACAAAAATCGAATCCAGCCGGCTGAGAACCGCAAATGCCGCGAGAACGTTGAAGGCCAACCCTGTCTTCCATGTTGGGCGCTGGAAAAACCCATGCAGCGCGAGCAGCGCACCGCTCAGCGTCGCAGCGCTCAGACTGGATTCCGTGCCAAGCTGCAGTCCAAATAGAAATGGAACCAGGACGGTCCACGCTACCCACGCAGGGGCATGCAGGTGGCGCAGCAGCCGGGTGATCGCCACGAGAACCGCAAGGTTGAGTAATACGATGAGAACAGCCACTGCGTGCAGGCCCTCGACTCGTCCAGGGAAGACGCGGTAGACCGCGGCGCACAACAGCATCCACACCGGGTGATAGCCGTTGGTGGGCATCAGACGGTTGAAGGTGCTGCCGTGTCCCAGCGCGAAATTGCGGCCCACCTGAAGATAAAAAAAGCTGTCATCCGCAAAGAAGGGGCTGGGGTCGCGGATGAAGAGCAGAGCATACGCGGCAGTCAGGATGACGAAAAATGCTCGAAGCCACGCCGGGACCCTTGCGGAGCTTACAACTTCAGTTGAGGCTGGCTGGCTGACTGGCATGGTTGGGCAATTTCAAGACTACCGCACCCATCCACGCGGGTGCCTCATGCTGGCGCAGCTGGCCCGGTGGCTTGCGAATTCTTATTGGCGATAAGCCATTCAATAATAGAGGTATTTGCGCCAGCGGAGGTCGGAGCTTCCGATCATCCGCATAATGTGCCGGCTGGTGTGCAGGGAAAAGGGACGCGGCTCGCGCAACAACTGCATGTCCTCAAGCTCATGGATCATCTGATTGCCTTTGCGCCGGTTGCAGACATGGCAGCACGCAACCAGATTCTCCCAGGTGGACAGCCCTCCGCGCGAACGTGGAATTACGTGGTCCAGCGTTAACTCAGCAGCCGGAAGCACTTCTCCGCAGTATTGGCAGGTATTGCGATCGCGCAGCAGAATATTCTTGCGCGAGAGAGCCCGGGTCTGGTGCGGAATGCGGCGATATTCCAGCAGACGGATGACGGACGGCATGGGAACGCGAACACGCGCGGCGTGCAGCAGGGTTCCGTGCTCCTCCTCCGACCGGGCAACGCCTTTCAGGATGAGCACCAAAGCTCTCCGTGCTCCGCAGATGTTGATCGGCTCGTAGGATGCATTCAGCACCAGCACGGGAGTCTGCATCGCCCATGGCAGGGAAGCCGGGCGCTGCTCCTGAAGGAGATGGGTGGCGTGCCCGGGCACATGTCCATCATGTCCGGAGTGAAATTTACCCGGAGTCTTCTGTTTGCGGATGTGGGTCGTTGCTCGTCCCGGCGACATGGATTTCTCCCCCTGGTGCGTTTACACGATTGCGCTGCTTGCAACCGCAAGGTTTGCGGCCGCACTGGATCCCCAAAAAGCCACACCCTCACGCTGCGAGCGCGCCAGCGTTGCTATAAAAACACGCTCCGCCCCTGCCTCCAGCAATGTGCGCGTGCATTCGCGGGCTGTAGCACCCGTCGTATAAATGTCATCCAGCAGGAGAACAGCCCTGCCGGATATCTGTTCCGGGCTGGCAACGTGAAACGCGCCGCGCAGATTTTTTCTTCGCTGGTGCGGGGTCAGCCGCGCCTGGCTTTCCGTTCCCCGCCGGCGGCCTAACGCGCGCAGAGCTGCATGGAGCTGTAAATCCGGCCGTAGCCTGCGCAATTCGCGCAAGGCGTGCTCGGCCAGCAGAATTGTCTGATTAAAACCCCGCTCACGTTCCCTGGTGGCGTGCAGCGGAACTGCGGCCACAGTCAGGGAAGAAGGCAGATTCTCGAGCGTGGCGGCTGCCTCTGCCAACAGGGCGCCCAGGCGTCGCGCCACGGTCGGCACGTGCTCATATTTCAGCAAGTGAATCAGCGCACGCAGTGTATGTTCATACACTCCATAGGCGACCGCCTGTTGAAACGGCGGCTTGGCCCGTTCGCACAGTTCGCACAGTTCGCACAGAGAGACTGTGTGGGATTCCCCGGGGGAGCGTACCGGGAAGCGAAGATCTCCCCATCCCAGCTGCTCGCCGCAGATTCTGCAGAGGTTGGACTTTGGTTGCGGAGGTAGTTGATGCCAGCACGGAGCGCAGACCGGCGCAGCGGAAAGGTGCAGAAGAAATTGATTGCAGACTCTGCAACGGGAGGGAAAGATCGCACAACTTACCGCGTCGACGGGACTTCGAAGGACACGCGCTACAGCCCGCCAGGCCGCCATCTGCGATGGCGGAAGACCCTGTAGCCGGACTATGGACTGACTGTTCGATACTCTGCGGAAGACGCACCTCCCGATCCACTTCGGGTCCGAGTGAGCAACGTTCGCGTGCCCGGTGCGCTGGAGTTCTGGGCCCACTGCGACCGGCTGAGTGCAGTATAAGCGTAATTTGCCAGTGTTATCAGGCAAAAATACAAGCAGGCACCACCGCCATGCTGCACTCTTCGAGAGCGCGAACGCTTTCACTCTTTCCCGGCCAGCAGCGAATGCACTACACTCAACGCTTTGCAGCCGATTTACGGGGGCACCTCGTTTGAAAAATCCACGCGACTCCGCCGCGCAAGCCAGCTCCGTTCCGCACGCCACTCCGCCACTTCCTGCCAATTCTGTCAAAGATGACAGCACGACGGCAGCCTTCCGGCCGTATTTGAGCGACAATGACGCGCGTCCGGAATTTACAGTCCGCGCGATTTTGCTTGGGTGCATTTTCGGAGTCCTGTTTGGCGCGGTAACGGTCTATGTAGGTCTGCGTGCAGGTCTTACCGTCGCCGCTTCCATTCCTATTGCGGTGCTGTCGATCAGCGTACTGCGGGCGCTGGGCCGAGCCTCGATTCTGGAAAACAATATTGTCCAAACCACCGGCAACGCGGGCCAGTCCATCGCCGCTGGGGTCATCTTTACCCTGCCCGCGCTCATCTTTCTCGGATTCGACCTGGAATATGCGCGCATTTTCTTTCTGGCGCTTCTTGGAGGATGGCTCGGCGTCTTCTTCATGATTCCTTTGCGGCGCCAGCTGATTGTGCAGGAGCATGGGCTTTTGACCTATCCCGAAGGGACCGCCTGCGCTGACGTGCTGCTGGCCGGCGAGCGGGGAGGTTCCTTCGCGAGCCGGGTGTTCTGGGGACTGGGCCTCGGAGCGATCTACACTCTGTTTCAAAATGAAAATCTGCTCGGCGCATGGCCCAGCACACCCAACTACGAGCCACACTGGCTGCCCGGTTCTGCGGTTCGCGCCGATGCCACACCGGAGTATCTCGGAGTCGGCTACATCATTGGGCCACGTGTGGCGGGAACCATCTTTGCTGGAGGCGTCTTCTCCTGGCTGGTACTGATGCCCGCAATTCATTTCTTCGGCTCTCATGTTCCTGGGCCCGTCTATCCCGGCACGCTGCCTATCTCGCAAATGAACCCCAGCGCTCTGTGGGCCGCCTACGTGCGCCCGATGGGTGCCGGTGCGGTGGCTGCCGCAGGAATTTTGACACTTCTTCGCACGCTGCCCACGATCTGGGGAGCGTTTCGCGTGGCAATCAGGAATTTTCGTGCTCCGGGCCAGCAGTCCGCGATCGAGCAGCGCACAGATCGGGACTTCCCCATGTCCGTAGTTCTGGCAGGTTCGGTTCTGCTGGTCATCATGATGTTTCTCTTCCTGACATTCAAACCGGTGCCGGGCGCGCAGACCAGCTTGCTGGCGAACTTCGCGGCATCCCTGCTGGTGGTTGTTTTCGGTTTCCTTTTCGTTACGGTCTCCTCCCGCATCGTGGGGTTGATCGGCAGCTCGGCAAATCCAATCTCTGGAATGACCATAGCCACCTTGATGGCGACCTCCGCAGTTTTTCTGGTCAAGGGTTGGACCGCGCCTGCCTTCGGTGCGCTGGCCATTACGATCGGCGGGGTAGTCTGCATCGCATCAGCCAATGCGGGCGATACGTCTCAGGATTTGAAGACGGGCTTCCTGATCGGAGCGACTCCATGGAAGCAGCAGCTGGCTTTGCTGATTGGTGTCTGCATTTCAACCGTTTCGATTGGGCTTACGTTGACCGTAATGAACAAAGGCCTGGAGGAGTTCCGGCCCTCCAATCAGGCCTGGAATCTAGCCCAGCCCGTCGCTGGAGTGACTGTGCAGCAGCAGCATTTTGCGCGACGCGAGTTCCGCGTCAGGTTTCCCGGCGGCAAAGAAGTCACCGGCTATGGGAAGAATTACGTCCTGTTGAATGCTCTCGGATCGCACAAACTGGCCGATGGTAAATATCTTTACAATCCGGCAACCGGACGCATTGAAGTCCAGTGGATTGAAGGTATCGGCAGCGAACGGGCTGCCGCTCCGCAAGCTCGCCTCATGGCGACAGTCATCAATGGCATTCTCACCCGGCAATTGCCGTGGGACTTGATCCTTCTCGGTGTCTTTCTCGTCGTCACCGTGGAACTGCTGGGTGTTCGCTCCCTCTCCTTCGCGGTCGGTGCGTACCTTTCCATCGGCACAACGCTGGCGATTTTCTGCGGAGGTGTCGTGCGCTGGATGGTGGATCGCGCAGTAGAGAGAAATGCGCTGGCGCGGGATGGTGCCGAGTGTGAAGTCAGTCCGGGATCTCTCTACGCCAGCGGCCTGATAGCCGCCGGAGGGATCGTCGGATTGCTGGGCGTCGCGCTGAAACTCTATGAATCGACCACCGGCAAATTTGACCTGATTCAGATGTCCCCGGCCAATCCGCTACACCATGACTGGATTTCTGTGGTGATGTTTGCGCTTCTTGCAGGCTCGCTCTTCTATTTCGCGCGACGGCCGCTGCACGGCAAATCTTAAGCTACTGGGTACGCGCGCTGCTTCCAGGTAGCCTGTTTCCCCATCATTTTTCGCAGAAATGCAAACCACTGCAGTGCCAGCAAAACGACGACGCCTGCAGGGTGCAGTAGGGCGCTCCGTTTGGATTGACCAAACCTCAGTACGCCCAAAATCCGCGGCAGATAGCCGAGGACCAGCGCGCCCGCAGTCATGGTCCACGCCACAGAATCCACACGCAGTGAGAAGGGTTCGATCAGGAACACAGCAGCCAGCACAGCAGGCACCACCTGGCTGGCCAGCAAAAGAATTGTGGTGGGAAGAATCCGGGAAGGAGCGGCCAGTCCTTCGGTTGCGTTTTTACTGAGACCTCGCCAGACTTCCCCGGCAGTGCGGTACATGCGGCAGGTCGCCAGACATGTCAGGTCTGCAATGTCCGTCCTGAATCCGTGTTCACGGAATGCGTGGGGCAGCAACAGCCCGTCGTGCATGCTGGAGCGGATTGCCGCATGTCCTCCGCTCGCGAAGTAAGCTTGCCGCCTGACCAGCATGAACTGCCCGCATCCTGCAGAGTATGCAGGCACGGTGCTGCGGCGCATCGCGCCAATCGGCAGGAATCCAAGCAGGACAAAGTGTATCAAGGGTAGCAGCAGCCATTCCAGAAATGTAACGGTGATCTGACGCGGAAATCCGCTCACCAGGCTGGCGTTCGCAGCGTCAAGAAATTCCGCCATGCGCGCGAGAGCATCCGGTGCGACTTCGACATCCGCATCGACAAAGCAACATATGTCGTGCCGAGCCATCTCCGCCAATCTCCAGCAGGCATGCTGTTTTCCGTTCCATCCCGCCGGCAGTGCGGGTGCACTCTCCAGACGAATGCGAGAATCCTCGTTCGCCAGTTTGCGAACTATCTCTGCAGTCCTGTCCGTCGAAGCGTCATCCATCACCACGATTTCCAGTTCAACGCCGCTCGAACGGAGCAAGCTATCAACTGCGCGCGGAATCGAGCTCTCCTCATTGCGCGCCGGGATAAGAACCGAAATGCCGAACGGCGGACGCTTGTTCGCGGCAGGCGGTTCGCGATACAGCGAGAGATTGCGGAGGAACATGGCCGTCGGAATCAAAGCCATCGTGAATGCGACGCAGGAGATTGCAACCAGCATCATCGGTCGCCAATGCTTCCGTGCTCCGGACGGAAGTCTTCTCCGCGCAGCCGCGCGCGAGCGTGCAGCCAAGCCTGGTAAATTCCGCCCACGCCCACCGTGCGGCTTGCGAAGACTTGAAAGTTTTTAGGATCTCGCGTTTGCGCGAATCCCGCGAGTTCTTCCAGAGTCACTTGCAGAGTGCTGGCCAATTCCTGCGTCCATTGGTCGGCGGAGCGTTCGCGCCCATCACCCACTTCGATTGGCACGCCAAAGTTGCACAGAACCTCAGGCAGCCTTTCATCCCAGAAGGTATATTCGATTGCCAGTGGGATGAGCCGGCATCTGGGCAGGCGTCGCACAAGTGCTCCCAGGCCGCGCATCAGTTCCACCGGACGGCGTACATCGGTAAAGCGGCCCTGCGGCGTAATCCATAGTACCGAATTTGGGGAGCGCATAATCTCCTGTGCAGTGTGCAGAAAAGAAAGAGCGCCGCGAGTACTTCCCATCACCACCGGGAACATGCCTATTTTGCCGAAGAAACGATAACGCGCCAGCGAGGATGCCTCCATCGGCGCGTAATGCTCGCCGGCGGGCAAAAGCCGCCTTGCGATGCGGATGCAAACCAGCGGGTCCCACCAGGAAGCGTGACTGAGAAAAATGATTGTTGGAAGGGGCTGCTGATTCTTGACATCTTCGGAAAGCCGTTCCGCGTGCGCGATCCGCAAGCTACGGAAATGCAGCCCTAGATACCATGCGCCGTACCAATTGAACGCACGCAGCAAAGGCCGGGAAGGCCGCCGCTGGGCGGGCACCGCAGACTCACCGGAAATCTTCATGCGGGGCGACCCGGCGATTGGAACGCATCCTCAGCCTGCGAACCGCGCAGCCGATCCTCGGCCAAGAATTGAGACGCGCGCGCAGTCTCTGTTCGGCGATAACGCTGGTCCAGAGCATCGGCAGCGATCCATCCGGACATGAGCACCATGGGCATGCCTGGCCCCGGATGCGCCGCTCCGCCAGCTAAAAACAATCCTTCCAGATCACTGCTTGCGTTGGGCGGTTTGAACGCTCCATTGAACCTGCCATGACTGGAGATCCCATAAATGGCCCCGTTCAAAACGCGATAGCGGTCATGGATGTCCTGCGGCGTCAACGCACTTTCAAAAACAATCCTG
Organism: Acidobacteriaceae bacterium; assembly: GCA_035713565.1. Lineage (GTDB taxonomy): Bacteria > Acidobacteriota > Terriglobia > Terriglobales > Acidobacteriaceae > JAKAAZ01. The sequence goes on along the minus strand of DASSZI010000020.1, from coordinate 20,627 downwards.
TCTTCTATGTCTGTGAGCCCGGCGGTTCGCTTGAGTTTATTAAGAATTACTTTCCGGTATGTGGGAAGCATTTCCACCCAGTTGTGGTGCTTGCGCAGATGCGGAGTATGCACCAGGACGTACAGGGCTTCGCCGCCCGCAGGCGCAGTTGCAGGGTCGGTTGCTGCGGTGGCCGCCAGATAGCACGTCGGGTCGGGTGCGGGCTCACCAAGCTCGTAGATCGCATGAAACTCCTCGTGCGGATCGCGGGAGAAGACAAAGTCGTGGTGCGCCAGATGTTCATAACGCTTCTTTAGTCCAAGATAAAGAACCACGCCTGAACAGGCCGGTTCGTACCTGCGCCGGGCATCGAATCTGCGCGCGGTTCGGCCACCAACCAAATCACGGTGAGTACGGACTGCGTCGGAGTTGGACACCACGGCATCAAAGAGGTGCTCGCGGCCGTCATCTGTAACTATGCCTGTTACTTTTCCATTCTGCTGCGAAATTCGGATGACGCCGTTGCCCACGTGGAAAACTACGCCGAGTTCCCTGCCGAGCTGAATCAGAGCTTCCGGCACGGCGCGTGTTCCGCCCAATGGATACCAGATGCCCTCCTCCGTCTGCATATGCCCGATGGCGCAAAGAATTGCAGGAGATGCCGATGGAGAAGAACCGACGTACTGGACGAAATGATCGAGCATCTGCGCTACGCGCGTGTCCGGCATGTGTTCCCGGATTGTTCCCGATACAGATTGGCCCAGACGCATCTGCAGCACGTCCTTCAGAACGGATTTCTGAAATGTGCCGCTTAACTCAAAGGTGTCGCGCATGGAACCAATGGAGCGCCAGAAGAAAAACCGATCGGAGATGCCGTGCAGTGTCTCTGACAATTGCATGAACTGGGTGTACTTGCGTCCAAGTCCAGGTGTCCAGGTGTCCAGTGTTTCTGCCATGGCACCTATGTCGCGCTGCAGATCGAGCACGGAGCCATCGTCGAAAAAACAGCGCCATTGCGGATCAATCTGCACCATGGGAAGGTAATCGTCCAGTTCGCGACCTGCTTCGCCAAAAATCTTCTGCAGGACAGAAGGCTGGATCAGGATGGTCGGACCCATGTCGAAACGAAATCCCTGCTGAGAAAGCACCGCAGCCTTCCCCCCGAGCCAGGCGTTTTTTTCAAATACATCGACCCGGTAGCCCCGCGCCGCCAGGGTACATGCGGCAGACAGACCGCCGAGCCCGGACCCTATGACTGCGACATGCATAGATCAATTCTCCGCATAACTTCTAAATTAGAACCGTTCCTGTTTCAATTGCTTTGCGATCAAACCCTGCACGTCAGCGCTCTTGCTTGCCGGACAAAATTTGTTCTGCTCTTTGGATGCGCCGCCCAGTGCGAAGTGCCTGGATCCAGCCGCAGACACGAGTTCGCCATCGCTCGCCATGCATCCCGCGGATTACGCCAACAAAGAAATCAAAATGGCTGCCCGTCGCGGGCTGATAATGCAGGCGATATCTTGCCCTCTGGATAAGGATCACCTTGGGCGCGGTCATTTCCAGCAGTCCTTCTCGTCCGCGCGTTACACCGTATCCGCTGGCGCGGCGACCGCCGAAGGGAACTCTCGGATCGGCTGTGGGCACGATCAGATCGTTCAGGATTACAGTGCCCGCGACAATCTGGTCGGCGAGCGTTCGAGCTTCTCGTTCCGCTCCGAAGATTGCTGCAGTCAGCGCAAACGGAGACGCCCGATACATCTGCAGCGCGGCTTCCTGATCGTTGCATGGAATCAGTGCCAGAACAGGTCCAAAAATATCGGTCTGCGCGATCCGCATGGTTTCATTCGCATTGGTGACAACCACAGGACCCACAAGTGAAGCCGCTCCGCGGCCATCCAGAACCAGATGCGCGCCTTTACGTTGCGCGTCTTCTATCAGTTCATCGAGCAAGCGCCGGGCATCCGCGTTGAGGGCAACGGCAGGAACCGTAGACAGCGTCGCCATCAAACGCGATTCCAGATCGGCGGTTACGGCGCGCGGAACGAATACGCGGCGTGGCGCCATGCATGTGGCGCTCCCGTTGAATCGCGTCCCAAACGCGAGCGCCTGGGTAACTCTCGTGACATCGGCCTCTGGCAGAACAAAGACTGCATCGCATCCAGAAAGCTCCATAACCGCAGGCGTGGCGAAATCGGCCAGTTGCCTGAGCACGTCTTGCCCGGTCGACGCGGAGCCGGTAAAAAAAACTTTGTCGACCTGAGCACCCAAAAAGCTTTTTGCAATCTCAACCGAAGAGTCCGTCACCCACAACAACTCCGGCACAACACCAGCGTCCAGAAAAAATTGCCTCAGCGCGTGCGCAATGCCCTCGCAGCCCGCAGCCGGTTTCCAAATGCACGCGTTTCCAGCGGCAAGCGCCTGAAGAGCCTGGACTCCGGGAAGAAAAAGAGGGTAATTGGAGGGCGCAATTACGAGAACAATTCCTAGCGGATCGCGATGAACCTCCATGCGGATACCCTGCAACCAGAGTGGCCGCCGATGGTTGCCGGGGCGCTGCGGGCGCAGGATTTCTTCGGCTTCCCGTTCTAGGAATTTACAGGCATCCAGCAACGGCAGTACTTCAGCACTCAGCGTATCCGCATAGGTGCGTGCCAGGCTGGAAGGCATAAGCCTCGCAAGTTCGCCGGCGTTCTCCGCCACAATTCCGCGAAAGCGGCGCAGAATCTTCTCTTTATCGGCCCATTTGCTGCGCGCCCAGTGGTTCTGGGCTCGTCGCATGGAGGAAAGGTCCGGCAACGCCAATTCCAGGCGTGGCTGAACCTCCCTCCAGGAATTTCCAGGCTCAGATGGAATCGCGTATTGTGGGAGTCCTGACATCAATTTACGAAGCCGGTTCGTAGATGGATTCTGCGGCCATCGGCAAAGTAGCCTCCCATTGCGGTTCGATTCGCAAATCCTCCAGCAGCAGACGAGAGGTAATACGCGCCGACTCAAAGATGACCGGCAGACCGCTGCCTGGATGAGTTCCGCCGCCGACCAGGTACACGCCTTGCAGATCCTCAAATCGATTATGGGGCCGACGATGCAGCATCTGCCGCAAATTGTGAGACATGCTGAACGTTGCGCCCATGTGCAGTTCAAATTCCTTGTTCCATCCAGTGGGGGTCATCACTCGCTCCATGCGAATGCGCTTTTCAACGCCAGTAATGCCGATCTTCTCCAATTGCCGCAGCATCAGCGCGCGGAAGCGAGGTTGATCTTTCTTCCAGTCCACATTGGGGTGCTCGTGGGTCACAGGTGCCAGAACATACAACGTGCTCATGCCACGTGGCGCCATCGACGGATCACTTACGCAGGCATTCTGCACATAAAACGAGGGATCGGCAGTAAGCACATGGGCATTCTCGATGTCGTCCAGGTTCCTCCGGTAATCTTCTGCAAGATAGATCGTGTGGTGCGAGAGATCCGGATAGGTGCCCTCAATGCCCAGGTACATCATGAATGTGGAACACGAAAATTTTTTGCTTTTAATCTTTGCATTGCTCCAGCGCCGCCGCAGATGATTCGGCACCATGCGCTGCATGGCGCGGGCAAAGTCCGCGTTGACCACAATTGCGGAGGAAGGAAGTCTTCGCCGGGCGGTACGCACCCCCACTGCGCGTCGGCCTTCAAACAGAATCTCCTCCACCGGCTCATCCAGCAGGATCTCCACGCCCATCTCAGTCGCGACACGCGCCAGCCCTCGCGTCACTGCGCCGCACCCGCCCACAGGATGGAAGACACCGTGTTCATACTCCAGGAACGAAAGAATACTGAACAGGCTCGGGCAGCGAAACGGCGACATGCCGAGGTATTTCGACTGAAAGCTGAAGCCAAGACGAATCCGCTCGTCAGAAAAGTAACGCTGCAGGTCGGAGTCCAGAGAACGCCACGGTCTCAACAACGGCATCATCTTCAGCATTTCCCAACGAGCCAGATCGCGCCAGTTCTCAAAGGAGGACTCCAGCACGGGAGTAAAGCGCGCCAGCTTTTCCCGGTTATCGCGATAGAAGAGATGGAAGCGTTTGGCATCCTCGGGTGAGATCGCTGCAATGGCCGCCGTCATGCGCTGCATATCGGGGGTCGCCAGCAGCTCGCCGCCACCGCCAAACACCAGCCGGTACTGTGGATCGAGGCGCAGCATCGGGATTTCCTGATCGAGCGAGCGCCCGGCTGCCGAGAAAATCTCCCGCAATACCCGCGGATACAGAAAAAATGTTGGGCCCGCGTCGAACTTGAATCCGTCCTGCTCCAGCGTGGAGGTGCGGCCTCCCACCTGGAGGCGACGCTCTACTACGGTGACTTGCACGCCGGCTTTGGCCAGCAGGATGGCGGCTGCCAAGCCTCCAGGTCCTGCACCGACGATCACGACAGGACGATCTTGTCTTCTCATGATTAACAGAGATGTGCCAATGGAGTCTCGGCCGGGTGTCGAACTTCCGGGCAACCACCGATCTCCCTCTACGCTGAACTCCATCTCAAGGATAAGCGTCGCCGAAGGGCGGAACCTCAGGACTTCAACAAAGTGCGGGATGGAATGTGATGGCGTGGAAATCTTCTGTGCATGCCCGAGCACCTTTCCCGGCAGGCGAGGTAATTCAGCCTGCGGCCGGAACCGGAGAAGCGGGCAAGAGTTTCTGCATCCAGCGACGGCTTGGACGCTCGATCAGGCGGTATGCGGCAAATGCACTGATCTCGAGCAGCAGATAGGAAATCCATGGGTCAAAGCGGAGCAGATGGAGTCTCGCAAGAAATCCGGTGGTATGGAACCAGCGCCAGAGGTTGAAGTGCAGAATGTAAAGGCAATAGCTTGCCTCACCTATCCCAACAAACAGAGGCAGCGCCAGCACTCGCGTAATGGCATGTCGTCCGGTCAGTCCCAGAATCGAGATCGCAAAGAGCGGAGTCATCAGGCCGTTGTGCATCAGCAGGAAAGGCACTCGCGTCCCCTGCATCATCACCGCGGTAATCGCCGCGATGCCGCAGAGAGCAAGCCAGAAGCGCACGCGATCGCGCAGTTTCAGCCGATCGTTGAGGTGAGAAAGGCCGATACCAAAGGCAAACGTGGGCAGATGTGGCAAGGGCGTCAGTTTGACAGCACGCAACCAATAACTGTTCGACATGCGGTTGATGGGCGCAAGCCCATCCGGGCGTACCCACATATAGATCGCTGGCAGCAGCATGGACGTGAGCCAGAGTGCGCCGAGGATCAGCAGCAGGGTGCGGGTTTTCCTCGGCCAGGGCATTCGCAGTAAAAACGGAAACAGCAGGTAAAAGGAAACTTCGCAGGACAGCGTCCAGGCAGGCGTGTTCCAGAACGTAGCCAACCGCGGACTCCATCCCTGCTGCATGATGGTAGTCAACCCCAGACCCAGAAAAAATTGGCCGTGCGTTCGGACCTGCCATTCCAGGAGCAAGATTGGAAACGAGATCAGCAACCCAAGCAGGTAGACCGGGTAAAGACGCGAAGCCCGTGTGCGCCAGAACGCCCGCTGACTGAACTTTCCTGCGGCTTGCCGATCGGAGTAGTTGTAGGTGAGGATGAACCCCGAAAGAAGGAAAAAGAAATTTACCCCTACATATCCGTTATCCATGAGCGGCGCGAACGGCCCAAACCACGCTGGATTCCAGAAATGAAAGAAGACAATGTTGGTCGCCGTAAACGCGCGCAGGCCCGTCAGAGCCGGCATTGTGGGGCGGCCCGTGATGGAGGCAGGTGCAGTGGTGGCAAGGGCCATGGGCGCTGACAAACTTCTCTTGGTGAGGGCGAAACCATCCGGGGCGCGCCCGCAGGGAAAGTGCCGCAGATTACGTGGTGACCAGGGATCCTACTTTTTCCCCTGCAATGACACGCCGGATGTTTCCCGGCTGGTTCATGCTGAAGATGATCATCGGCAGATCATTGTCCTTGCAGAGACTTACTGCCGTCATGTCCATAACGCGCAGATTGCGTTGCAGAATCTCCATATAGCTGATCTGGTCGAATTTGACCGCATCGATGTTCAGCACCGGGTCGGAGCTGTAAATGCCTTCCACCTTGGTGGCTTTCAACAGCACATCCGCCTTGATCTCCATGGCGCGGAGTGAGGCCGCAGTATCCGTGGAAAAATAAGGATTGCCGGTTCCGGCAGCAAAAATGACGATGCGACCTTTCTCCAGATGACGGATGGCGCGCCGCCGGATGTATGGCTCGGAAACCTGGTTCATCTCGATTGCGCTCATTACACGGCAATGGACGTCCTGCTTCTCCAGCGCGTCCTGCACGGCCAGGGCGTTGATGATGGTTGCCAGCATACCCATATGGTCGGCGGAAACGCGATCCATATCTCTCGCCTGCTCCGCGACGCCCCGGAAAAAATTTCCACCCCCGACGACAATCGCCAGCTCGACTCCCATGGTGTGAACGTCAGCGATCTCAGCCGCGATCTCATGGACACGAGTGACATCGACACCGAAGCCGCGGTCCGCTGCCAGTGCTTCGCCAGAGAGCTTAAGAAGGACACGTTTATACATTCGTCTCTGAGTATCGCAGATGTTTTTGTGCTCCGAAACAAGAGACTCGTCCGGCGGCAAAAGAACCTGCTTTGGCCTGGTCCGGCAGGCTTGCGCGGAGCGAGAAAGCATCCCAAGAGCAGAGGAGCTTCCCATGCACACCATCTCCATTCCAGCAGATCAGGTCGTTCCAATCGACCAGGTCGCTCCAAACCTCCACGGTCTTCGAATTGCCTTTGTAAACGTCTTCGGAGTCGGTCATTCCGATGGCTCCTGGACGCTGATTGACGCGGGAATCCCATTCTCCGCAAGTTTGATCCGCAAGTGGTCGGAAAAGCAATTTAGCGCTCCCCCCAGGGCCATTGTTCTGACGCATGGACACTTCGACCATGTGAGTGCGGCGGGTGAACTGGCGGACACATGGCAGGTGCCGGTCTACGCTCATGCGCTGGAGCTTCCCTATTTGTGCGGCGAGCAGGAATATGCGGCGCCAAACTTCACGGCTGGCGGCGGCCTGATGTCTCTGCTCTCCCCTCTCTATCCTCGCGGCCCGGTCAATCTTGGGACGCGGCTGCGTCGTCTGCCCGCAACGGAATTCGACCCATCCACCCTGCCGGAGCTGCCGGGCTGGGAGATTCTCCACACGCCTGGGCATACGCCGGGGCACGTGTCGTTTTTTCGCAGACAGGACAAGACGCTCCTGGTAGGGGATGCATTCTGCACGACCAGGCCGGAATCTTTCTTTGACGCCGCAGTCGTGCAGCAGCCCGAATTGCACGGACCTCCTTCATATTTCACTTCCGACTGGAGTGCAGCCCGCCAATCGGTGCAACTCCTGGCCGGATTAGACCCGGCCATCATCGCGCCCGGTCACGGAAGGCCGCTGGCGGGGGAAACCGTTGCCGACGCTCTGCGGAAGTTGGCCAAAGACTTTGAAGCTATCGCGATCCCGGCCAACCAGCGCGGAAGAGAAGCTTAAGTTTTTGGCACGTCTACCCACCGGGCTGCGCATCAAGCTGCCTTAGAAGGGCATCCGTCCGCCGGTCGCGCCATAGATTTCTCCCGTCACGTAGCTCGCGTCTTCTGAAGCAAGGAAAACATAGATGCGCGCCAATTCGACGGGTTGCGCCGGTCGCTTGAATGCGGTGTTCTCCCCGAATTTTTTCGTCTTTTCCTCCGGCATCGTCGACGGAATCAGCGGAGTCCATACTGGTCCTGGAGCGACACCGTTCACGCGCACTCCATTCTCCGCGGCTTGCTTGGCAAGGTTCTTGGTAAAGTTCACCAGGGCTGCTTTGGTTGCGGCGTAAGCCAGCAGACCGGGTTCCGGAGTAAAGCCTTCAATCGAGCATGTATTCAGAATGACGGCACCAGGCTTTAGCTTGGGCACGGCCGCCTGGCATAAGAAGAACGTGCCGAAGACGTTCGTTCGGAAGGTATGCTCCAGTTCTTCTGGAGAAACCTTCCCGATGTCATCGCGCACCATTTGATAGGCCGCATTGTTCACCACAAGATCCAGCCTGCCAAACTCCCGGATTGCTCGATCGACCAGCGATTGAGCATAATCCACCTTGCCGATGTCACCCGGCATTGAGATTGCCTTGCGACCGGCCGCCAGTACGTGTTTAGCTGTGACGGCCGCGTCCTCTTTCTCCTCCGGCAGATGGGAAATGACCACATCTGCTCCCTCTTTCGCGAATGCGATGCAAACCGCCCGGCCAATGCCGCTGTCGCCCCCAGTAACAATGGCAACGCGGTCCTTCAGGCGGCCATGTCCTTGGTAGGACGATTCGCCATGATCGGCAGGCGGGTTCAATTCTCGTTCGCTACCGGGATGAGAGATCGATTGCTGCGGAAACGGAGGCTTTGGCCCCATTTCGCGGGGATCGCGATTTCGATTGTCTGCGGACATTTCTCTTGCTCCTTCGAAAGTTCAGAAAACGATTAAGCCGCCCAGGGGTCAATGACGACCTTCACGCACTCATCCTGCTTATCGCGAAAGGTCTTGTACATGCCAGGAACTTCATCAATCCGGACCCGATGGGTGATCAGGAAGCTGGGATCTATCTCGCCCTGTTCCACGCGGTGCAGTAGAGGCCGCATGTACTTCTGCATGTGTGTCTGCCCCATCTTCATGGTGATGCCCTTACCAAACGCAGCGCCGAAGTTCACCTTGTCGAGTACGCCTCCATACACCCCAGGGATGGAGACGGTTCCGGCTTTACGGACAGCCTGGATTGCCTGCCGCAGAACGGTGGGACGGTCGGTTTGCAGCATCAAAGCCTGCTTTACCTTGTCGTAAATCCCGGCCACCGTGTTCGCGTGCGCCTCCAGCCCCACAGCGTCAATGCAGCTGTCCGGGCCGTTGCCGCCAGAAAAATCTCGAAGCGCTGACAGGACATTCATATCGTCTTCGCTGTAGTCGAGCGTAGTCACTCCAAATTGTTTTTCTGCCAGGCGCAGGCGCTCCGGAACCCGGTCGATCGCGATTACCCTTGCAGCCCCGAGCATGTAAGCGCTGGCGATAGTAAACAGCCCTACGGGGCCACATCCCCAGACCGCGACGGTGTCTCCCGGCTGAATGTTGGCATTCTCCGCCGCCATGTAGCCCGTAGGGAAAATATCGGACAGAAAAAGAAGTTTCTCGTCGGGAAGGTCGTTTTCAATTTTGAGCGGCCCCACGTTGGCAAAGGGAACCCGCGCGTACTGCGCCTGCCCGCCAGCGTAGCCGCCCATCATGTGCGAGTAACCATACAGCGCGGAACCGCTTGAGCCGTATGCTTCTTCCATTATGTGAGCGTTCGGATTGCTATTGTCGCAGGCGGAAAAAAACTGCCGCTTGCAGAAGAAGCAGTTGCCACACGAGATGGTGAAAGGAACCACCACCCGGTCCCCGCGCTTCAAATTGGTCACTGCGCTGCCCGTCTCTTCAACAATGCCCATAAACTCATGCCCTACGATATCGCCCGACTCCATGGTGGGGATGTAGCCGTCGTACAGGTGCAGGTCGGATCCGCAGATTGCCGAGCGGGCGATCTTGATGATCGCGTCGTGCGGGTTCATGATCTTCGGGTCCGCCACAGTATGGACTTCCATGTTCTCTTTTCCCATCCAGCAAACAGCTTTCATACTTGTCTCCAGTTCGGTTGAATGCGTTTCCTCTCGCCCTCGCGAAAACATCGCGTCTGCTTGGTCAAGCTGAGCGCTGGCTGCCAGGAGGTGTGGGATTGGTCTCGCCGAGCGCGAACTCCTTCGCGCGACCGGTTACCCCACGCGGGCCGCTTGGCTGCCCCTGGATCGTGGGTATCTCGCCGGATTCGGTCCACTGCTTGAAATGTCTTAAGTTCTCCACCACCGTCTGGCGCGGGCTGCGCGCCAAAATTCCGGCTGCGGCATTCGCTGCCTTGCCGCCAGGCAGATCAAATGCCTGCGCAAGAATCACGATGGTGCCCCGGCCGCCGGGCGCAGGCTCGAAGCGCACCTCGCCTGCCTGATTCACGTCTCCGCTGGTCGACCGCCAGGAGATCCGTTTGCCGGGTTCATCGGCAGTGATTTCAGCATCCCATTCAACGGTCTTTTTTTCGCTTTCCTTCATCACCCAATGGGACGTGCGATCAGTCAGCGGTTTTACAGAAGCAACTCGCTCCTGCCATAGCGGGATTGCATCCAGCTTCTTCCATTGCGCGTACAGTTCGCCCGCAGGACAGTTGATGGTGGCAACAGAATGGGCCAGCACATTCGGGGTTCCATGCTGCAGGGTCAGACCCGACAGCATGGCATGGAGATACGCGGGACTAATCGACAATGCTGAATCTGACATGGGAAAGCTCCGATGGAGGGAATTGCGGCGAATACTAATGGGATGAGTGGACAACATGACGAGTGGTCTGCCGAAGCGAAGTATCGCGCCGGATCCAACGTTGGGGATTACCGGCTTGATGCCTTGCCTGCTTTCGTGCTTCGCAGGCGCATCTATGTCTATACGTGATCGGTATCGGCAGTTTCATTCCTGAATCTGCTATGGAGAGGCGAGTGACGAAAAGTCGCGGACGTATTTGCATCGGGGTAAGCATCGCGCTCGCGCTGGTCGTGAGCGGCTGCAAGCATCGTGCCGCGCCTCCGCCTAAACCAATGCCGGCTCCTGCGCAGGCCAAACCCGTCAAGGTGAAGCAGGCACCCCCAACTCCCATTGAAGTCAAGCGCGTCGAACTTGGCGGCCCCTCTTGGAATCCGGGATGGGATACATTCATTGAGCGCTCTCTGCCCCGGTCGATGCTGTCGCACCGTGTGCCACGGGATGTGCGGAGGTTCTGTCCTTGTTTCTTCACGATGAGCAATACGAACAAGCGCGCCTTCTGGGCCTATTTCTTTCAGGCGCTTGCCGGGGCGGAAGCCGGGCTGAACGCGAAGACAAATGTGTTGCATACGGAAGTGAATATGGGAATCGATCGGGTGAGCCGACAGAGGATTCGGAGTGAAGGACTGTTGCAACTCACTTATGAGGACAAGACGCGCTATGGGTGCAATTTCGATTGGGAGGCTGACCGCCATCTGCCGTTGCACGATCCGCGCAAGACGATTCTGAACCCCGAGAACAATCTGGGATGCGGTATCAGGATTTTGAAACGGCAGATTATCACCGAGCGTAAGCCGTTGTTCAGCCCCTCCTCCTATTGGGCTACACTGCGGCCCGAAAGTTTCAGCTATGAGGTGTTCGCGCGGCAGATGATCAATCCTCCCAGGGCGTGCGGCTTCCACCTGCCTCGCAGGAAACCCATCGAACGGCACTATAGTCAGGTAAAAACACCTCCCGCTCCAGTGGTGGAAGCGGCTTCTTCTACCAGGTAAAAGTCTCGTGTGCTCTAGCGTAGCTCCACGAGGATAGGAGCATGGTCGGAGGGCTTTTGCTGCGTGCGAGGTGCAACATCGATTTCGCACTTTTTCAGCCTGTCCCCCAGAGCAGGCGACAACAGAAAATGGTCAATACGGATTCCGCGATTGTGTTCGAACGCCTGCCGGAAGTAGTCCCAGAATGTGAAATGTCCGCCTTCGCCGGGATGCAGCGCCCGGAATGCATCCGTGTATCCGAGCGCGAGCAGCGCGCGATAGCGCGCCCGTGGCTCAGGCTGAAACAGAGCGTCACGCATCCAGGAAGACGGCTTGTGGCAATCGATGTCCTCTGGAATTACGTTGAAATCCCCTCCGACAAGCACGGGTAGGTTCGCCCGCCGCCATTCGCCCATTTGCGCGGCGAGCCGGTCCATCCAGGCAAGTTTGTAGGCGAACTTTTCACTGCCTACGGGATTGCCGTTAGGCAGGTAAATGTTGACTACGTGGATTTCCTGGATCACGACATGCAGGAAACGTGCATGACTGTCGGCGAGATCTCCACCCAGTGCGGCGCTGACAACGTCAATTGGGCTGCGGGAGAGAACCGCCACGCCGTTGTAGGCCTTCTGCGTTACCGCTGTGCTCCTGTATCCAAGCTCCAGGAACAGATCGGCAGGAAACTCGGTCCCTTTCAGCTCCTGCAAAAGCAGCACATCGGGTCTGCGGGCTTGCAGCCATGCGGTGACATGGTCCAGCCTAGCGCGAATTGAATTTACATTCCAGCTGGCGATCTCGATGATATGCCTCCCAGCTCAGATGGCCGTCCAGCCGCCGTCAATCAAGAGCGTATGCCCGGTGATGAGGGAAGCCGCGGCGGAGGCAAGAAACACGACTGCGCCGGTCACCTCCGACGGCTCGCCAATCCGGTGAAGAGCGGCTATTCTGTCGATCGTTTCGGCACGGAACTCGGGAGATGCAAGCGCGGCCTCGGTTCCGGGCGTATGAATAAATGTGGGCGCCACAGCGTTCACATTTATGTTGTAAGGGCCCCATTCGATTGCAAGGCATTTCGTAAGGTGCGCGACGCCGGCCTTCGTCATGCAGTAAACGGACTCCGTCGGAAGCGCGACAAAACCGGCCTGCGAACTCATGTTGATGATGCGGCCGCCTTTCTGCTGCATCATCACCCTGGCTGCCGCCTGACAAGCAAAGAATGTGCCTTTCAAGTTGATGGCCAGAGTACGATCGAAATCCTCCTCGCGCACGTCGATCGCCAGATTTGTGGGCGCGATGCCAGTGTTATTCACGAGAATATCCAGCCTGCCGAACCGATCCACCACTTCGCCCATGGCCCGGCGAATCTGTTGCAGATCACTCATGTCCATCTGCACCGGTGCGGCCTGCTGGCCGCGTGCTTCCACTTCGGCTGCAACACCGGAATCAGCAGTAATGTCCCGAAGACCAAGAGCAACGGACGCGCCTGCCTCGGCCAGGGCAAGGGCAATGGCACGGCCCAGGCCGCGCGCGGCCCCGGTCACCAGGGCAACCTTACCGTCCAGTCGAAAAGAAGGTAAGGAATTCATGCGATCCGCTCATGCCCGGTGGGATACTTCTCGCCTTTGGGCACGGCTCCGGGCGTTCCCTGCCGGGCTGCGGCATCTTCAATGGCGGCATTCACTTCAGCTCCGATCAAAAGAGCAAAGCCGCTGATATAAAACCAGAGCAGCAGAATGATCACCGCCCCGACAGTTCCGTAGGTGGCCGAGTACGTGTCATTAAAGTGAAGATACAGCCGAAGTCCAATCGTAGCCAAAATCCAGAGAACAATGCCGAAGGCCGCTCCAGGCGTAATCCAGTGCCACTCGCGTTCCTTGATGTCCGGCGCCCAGTAATAGGTGAGCGCGAAGCTTAAGGTGACGCACACGCACAGCACCGTCCATTGCACGGCCTTGGCCAAAATCATGATGGGACCGCGCAGAGATGAATGCAAGCTAAGCCGCAAGACCGCGTCCCCACTGAAAAGAACGGTCAGCGCGAACAGGAGCAGCACACCCACCGTCAGGGTCAGGCCGAGTGCTGTCGCCTGCACCTTCCAGTACGGCCGGCTTTCCTTTATGTCGTGCACCCCGTTCAAAGTGTCGCACATGGCGGACATTCCGGCTGTGGCCGACCAGAGAGCAGCAATAACTCCAAAGCTGAGCTTGCCGCCGCTTGCCGCTTTGCTGGTGTGGGTAAAGGCATCCTGCAGGATTGACCAGGCCTGCGGTGGCACAACCTGCGGAAGGTAATGCATCAGGCTGCTCCGCAGCGCGGTTCCAGGCCCGGAAAGCATGCCAAGCACCGCAGTAAGAAATAGGAAGCCCGGAAAGATGGCGAGAAAGAAGAAGTACGCTAGTTCGGCGGAACGGCCGGTCAGATCGTCGTCTCCAATGCCGTGGAAAGTCTGAACGGCAAGGTCGCAAAGCGTGAGTCCGGAAAATATACGGGAGGAGTTTTGATTAGACATGATCGGTTAAGTCGATTAGTAAGTGCTCGTGGCCTTTAGGTAGATGCGCAATCTCGCCTCCCACGATGTGTAGTTGTCTCAAAGACTATTCTGGTGAACCAGCATGGATTTTGTTGAATATGAATGAAGAGTTGGTTTCGAGTTATTCGCGCTACGCCGGAGTCGCAGTTATCCTTGAGAGAACGCTGAAATACTTGAGTTCACAGGTGGAAACTACGCCGGAAAGATTGCTCTTAATGGAATTTCACATCTCCCACGCGATCAGAACCAAATTGGATCTCGATGACCTGCTCTTCAGCTACGACGGAAATGTGGTTTTTGCCAACGTCGCAGCCAGCCGTAAGCTCGCGCAGCGCCTCAACGAGCTGCAGGGTTCGAAGAACAGTCCGGAAACGAGCATCAATGCCGGCGCGCTGTTCGCCATGGGCCTCATCGATGAGCTGAGCCACGCCTTGGTTGCGCGGTATCGCGCGGAGCGGGATCCGGCCATCATGTCGGAGGCGGTCCGCTGGTTTGGCGACCAGGTAAGCCAAACGGAGATGGCACGGCTGCTGCTTGCTTTCACTGAGCAGTTCCCAGCCGTGGCCGTATATCGGGGCGAACTCACCGCAGCCCAGTGGCTGGATGGAAGCACACAGGGTGTACCCCACCGGCAGATTGCGTTTGAAGAAATGCTGCTGCTGTGGCTTGCCAACAGCAATCCCGCATTTACTCCCTTCCGCATCTTGTTTGGCGATCGGGAACTCAAACAGGAGACGGTCTACCAGGGCGTCACTGCGGGGCTGCCCAGCTTTTTCGACACCCGACCTCCCATTGCGCCGGGGCTCGGGAGTCTGCTGGACGCACTGCGCGCGCCGATGCTTGCCTCTCCCGAATCGCTGACCGGTCAGTTGGAATTTATTCGCGAGAACTGGTCTGAGTACCTGGGAGACGATCTCCGCAGAATTCTGCTGGCAATTGATGTTCTTCGTGAGGAAGAACTTGCCATCTGGATGCGGTTCCATCCGCCGGGCCCGGACAGACATCGTCATGGCAAACCCGGGCATGGCGGAGAAGGCTTCATAGGCGACGAGTTTGTAGGCTTTGATTCCGAGTTTGTCATCGGCCCGGATGGTGTAAGACGACGCCGCTATGCTGCCGGGTACCAGGCTCCTTTGGATGAATACGAAGCCTTTAGCGCCGACCAGGCCTGGATGCCCACCGTCGTGCTGATTGCAAAAAGCACATACGTCTGGCTTGAGCAGTTGTCCAAGAAGTATGGCCGGCATATCCATCGGCTGGATCACATTCCCGACGAAGAATTGCAATTGCTCGCAGATCGGGGCATTACCGGTTTATGGCTGATTGGGCTGTGGGAACGGAGCCGTGCGTCCAAAACGATTAAACGGCTGCGCGGCAACAACGATGCCGTAGCTTCTGCGTATTCCCTGAAAGATTACGCAATCGCTGAGGATCTGGGCGGCGAACCGGCTTATGAGAACCTGCGATACCGGGCCGCCAGGGCCGGTCTTCGGCTGGCGAGCGACATGGTTCCCAACCACATGGGCATCGATTCAAACTGGGTCATTGAACATCCCGAGTGGTTTCTGTCGCGCTGGGAGAGTCCGTTTCCTTCCTACAGCTTTGAGGGGCCGGATCTATCTACGGACAGCCGGGTTGAAATCAAGATTGAAGATCACTACTACGATCAGTCCGATGCAGCCGTCGTTTTTCGTCTGCGTCGCCATCGTGAGGGCGACACTCGCTACGTCTATCACGGCAATGACGGCACCACCTTCGCCTGGAATGACACCGCGCAGCTTGATTACTCCAAGGCTGAAGTGCGCGAGCATGTCATTCAGGTCATTTTGAATGTCGCACGGCGCTTTCCCATCATTCGGTTCGATGCCGCAATGGTGCTGGCCAAGCGCCATGTACAGCGCCTATGGTTTCCCCTGCCCGGCGCTGGAGGATCGATCCCATCCCGTGCGGAAAACGCGATGTCGGAGGAAGCATTTGATGCCCTCATGCCGCACGAGTTCTGGCGTGAGGTCGTTGACCGTGTTGCGGTGGAAGTTCCCGGCACGCTTCTCCTGGCGGAGGCATTCTGGCTGCTCGAAGGTTACTTCGTCCGCACTTTGGGAATGCACCGCGTCTACAACAGTGCGTTCATGAACATGCTTCGCGATGAGGAGAATGCCAAATATCGCTCGTATCTGAAAAAGACCGTGGAGTTCGACCCCGACATTCTCAAGCGGTATGTCAATTTCATGAGCAATCCCGATGAGCGCACCGCCATCGATCAGTTCGGTTCGCATGACAAATACTTTGGTGTTTCCGTGCTGCTGGCGACCCTGCCGGGTCTGCCGATGTTCGGCCATGGCCAGATTGAAGGCTATACAGAGCGCTATGGAATGGACTTTAAGCAGGCGCGGATTGAGGAGTACCCGAATGAGGGGCTGATCGCTCGGCACCAACAGATCATCGCCCCTCTTCTCAAGAATCGCCGCCTGTTCGCGGAGAGTACGAACTTCGTCCTCTATGACTTTTGGAATGACCATGGCACGGTGGACGAGAATGTCTTTGCCTATTCCAACTCACACGGCGGGGAGCGATCCGTCGTTCTTTACAACAACACCTATGGATCGACCCACGGCACGATCCACATGTCGGTCGGTTTCCTGGAAAAGACGACCGGCTCGCTCCAGCAAAAAAGCCTCTCCGTGGGACTGGGCCTGCCGTTCGATGGCCCCACCGTTCTCGCCTACCGGGATATGGTTACCGGGCTGGAATATCTTCGCCGGGCAACTGCATTTCGGGATGAGGGGATGTCGGTTGAACTCCATGGCTACCAGCATATGGTTTTGCTGCATTGGCGAGAGCTTCAGCCATCCGCCAAATACCCCTGGGATCGACTTTGCGACGCGCTTCACGGTACGGGCGTTCGCAGTGTGGATGAGGCGCTTTCCCAGCTCCGCCTGCGGCCCGTGGTGGACGCGTTGCGTCAGGCTATCAACCGTCCGAACGTCCATGCGTTGGCTCAGACTGCGGAACAGTCCCGAAAGCCAAAAAAGAGAGCCCAAAACAAACGAAGCACCCGTACAACGGCTGAGCAGGAGCAGATCACGCCAGCGGCGGCCCCGGAAGCAGCCGCGGAAGTCCGCCCGGCGCTGAATCTTACAGAGTTCCTTGAGGGCGTGCGCGGGTTCGCTGCGCAGGCAACCGCGCTCGCGCACGCTGAAACGCCGGAAGGCAAAGCCATAGCGCCGGAAACCTCAGATATTCAGGAGATGATCGGCGCCTCGGCAGCTCTTCCAGGTCTAGTTGCGGCGTTTCCTGACATGCTTCAGCCCGCCGCCCGTTCTGTCCTCCCGGGTGCGGAACATGCCGCTGCCCGCGCGGAACGATGGGCCGCCCAGCTTGCCTGGGTTGCGCTGGCGGCATTTCCCTCTCCCGGTGCTGCACTCGCCATCTTCGACGAAATTGAACTGAGACATGCCCTGGCGGAGGCTTTCGCTGGCGTGGGCGTTGAGGGCGAACAGGTATGGCGAGCGGCTGCGCGTATCCGTGTACTGCTCCGGATGCAAACCCATGCGTCTCTTGCGGAGGCAGTCCGGTCCGAGGAGTTCTGGCACGATCCTGACGTTCGCTGGCTCGCTGGCGTCAACAATTATCTGGGTGAGGACTACCTGAACCAGGAAAGCTTTGAAGCACTTCTCTGCTGGCTTTCAATGCCGGGTTTGCTGCAGGCTGCCGGGCGCGGATCGCGTTCCGCGAAGGCCGCCCAGCAGGTGGGGGCTTTCGCCGGGGATTTGGCCCGCACTGCTCAAGCCGCTTCTTACAAGCTCCGGCATTTTCTCCAGTGGCTTCGGACTGCAGACGTTCCGGGTGAGCCGGAACCCGGTGCAAAACCTGTAGCTGCCAGCAAAAAGAGGACCGCGAAGCGACCATCGAAGAAAAGGGAGTCAACTGTCCCGAAGCGGGGCAAAGAAACTTAGCGAGGCGTCTCCCTGCTCCAGGACTCGATAGCGCGTCAGGCGTGCATACTGGCTGGCCAGCGGTGTACGCCGCGCGTGTTCCGCCACGACGACAGTCGTTGCGGAGACGATGGAACATGTACCCAGAAACTCCAGTGTGTCCTGATAACCCGTAGCATCGCTGTAGGGCGGGTCGAGAAACACCAGATCGAGGGGGATGTTCTGCCTGGCCAGCCGTCGCAGCAGAGGCATGGTTCCGGCGGTATCCACGGCGCATTGCGAAGCAACCGGGAAGCGCTCGAGATTGGCGCGCAGAGTCGGAAGTGCCAATTTTGAATTCTCCGCGAAATATACGTGACGCGCGCCCCGGCTGAGCGCCTCAATGCCCACCGCCCCCGTCCCGGCGAACAGGTCGGCGAAAATCGCCCCTTCGATCCGGGGAGCGAGCACGTTGAAGAGCGTCTCCCGCAGCCGATCGCTGGTGGGCCGCGTCTTCCAGCCCTTGGGCGCGAGCAATGGCTGGGAGCCGAATTTTCCGGCTATGATCCGCATACGGGTTCAAGCTTCCGCAACAGCTTTAGTCTGTTAGCGATGATTTATCTTTGCATGACATAGGTTTCCAGCGTCCTTGGGAGACCCGTGTGGAGGACGTCCATTGTTTCTGCAGGTTGGGTTGGCGCGTCGAACCGGCTGTCGTCCAGCGCTTATGCGCTACGCCGTGGACACTACCTGCTGCGCGATTCTTTCAGGAATGTCCTTCATGCTTTTATGGACGGCACCGGCGCTTGGCGCTGCCCAGGCGCATGTGCAGGGCTTCGTCACGCAGATCGATTCCGCGACTGCGTTCGATGTCGGCACATTGCATGTTACGTTCAATCAGCCTTGCAAGCTTCAGCTAACGCAGACATATTGGCGGACGAACGACACTTGGATGTGGGCCTTTTATCCTGCAATTGCAGGGCCTCTCCGCCGCGACAAGAGTACCTTCATGCAATGTGGTGCGCATAACTTCGCCGTTGGCAATTATGTACATTTGTATGGGAACGTCCGACCTAACCGGGAATTCTCTGCGACTCATATTCTGACCTTTGCTGTAACCGGTCCGAAAAAATTGCAGGGCGCAGCTTTGCTTGAAAAACAGCCGAAAATTACGCGGCAGCTACAGGGATGGAGCGGAACTCTCTGGCTGGACGGCTATCCGATGACCGTGACGCCAAAAACAACGATGCTGTCTGCGGCCGCGAATACGACGATCCGTTATCGATTACGTGGTCCCGCACCCAAGATCAAGGTTTCTGCTCACCTCCACACACGCGACCACTCAGCGGTATTTTCCCCCGACCTTCTACAAGCCGGTACCTGGGTCACCTACAAGGCACTACGCGCAGCGGATGGCAGCATCACAGCCACACGACTTCGCTTCTGGCCAAACCAGGTAGGCCCAAAAGAACGAGCCTATCTTACTAGCTTCGCGGTCACGGTTGATAGGCCGAATTACACGAATAATATCGCTGGCACTATTCGATATCCGAACAAAAAGCCGATCAAGATTCTGCCGAACCGAGCAGCGCAGGATTGGGTCTCTGCACTTGGCATGGATATGGTGCCGCAGTACCAGAAAGAATTGCGCGACACTGGTTCTACCAAGATACGCTTCCGCTTCTATATTGTTGAACCATTTATCAATCTGGGTACTAATTTTTTTGTAGACACAGACGGAGTCCGGCCTTATTTCAGATTTTTGCATCGGGTCGTCTATAACAGCCCGAAGCCCAAGACAGTCGTCGCCGATGTAGTCGCAATGCCCGACGGCATAATTTTGATTCCCGACAGCACGTTGACGAGGTTGCAGAACCGCGCCCAATTGGCGGCTTTGCTGTCCTTCGCTATCGCTTCCGTTTTGCAGAAACAGGCGTATCTGGCATGGCCTTTGATCACTGCACCGCATATTAAATTCGTTAACGGCATTCCAGAATCCGGCAGTGCAGATGGCGTGGGTGCATTTTGGACGATGCAGAACGAGCAGGTTTTGCGGGTCGGTCTTCACCAGATGCGCGAAGCCGGATACGACATTCGCGAAGCTCCCTATGCCTGGTGGGCAGCGCTCGGCAATCCCATTGAAAATCCGATCTTCTCTTCCACTCGGTCAGCGCGAATGAAGCCGAAGATTCCTTGGTACGCCGGCTACTCCATGAATTTTCTCAGCCATTATTATGCCGCGACGGATTACAGCAAGCTCCACAAAGGCGCTACCGAGTACGCGAAATTCCTCCAGGAGCTTCACGGCGCCGATCCCAGGCTCCCACAATCAGCCACGCAACAATAGCTCCCTCAACGCATCTTCTCTCGATCTTGCACGGGGTTTCCTGCCGAATCGCCGGTAAGATTCCATCTACAATACCGGGAGAGGCTTTGCGATGCGCAGTTGGTCGATCCCGCTGGGGCGCTTGATGGGTGTGGAAGTGCGGCTGCACTTCTTTTTCGCGCTCCTGCTGGGGCTTTCTTTGTTGTATACGGGAATGGGCGGGATGGCGGCCATTCGTGGCATATCCCTCTGGCTGCTGCTGCTGGCGATTGTCGGCGTGCGGGAGATTGCACGCGGCATCGTAGCCACCTACCACGGTCTGCAGATTCGCAGCATCCTGCTGCTACCCATCGGCGGCTTGCCTGCCTATGCGACGCCGGAGTCCGCCGAACAGGCTTCCGAGGGTCCCGCGCAGATGAGCCTTGCGATCAGCGGTCCGCTTACCAACTTCGCCGCCGCCATGATCTTGCTGGGGTTTATCCGCGGCGTTTCGCCGTCGGTCTCTCTGCTTGCCAAGCCC
>DASSZI010000019.1:0-9425 GCA_035713565.1 Acidobacteriaceae bacterium | reverse complement strand
CAGCGTTTCTTCTGCCTCGCGGGGCGCGGTCACCAACTAACGATGGAGCGAATTGCATGAGCAACTCCGGCAATCCCAGGTCTTCAGACCCTGCAATTAGCAGCCAGCCCACGCGGTTGACAGGTGCGGAAACGCTCTGGGCCACGTTGGTTGGCGAGGGTGTCCGTGATGTCTTCGGGTATCCCGGCGGCGCGATTCTTCCGGCCTATGATGCATTGCGAAAATTTCCCATCCGCCACATTCTGGTGCGTCACGAGCAGGGTGCCGCACACATGGCCGACGGGTATGCACGAGCATCAGGACGGGTAGGCGTGGCGGTTGCCACGTCCGGACCTGGCGCAACGAATCTGGTCACCGGCATCGCTACGGCAATGCTCGATTCCATCCCCATGGTCTGCATCACCGGACAGGTCTCGAGTAAGGTACTCGGAACCGATGCGTTTCAGGAAGTGGATATCACGGGAATCACTCTTCCTGTAACGAAGCACAATTATCTGGTCAGCCGCACGGAAGATATCGCGCCTGCTTTGCGAGAAGCATTCCGGGTCGCCCAGTCGGGTCGCCCTGGGCCGGTGCTGGTCGACATTACAAAGGATGCACAGCAGAACTCTGCACTCTTTGATTTTGCGGCGGCGGCACCTGCGGCTTACCGCCCGCACCCTATGCTCCGGGCCGACTCCGCCTCCATGCGCCAGGCACTTGAGTTATTGCGTACAGCAAAGCGCCCGGTGCTTCTCGCCGGACATGGCATTCTGCACTCGCACGCGCTGGAGCAAGTCCGTACCCTTGCAGAACGCGCGCAGATCCCTGTGGCTTGCACTTTGCTGGGTCTGACTGCCTTTCCCGCATCTCACCCGCTCAACCTGGGCATGATGGGAATGCACGGGGAAAGCTGGGTAAATCACGCTATCCAGCAGGCTGATCTATTAATTGCCTGCGGAATGCGCTTCGACGACCGGGTGACGGGCACGCTTGCTACCTATGCGCCAAACGCGAAAAAGATTCACATTGAAATTGACCCCGCAGAGATCAACAAGAATGTTCCGATCGATGTCGCATTGATCGGAGACTTGAAAGAAATTCTCGAAACGTTGCTTCCGTTAATGTCAAACCGTGATGGATCGGAGTGGCTGCATGCAATCTCGACTATGCGAGGTAGCGCGGCGGTTCGCGATATCCAGCAACTGCCGGACGATGGTCATCTCTACGCTGCGCACGTAATGCATGATCTCTGGCGGGAGACCCACGGTGACGCCATAGTGGTGACCGATGTTGGCCAGCACCAGATGTGGGAAGCACAGTATTACAAACACGAGAAGCCACGCTCTCTTGTCACCTCCGGTGGGCTGGGAACAATGGGCTTTGCGTTGCCTGCTGCTATCGGTGCGAAGGTCGCCTGTCCGGATCGCGAGGTGTGGGTTGTGGCGGGTGACGGAGGATTTCAGATGACCAGTCCGGAGTTGGCGACCATCGCGCAGGAAAAGCTTAAGGTCAACATTGCCATTGTAAACAATGGATATCTTGGCATGGTGCGGCAGTGGCAGGAATTTTTCTACGACAAAAATTATCAGTCTACGCCGCTCTTGAGTCCGGATTTTGTAAAACTGGCTGGCGCTCACGGGATTCGTGGCGCGCACGTCAAGCAGCGAAGCCAGGTGGTCTCCACGGTTCAGGCGGCGCGCGAACACGAAGGCGCCTTCCTCATAGATTTTCACGTCGAGCAGGAGGATTCCGTTTACCCTATGATCCCCACGGGCGCGGCGCTGCATGAGATGATCCGTCGGCCTTCCGAAAATCCACTGGTCGAAACCGCAAACGAATCATAGAAAGTCCGGAACCCATGCTGCATACCTTCGTCGCACTCGTGGAAGATAAGCCGGGCGTTCTGACGCGCGTTGCTTCGTTGTTCCGCCGGCTCAACATTAACATCACATCGCTCACAGTGGGCAACACGGAGAACGACGGAGTCTCCCGGATGACTATCGTTGCGGAGGCTGCGGAAGACCGGGCCCATCGCATGATGGCTTCGCTGTATAAGCTGGAAAACGTGCTTGAGGTGGATGATGTGGGCCGTCATTCCGCCGTCATCCGGGAACTGGCCCTGCTGAAGGTGGAATGTGACGCCAAGAATCGCGCTGATCTCTTCCAATTAGCGGAGGTGTTTCATGCGCGGATTGTGGATCTGGCGCCTGAATCACTCATGATGGAAATTACCGGAAGCGCCAGCAAAATCGAAGGACTGGTGCAGATTCTAGTACAGGCAGGTTACCGCATTCTGGAAATGGCGCGCACCGGACGCATGGCCATGCGCCGCGGGCGGCATACCAGTCGTGTCCTGGCGGCGCTGAATGATACGAACTCGACCGGCAGCCCTTCTTCTACACCGCAAAAGCCAGCGAACCTTATGGCCGATCAACAACAATCAGGCAATTGGATCGCGGAACAAAATCAGTCCTGAGATATTTCAGAAACTCACGAATCACTATTCATTCACAACCAAATTGGAGGAAGCGAGCATGGCGAAGACTTATCACGATGAGGACGCGGATCTGGAACTGATCCGCAAAAAGAAGGTGGCCATTCTCGGTTACGGCTCACAAGGGCATGCCCATGCCCTCAATCTGAAGGACTCTGGTGTGGAAGTGCGTATTGGGCTTCCGGCAGGAAGCCAGTCGATTGCGCGCGCCGAACGCGCCGGGTTGCAGGTGATGACCACGAGCGATGCGACACGCTGGGCTGACGTCATTATGCTGCTGGCCCCGGACCAAACGCAGGGAAAAATCTACGCGGAATCGATTGCGCCAAATCTGGCTCCAGGCAAAACACTGATGTTCGCACATGGTTTCAACATCCGCTATGGCACCATCCAACCGCCCGCGAACGTGGATGTCAGCATGGTCGCGCCGAAGGCTCCGGGCCATCGCGTGCGCGAGGTCTTCGAAGAAGGCGGCGGTACACCCGCTCTTGTTGCCATTCATCAGGACGCGAGCGGACACGCCCTCGCGCAGGCTCTCTCCTATGCGAAGGGAATCGGCTGCACCCGCGCAGGAGTATTGGAGACAACTTTTAAGGAAGAGACCGAAACCGATCTCTTCGGAGAGCAGGCTGTCCTTTGCGGAGGAGTTAGTGCACTGGTGAAAGCTGGCTTTGAAACGTTGACGGCAGCGGGGTATCAGCCCGAAGTCGCTTACTTTGAATGTATGCATGAGCTGAAGCTTATCGTCGATCTAATGTATCGCGGAGGACTAGCATACATGCGTCACTCGATCTCCGACACTGCGGAATTTGGAGATTACGTTGCCGGGCCACGCATCGTGACGGATGAAACCCGGAATGCCATGAAAAAGCTGTTGACGGAAATCCAGGACGGCACGTTTGCCAAACGCTGGCTCAATGAGAATGCAACTGGGCGCCCATGGTTCGAGCAGCAGCGCCGGACGGAAGCGGCACATCCGATTGAAGAGACGGGTGCTCCACTGCGCGCCGCTATGCCTTTCCTGGATCCGGTCACTGTGAGCAACAATACCGTGCATCCGGCCGATCAACCGGCAGCAGCAGCGGCTGGCATATGAGGTGCGTTCAAGCAGGCTGACCTTTTGGCGCGGTTCCGCCTGGTACCCGCTCTCGCTGCGCCTGACGTGGGGGTTTATGATCGAGGCTACGCCCATGAGAACATCCTTCGAAAACGCCGTTGACTCCACGCCATTGCCCCCTGGCGTGGTGCAACTGCATTCCGACCCTGGCAAGCTGTTCCATGCGTTAAGACGCATTCGCCAGTTGGACGGGTTGACCGAAGAGGAATTGCTATGGCTGGTGCGGTACGGACGCGAATTCGCCGCACCGACCGGAACCCGACTGTTCGCGGACGGTGATCCCGCGACCCACATGACGATCTTGCTGGAAGGCGAGATCCAGGTGCGGCGAAACTTTGGCGGTCAGGGAAGTCTTTTTATCGGCCGCTCTGGACAGTTGACCGGGCTTGTCCCTTTTTCCCGCATGAAGACCCACGGAGGCCACGGATTTGCTACGGAGCCGCTCTGGGGATTGCAAATACCAAAGTCTTCCTTTCCAGAAATGCTCGCGGCAATTCCTTCCATGGCGCAGCGTTGCGTTTCCGTCATGATGGATCGGGTGCGCGAAATGACTCGCCTGGAACAGCAGACGGAAAAGCTGGGAGCACTGGGAAAGCTTGCTGCAAATCTAGCGCATGAATTGAACAACCCGGCAAGCGCCGCGCAGCGTGCTGCCAGTAATCTGCTGGAAGAACTCCGCAGCTATGGCAGGATTAGCTTCGAAGCAGGCCGACTCTGTCTGACGGAAGAGCAGGAACAGAAGTACCGAGCCTGGGATACGAAGCTACGCGCCGGAATCGCGTCACGGGCCAATGTAAATCCGCTGGCGCTGGGCCCTTTAGAAGAACAGTTGACCCAGTGGCTGGATGCTCACCAAATCGCGGACAGTTGGAAAATTGCACCCGGTCTCGCGGAAGCTGGGATCGAACCTGGCGATCTGGCGCTTCTGGACGCCTTTCTGGATCGACCCGCCCTGAATGTTGCGATGATGCACCTAGCGTCTTCTCTGCGCGCCGAACGTATGACGAGCGCGGTTCTGGAATCGACCGCGCGCATCTTCGAATTGATCCGCGCGATCCAGCAATACTCCTTCATGGATCAGACTCCAATTCAGGAAGTGGACATCGCGCAATCGCTGGCGAGCACCTTAAGCATGCTGCAATATCGTATGAAGGACGTGCGAATCGTCCGCGAGTTCGACCCGCATCTTCCGCCGGTAAGCGCCAATGGCAGAGAATTGAACCAGGTCTGGATGGCGCTGCTGGAAAACGCACTGGATGCGATGAATGACCGCGGAACCATTCGCCTGCTTACCCAGCGCTCGGGCGATATGGTCCTGGTGGAGATCTGGGATGATGGACCTGGAATTCCTCCGGAACTGCATAGCAGAATTTTCGAGCCGTTTTTCACAACCAAATCTCCGGGCGGGGGACTGGGCCTAGGGCTTGATTCCGTGCAGCGTATTCTGGGGCGCCTTCGTGGTTTTATTGAGGTACAGTCCCGGCCAAGCGCTACTTGCTTCCAGGTGAGAATCCCATTGCAGCAGCCCGGCGCCTACTAGGCGCAGGACACATGGAGTCAAGCCCATTCGGTGCTTCCCACGTATACGGTTCTGCCACTTTCCCATTCGGTATGGATTGCGCCTTCCACGATTGCGGCGGCAAACTCCTTCACATCCGGCAGCGAACCAGCTTCCATCTTGCGCTGTGCGATCAGGCCTGGATTATGTTTCTGCAAAAGTTTCGGCGTAATCGTGCCCTCGATCAAATCCCCGCTGATGACAACGAGACGGACGCCCGACGCGGACATCTCCGGAAGCATCCGGCGGAGCGCCTCCTCTCCTGCTTTCTTGCTTGCCGCCACCGGCTCGTATTCTTTAGATACGGACTTGCTTCCGTAGAAATGAGCCAGATGGCTCGTGACAAACACGATGCATCCGCCTGCAGGCATGCGTCGAAGAGCTTCCCTGGCGAGGTTTACTTGCGCGTCGCGGTTTAAAGTCATCGCATAGTCGGACGCCTTCGCCTTCTCCAAACCACCGCTCGCGTTCAGCACGATTACATCAAGCTTTTGCCACGCGGCATCGATAGCTTTGAACATGGATCGAATCTCAAGCTCTTGCGTGATGTCGGCCTGCAGCAGGAGGGCTTCTCGTCCGAGCGCTGCGATCTCTTTCGCAACCTGCTCCGCACGTGGAGCTTTGCTTCGATAGTTGATGCCTACACTCGCACCAGACTGCGCCAGTTGGCGCGCGACGCTGGCTCCGATTCCACGTGATGCTCCGGTGACCAAGGCAGTTTTTCCTTGGAGCGGAAGATTCGCAGTTTCATTGGATTTGTTTAGGGCTTCGTCTGTCGAGATTCGTCGCTCGGTCATAATCGAAGTGTACCCAAAAGGCCTTACATCTAAGAGGGCAGGCCACCATCTCTTCTGCGTCGATTGGCGAAATTCCTTGACGTGTTTTTGACACTGAAGTAATGTTCTTCCGTACGCCGCACGACCTCCCTTTTCGATCGCGAATTGAAGTGCTAGCCGTCGCTTCCCACCGGCTACTCGGTACGTTTATTTCAACACCTTTGGCTTGCGATGGCGCCAGCCAAGTCACTGCGGGACGGGAAGCTTACCGGCAGCGGTGATCTTCGGCCAGCAAGGATCTGAGTTATTGAATGAACCTATTCGCGCTGCCGCATTCCATCAGTGCTACCTTACCCTTGGATGTGGTGAGAATGGTATGATCAACCCTGTGCCGGGTCCTACGCGACTCAATCCCGCCAACCCCGCCAGGTCCGGAAGGAAGCAACGGCAACGGGACCATGCGTGCGCAGTAGGTTTCCCGGTACATTAAACTTCTCCGCATCGACTCCTCATAGACATTCCCGGCATAGACGTAGAAAATAAGACTTTCACATTCCATCGAGGGAACTTCTTGCCAACTGACTTGCGTCCACGTCCGCTGCTTCGCGCCAAAATCACTGCTGTGGGAACTTACACTCCGCCGCGGGTGTTGACCAACGCCGATCTGGAGAAGATGGTTGAGACCAATGACGAATGGATCGTCACGCGTGTAGGAATCCGTGAGCGCCATATTGTGGAGAAAGGCGTCGCGACCAGCGATTTGGCCGTGAAAGCCGCGAAGCTTTGTATGGCGCGGCGTGGTATTTCCCCGAGTGAAGTGGAAGTCATTATTGTCGCCACAGTCACGCCGGATATGCTATTTCCGTCCACCGCATGTGTGGTCCAGAACAAGCTGCAGGTACCGGCGGCATGGGGTTTTGATCTTTCTGCGGCCTGCAGCGGATTTGTGTATGCGCTCCAGGTAGGGGCAAAGCTGGTCGAGTCCGGTGCCCACAAGAAAGTGCTGGTTATCGGTGCCGATGTCATGTCTTCCATCATCGACTACACCGACCGCGCGACTTGCATCCTGTTCGGCGACGGTGCAGGTGCCGTGCTGCTGGAGCCTGCGGAAGAAGGAGAGACGGGACTGATCAATTTTGTCCATGAGATCGACGGTTCCGGAGGCGCATCGCTTTACATGCCAGGCGGTGGAAGTCTCCATCCGCCTACCCACGAGACAGTGGATAAGAAAATGCATTATGTACATCAGGAAGGCCAAGCGGTCTTCAAGTTCGCGGTCCGAAAGATGGTGGAAGCCAGTGAGAAGGTGCTGGCGGCCAGTGGCTACACGGCTGCCGACGTAAAGCTTCTAGTTCCACATCAGGCCAATAAGCGGATTATCGATGCCACGGTGGAACGGTTGGGACTGCGGCCCGAACAGGTCATCATCAACATCGACCGTTTTGGAAACACGACGGCCGGGACGATTCCACTGGCGATGCAGTCTGCGCTCGAGGAGGGTCGATTGAAAAAAGGCGATCTGGTCCTGCTCGCGTCCGTCGGCGCGGGATTCACGGTTGGTTGCTGCCTGTTGCGCTGGGAATTCTGAGGCGCTAAGGCGAAAGCCGATTTCCGGCGGAGATGTCGCGGAGGCTAGATCCGGCTAAAACTATGTGTTCGATGTGACGTTAAGATTTTTCCTGTCAATTCAGATTTGTCCGTCAGTCCAGACAGAAGGGGTGGATCGCCGCCTCCTCCAGCCTCGCGCTACAATTTTCTGTTATGCCAAACCAATTTCTCTCCCGCACACTCGCCCACTCCGACCCGGAGATCAACGCTGCAATTCAGGATGAAGCAGTTCGCCAGCACGAGGGTCTGGAGATGATCGCTTCAGAGAATTTTGTCAGTCGAGCCGTGATGGAAGCGGCCGGCTCCGTCTTCACGAACAAGTACGCCGAGGGTTATCCTGGCAGGCGTTACTACGGCGGTTGCGAATATGCCGATATTATTGAAAACCTGGCGCGTGATCGGGCAAAGCAGCTCTTTGGCGCAGAGCACGCCAACGTACAGCCTCACTCCGGATCTCAGGCAAATGCGGCGGCTTACATGGCGATCATTCAGCCCGGCGACACGATTCTTGGTCTGGATCTGGCGCATGGGGGACACCTAACACACGGTCATAAGCTGAATTTTTCCGGGAAACTGTACCGAGTGGCCAGCTATGGTGTCCGCAAAGATACGGAAGTCATCGACTACGATGAGCTGGAGCAGATTGCGGACCGCGAAAAGCCGAGGATGCTGATTGGCGGCGGCAGCGCCTATCCGCGCACGCTTGACTTTGCGCGAATGCGACAAATCGCCGATAAAGTCGGCGCTTTTTTGGTGGTTGACATGGCGCATTTTGCGGGTTTAGTTGCCGCAGGGGTGCATCCTTCGCCTGTGACGCACGCACATATTGTAACGACCACGACGCACAAAACACTGCGGGGTCCGCGCTCCGGGCTAATCCTTTGCCGGCAGGACCTGGCTGCCGCTATCGATCGAAGTGTGTTTCCCGGTCAGCAGGGCGGCCCCCTTGTTCACGTCATAGCCGCCAAAGCTGTCGCATTTCAGGAAGCGCTTCAGCCTGACTTCAAGTTGTACGCCGAACAGATTCTCGCGAATGCAAAGGCGCTGGCCGCGTCGCTGATGGCCGAAGGATATCGCGTGATCTCCGGCGGAACGGATACGCATCTGATGCTGGTAGATGTTTTCTCAAAAGGCATGCTGGGCAGTGAGGCGGAAAAAGCGCTTGGTGAAGCAGGTATCACCGTCAACAAAAACGCTATTCCGTTCGACACTAATCCGCCGCTCAAGCCGAGCGGCATTCGCCTGGGAACGCCTGCGCTGACGACACGTGGGATGAGGGAATCTGAAATGCAGGTGATCGCCCGCTGGATCGTGGAAACGCTTGAGCATCGTTCGGATTCCACACGGCTGGCCAAAATTCGCGGCCAGGTGTTGGAAATGGCGGAGCGGTTTCCGCTGTATGGCTGGTTGCGCGAGCCTGCGAGTGCGGCGCGGTAATCGTCACTCCAAGTTTGCTAGCGCTTAGCAACCACGCGTACTACAAAATCTCCATGTTCTTCCTTGGCTCATCAGCGGCCAGGGCAACGCGCTGACGAATTCCTACGTCTGATTCGGTACTCCCCCGCTACAATTCAGATCGGCTAAGAAAAGATCGCGGTGGTGCGTTGGATTTTGCTGACGGCCCCGGAAGGCTCAAAGGGAGATCATGTCGGACAATATCGTTCCAGTGCTTTTGATTGCTTTTTGTCTGGGGAGCTTTACCGGGCTGCGTACGTTTACACCAATGGCCGTGCTTTCCTGGACCCTTCACCTGCACAAAATGAGCATCCTTGGAAGCTCGTTGCATTTCCTGCATACGACGCCTGCCGTGATCGTGCTGACCATGTTTGCGATCGGGGAGTTGATCGGCGACAAAATGCCGCGAATGCCGAGCCGCTTGAAAGCGCCAGG
>DASSZI010000018.1:0-10549 GCA_035713565.1 Acidobacteriaceae bacterium | reverse complement strand
CCACCTTGGTGCCGATAGCGGATTTGTTATCGGCCAGTCCCTTCAGTGAAAGGTGCAGCCAGTGATCGCGATTTGCGCCATGATTGCGCAGCAAGACAGCAGGGCCGTCCGACTGCGTTACGATCAGGTCTGCGTCACCATTCCCCTCTACATCCGAGGCCAGTATCGCTCGCGGATTGACCAGCTTGAGTTTCGCCAGACCCACCGCTTTCGTAACATCTGCAAAGCCTCGTGGACCCTGGTTGCGGAGAATTCTCAAGGCTGGTCCATGCGCTGTTTCGATCAGCACTGCCAGATCGATCCATCCATCGTTGTCGATATCGAGGGCTGTCAGACCCCGCCCCCACGTCGCATCGGCAATGGGTAGGGGAACACGCTCAAAATATTTCCCTTGCACGTTGCGCCAGAGCGTCACTCCGGGCGCTCCCTCGTGGGTTACAGCAACGTCCATCCATCCATCTTTGTTGAAGTCGAAAATATAGACGCCATTTGTCGGCGGCAGGTTTTTGCCCAAGAACAAAGGTGAAGCGGCAAATGGCCCCTCGCGTAAATTGGCGTAGAAAGTGGGCGCGGGATCAGAGCCAGTGACGACAAGATCGACGGCACGGTCGTTATTTAGATCGGAAAGAGTCGCGTTCCGCGTCTCTCCTTTGCCACTCAGTCCAGCTTGTTGGGTCCAGTTCGTAAATGTGCCATTGCCATTGTTCCGCCAGAGCACATTCGGACCGCTGCCACCGGAAGCTCTGCCGGTAACGAATAAATCCAGATCTCCATCGTGGTCGTAATCGACAAATGTCAATCCCGCCGGATGATTGGCCGGGACGATCCCTGCGCCCTTGGTCACATCGGAAAACTTGCCTTGGCCAAGATTTTTAAAGAGCAACACCCGATCACTCATTGAGACCGCGACATCGGGCAGACCGTCATTGTCGAAATCTCCCACGGTGCATGCGATAGCTTGCCCGGCAGCGTCCAGTCCTGTCACCTCCGGTGAAAGCTGCTGAAATCCACCTTTGGGCGTAGTTCGATAGAGATGCAGCGCGTGTTTCCCGTCGCGGAGAGTTAATAAACTCTGCTGGCCTTTTCCATCGCTGTCGATCAGGCAGGCTCCGCCGCTGCCAACTTGTCCGCCGCTGTGTTGGCCGACTCTATTGCCCGGTGCACTGAGCGGCTCAGCAGCAAACGTGACCGGAATCATGGGGCCAACTTCCGGTTCAGCCGTAGGAACGGACTGTGCCCGCGAGTAGCGCCCCATCTCGCCATAGGTTGGCGTAAGTGGAGATGCGAGCTTTTGTTCCGTGATCCGCTGGAATCGAGATAAATCCTGACGGGCAGCAACTTTGTTGCCCAGGTGCTGCTCCGCGCGGGCCAGACCAAACTCCGCAGATGCATGCAGCGGGTTCAATCGCAACGCCTCTTTGAATTCGTCAGCGGCTTTGGCGTACTCCGATTGCTGCAGAAGGCTGGAGCCCAGAAAATAATGGGCATCGGCATTGCCTGGTTCGAGCTGCAGCACCCGCTGAAAGTCGCGGATTGTCTGCTGAGCATCCTGGCTGCTGCGAGACGCGAGTCCAAGGTTATACCAGGCACGAACGTTCGCCGGATCTGCCTTGATCACCTCTTCAAACGCCAGCTTGGCTTCCGATATCTTTTGTGCATTCAGCAGGGCGATACCTTCGTTTATTCGTGCTGTCGTGAGATGCGGATCTTGCTTGTATGCCTCGGCAAACAACTGGTTGGCCTTATCCATATTCTGCTGGTTCATATAAGCCACGCCGAGATTATTCATTCGAATGGCTTCCTCAGCGTTCGAGGACAGAGGATTCGACTGTCCAATGGCATGTAGGCGGAGCATGATGGCAGCAGCCACAGATATGGACGGCAAAACTTTGCGAAGGCGTGCAAGTGTAACGCCGAAATTCGATCCTGAAGATTGCATTGTTGCTATGAACGTCATTGGATAGTCAGTTTACAAGACATCACCACAAGCGCCGGGCTGATTTGCAGGCGCTTTAAGAAGGGGCAGAGCAACTCGCAACCCTGTCTGGTGTACGTTAGTCCTTGGGCCATGCAAACATCTTCACAGGGCCGATGCGAGGAACCGTGGAACGAAAACTATACACCGCGCGACTGTCCAGCAAGCTCTTGCTTTCCGAACGCGTGCAATGTTATCACCTGGAGTTTGAGGTACCCGAGCTCGAAACTTTTTCGTTTGATGCGGGCCAGTTTGTCTCGATGGTTGCCATGGATTCCCGAGGCAAACATCAGACCCGCGCTTACTCGATCGCCTCTGCTCCCAATGGCAATCGCTTCGAGTTGTGTTTGAACCGCGTGGAAGGAGGGTTCTTTTCCAATCTTCTATGCGATCTGGAGCCCGGCGCGACGGTTGAATTTCACGGCCCTCATGGCCTTTTTGTCCTTCGTCCACCGCTCCTGGACACGGTTCTCATTGCGACGGGAACAGGCATTGCTCCCATGCGCGGATTCATCCAGCATCTTTTTCCGTCCCCAGAGAAGGACAGGAGCGAAGG
Source organism: Acidobacteriaceae bacterium (assembly GCA_035713565.1). Classification (GTDB taxonomy): domain Bacteria; phylum Acidobacteriota; class Terriglobia; order Terriglobales; family Acidobacteriaceae; genus JAKAAZ01. The sequence continues at coordinate 8,018 of DASSZI010000018.1, read as the reverse complement.
AAGGCGGTTCTGGCTTATCTATGGCACCCGCCATGAATCGGAAATTTACTATCGCCGGTATTTCGAGAAGACCGCAGCCGAGCATCCGAATTTTCATTATCTTCCGACATTGAGCCGTCCCCACGAGGGCTGGGAGGGCCTGCGCGGATATGTCCAGTCCCACGTCAAGGAAATCCTTCAGCAGCATCCTGTGATGCTGCCGGAGCATGGGCCGGGAAGCGTCCTGAGTGTGCTGGACAGCAGCAATACCCATCAGTTGCGCGCGTATATATGCGGGTTGAATGAGATGGTATCGGCCAATCGCGAGCAGTTGAAAGAGCTTGGATGGGACCGGAAGTACATCCACTTCGAACGGTACGACTGAGACACGATGATCACAAGTTAAACAGTTCGCGCAGCCGTTTGGTCTGCGCGCGGCTTACAGGAATCTCCGTATGGCGACGGTCGTCCATGCGCAGCTGATAGCTGGATTTGAACCACGGCACGACTTCCTGGATGCGGTGGATGTTTACCACGAAGGAGCGATGCGCGCGCCAGAAGATCTCCGGATCCAGCAGGTCGAGCAACTCTTCCAGCGTGCGGCAATTCGAATTCCCTTCCGTGTTGTGAGTGACAACGCTGATCGTTCCTTCTTCAATTGAGGCAAAACAAATATCGCGCTGATCGACCAGCAACAGGCGTCCGCCCACGCGAATCACGATCTTTGACGCCGTAGCTTTGGCCGGTGTCTGCTGCTCGAGCAGCCTCATCAGGGTGTCGAGTCGATCGTCGACTGCATTCTGCGCCCGATTCTGCGTGCCGTCTGCTATCGCCTCTTTGCCGCCGCCAGGCGGCTCAGTTTTGGCCAGCCGTGCTTTCAGCTTCTGCAGGGTCTGACGGACCCGCACTTCGTCGAATGGCTTCAACAGGTAATCGACGGCATTCACTTCAAACGCGCGCACGGCATACTGATCGAATGCAGTAGCAAATACGATGTGAGGCAGAGATATCTTGCGGCTCTTATCCAGCAGCTTTTTGAGGACGGCGAATCCATCCAGGCCCGGCATCTGAACATCGAGAAAAACAACGTCTGGCTGGTGTGTGCGGATCAGTTCCACGGCTTCCACGCCGTTTTTTCCCTGGGCGACGACCTGAACCTCTTCTGTGCGTCGCAGCAGATAGTCCAGTTCCTCGCGGGCCAGCTGCTCATCGTCCACAATCAATGCGCGAATGGTCATACGTAAACCACTGTACATCTCATTGAAAATTTAAGCGGAATGGGAGGGGGGAAGCAAGCTTAGTTGCCGTAGGCGCGCATGCGGGCTGGCGTATTGTCTTCGGCAAGATCGTGTCCGCAGTGGGTGCAGTGCAAGTCTGTGATCCGGACGCTCTCATGGCAATGACCACAGTTTGGCGACACTCGATAGGCGCATTGCGGACAAAAATGGAAACTACTCTCGATGTGGGTGCCACAGCAGGGACAACGCGAAAGTACCGGCTGTCGCAGCAGGAAATAAATAACCGGCCCTATCCCGCCTTGCAGCACAATACACAGCATGATCCACAGCCATTTGCCCATATTGCGGCGCGGTGCGTCTTCGCTGATATATCCGATCATCAACATATAGACTGCCACCAGCGCGCCCCACGAGGTGCCAAAGTACACATGCACGGCCATGGGAGTGGTGTGATGATGATGCAGGACGAAGAAGAACAGGTACTGGATTCCAAGAAACGCAACAAACGCCAGCACGATAGACCAACGAGGAATAAGTCTGAGTTCTTCGGTGACGGAAAAGGACGAGTTGGTGTCGTTACGTGCCATACCGAATCGAGATTGCTTCGCTACCGAACTACAGAATCAAGACGCGACGCCACGCGGTGATCAATCCGGCGCGGACCGCCGCTCGCGCGCGTCCGGAGGAAACCCAGCACCAGACCTGCCAGCGTAACGGGGAACAGCCAGCCGATCATGTACACGCATTGCATCTCAGAGTCGGAAAAGTGTTGCCAGCCCAGGTGCAGTTGCGCGCCGCTCCATACTACAGGCGTTAACACCAGCAGCAGCAGAGAAAACCCTAAGATTGCCAGCCCTATGCCATGACGTGCCCGCTGGCGACGTTCCATCATTTCAATCGTTTCCTGGCGAACACGGCGTTGTGTGCGGCAAACCAGCGCACGGCCTGCCACTCCGCCAACCGCCAGCAGCGCTTCAGAAAAATCAGACTCCCTCAGGGGAGCAGGTCCGCGGCTGCCCGCGTCCTGATCGCCTGGCGCAATGCCAGAATTCTCGTTCCGCGTATTCAACGGTGTCATGACTGCACCTCGGCTCCGGACGCCAGAGCCGGCTTCAGAGCTGCCATACCACGATACAGCCGGGACTTGACCGTGGAAAGGGGAGCACGGCTCACCTGAGAGATTTCTTCCAGCGAAAGCTCTTCATGAAAACGAAGCACGAGCACTTCACGATACAACGGATGCAGACCGACCAGGGCCCGGCTTACCCGGGCAGCCTGTTCACGTGATAGGAAATGGTCGAAAGGAGACGGAGCATCGGCTGCAATTTCCATCGGCTTCTCTGCCTCGTATCGCGCGTCCGGATCGCTGACTTCATCCAGGCTCACCATCACCTTTTTGCGGGTATTGTCGATCATCAGGTTTCGCGCAATGGTAAACATCCACGTATCGAATCGAGCCCGCCCGTTGTACTGCGACCCGCGTTCCAAAACCCGCAGCCACGTCTCCTGGAACAGATCCTGTGACAGATCACGATTGCCGGTCAAAAAGAGCAGATACCGAAACAGCCGGTGCTGGTACAGCTCAATAAGCTGCTCCAGCAGGTCAGGGTCACGGCGGCGGAGTCCGGCCGCAATCGCGGCGTTGGCCTGCTGCGCCTGTTCCGTAAGGGCGATGGGAGATGTGTGAGTCTGTGCCATGGTCTCCTTGGAATGGACGCTCGTGCCGGAAAAAAAGACGCGAAGTTCGGAAAGATTCTCCTGAAAGCCTTCTCAGGTTCATCTCATCCGCGCTGTGGCCGTAAAGGCTCCACTGCGGGATGCTCGTGGCCTGGGCCGCTCAGTCACCCCTCCAGCCGGCGGCTCCTGCTGCCACGGGGATACACTTAATCATATGCAAGTGTTGTACGGATTGCACCCGGTGGAAGAGGCAATTCGTTCCGGAAATCGCAGACTGGAGTCCGTGGCCGTCGCACGGGAGCGGAAGGATGCCCGGCTACAGACGGTTCTAGAGGCATGTCGCGCGGCAGGTATTCCGGTGCGGCTCGAATCCAGGGAGCAGTTGACGCGGATCGCCCGGACGGAAGCTCATCAGGGCATCGTTGCGCGGGTCGCCGAGCGTGGCTACCAATCGTTGCAGGACCTGATGCATCCGCGTGGCGAACATCTGTTTCTGCTGGCTCTGGATGGGGTCGAAGACCCGCACAATCTGGGAGCTTTGCTGCGTACTGCGGACGGTGCGGGTGTAGACGGAGTAATTCTGCCGGAGCGGCGTGCCGCCTCCGTCAATGCCACGGTCGTCAAAACCTCGGCCGGTGCCGCCGAGCACGTTCGGATCGCACAGGTCACCAATCTGGTGCGAGCGCTGGAAGAATTGAAACGCGGAAACGTCTGGTGTGCCGGGCTGGACGAGCGCGGCACCCAGAATTACGATGACTTCGATTTCCGCTGCAATTGCGTGCTTGTTCTGGGCGGCGAAGGCGGCGGATTGCACGATCTCGTCCGGCGCACGTGCGACCATCTGCTGCGCATTCCCATGGCGGGCCAGGTTTCCTCATTGAATGTGTCGGTCGCGGGAGCCATTGTCATGTATGAGGCCGCACGGCAGCGCCGAAATGGCGACCCACTCCAGCATAGAGCCGATCACTCGGCCGCGAACCCCGCTCGTCCTTTGAAAGGGCTCGGTTCGTGAGGCCCCGTTCCCTGCTTGTTCCCATTCTTTGCGCCAGTCTGCTTGCAGCTTGTCCCGCGTATGGCCAGCAACCGGTTCTACCGCCTACGCCGAAATCGCCGCCTGCGGGAGCTTCTTCTCCCTACGGAGAGACGATCTTTTCCCGGAGCGACAAGAGCCCGAATCCCGAAGCGAGTCGCTCTTCGGAGCAGCCAAGCCCGACGCCCGTCCCGTCCGGCACCAAGCCAGGCGCCTCTTCTTTGATCTCCGATTCCGAACGTGCCGCGCTCACCTACAGCGCCTACGATTTCGACGTCCACCTGGAACCGGCAAAACATCGCATCTCCGTTCGCGCCGGTTTAACAGTTCGTAATGCGACGGGCAAGCCTCTCAAACAAATTGCTCTCCAGGTATCCTCTTCGCTGGCGTGGTATTCCATTCACGTCAATGGAGCCCCTGCCAGGTTCCAGACCGAAACAGTCGAGAGCGACATCGACCATACGGGCCAGCTTACGGAGGCCGTGGTCACACTTGCCTCCCCACTTGCACCAGCCGCAACCCTGCATCTGGATGTGATCTATTCCGGGACCGTGCATGCATCTTCCGAGCGCCTGCTGCGCCTGGGAGCGCCTGCCAAAATCGCCGCTCTTTCGGAGTGGGACCGGATCGGCACCGACTTCACCGCGCTGCGCGGCTTCGGCAATGTCATCTGGTTCCCCGTCTCCACCGTCCCCGTGCTCCTGGGCCAGGGATCGGAAATGTTTGATTCCGTCGGCAAATGGAAGCTCCGGCAATCCGCCGCTCAGGTGCGCATCCATGTCCTGGCGGAATATACAGGCCCAAAGCCGAGCATCGCGTTTCTGAATGGCTACGTGGTGCACCCGGATGCCTCCGCGACGGATCGTAAATCTGTGAAAGGACAGTCTGCTTCGACAGCGCAGCCGACTGATGCGGCGGGTTCGCCGGTGCTGCAGGTCGTTTCCTTCACTCTGCCGGCAACTTCGCTCGGATTCTCACCACTCAGCTTGTTCCTCATGTATGCAACGCACGAGCAGGCGCCCGGACTTGACATCTACTCCCGCCTGGGGAATGAGCCCGCGGCTCCTGTGTATGAGAAAGGTGCGGCAAGCAACCGGGCGCTGGCGGAGCAGTGGCTAGGTCAATCCAGGAAACGCCCGGTCGTACTGGTGGATCTGCCTGAACGCGGCGACCTTCCCTTTGAGGAGCGGAACATCCTTTTCCTGCCGCTCAAATCCGACGCCTCGCAGGATGACATGGGGCCGGTGCTTACCCATATGTGGAGCCATGCCTACTTCCTGTCTCGGCGGACTTGGCTGGATGAAGGCGTGGCCCAGTTCCTGACGCTGCTGTGGATTGAGCAGCGGGCCGGCCGGGCCACTGCAATCGGGCAGATGGATGCTCGTCGCGGCGCGCTCGCCCTGGCGGAGACCAGCGATCCCGGAGCAGACCCTGGCCAATCGCTGATCGAGGCCTGGAGCGACATCTATTACCGGGATAAAGCTTCAGACGTACTGTGGATGCTGCGCGACATGGTGGGTGAAACTCCTCTGATGCAGGCGCTGCAAAGCTATTCCGCCAGTCGCGACAAAGACGCCAGCTATTTCCAGGGGCTGCTCGCCGGATTCTCTCACAAGGACCTGGAATCGTTCTTCGATGATTGGGTCTATCGTGATCGCGGGCTCCCAGACCTGCATATTGTCACCGCCTATCGCCGGTCCATCCTCACCAAAAATAATACGGGGAAGGATTATCTGGTCTCGCTCGATGTCCAGAATGACAGCTTCTGTTCCGCCGAGGTGCCGGTGACGGTGGAATCTGGCATGAACAGCCAGACCAAGCGCCTGCTCGTTCCGTCCCATACGCGCGCTGCCATGCGCATTTTGTTCGACAGTGAACCGAACCGCGTACTGGTCAACGATGGAAGCGTGCCCGAGGTCCGCACCAGTCATCACGAAAAGGTCATCCGCTCTACGGACCAGCAGGTGCGATAGACGGGCGCCTACATCTTCATTCCAGACATGGACATGGGTCCCCCTTTGCTGCCACGGCTCCTGGCCGTGCCCCAAATCTTTGCTGGATCGGTTTCCAACGGATAAACATGGGTCATCCATCCTGCCAGATGGGGAACAAAGTGACCGCCTGCAGCTTCACAGGCTGCCGCTGTCGTGATCGATCCGTGCAGTCCAAACTTTGAATCGGATGTCAGCCAGTTACGCTGGTCCGCGTCCGGAGGTACGCACATGTTGACGTGCTCATGCCACTGGACGATTGAGAGAGGAATTCGCCGGTTCAACTCATCCTGCGGCGTCCCGAACCTGGCCATGTACATTACGCCGACCAGTTTGTATGCAGGATGATGCCCGGTCATTCGTTTGTACAAAAGCGCTGGCGGGCGGGCGGCATCAAAGCCCCTTCTGGCCGCCGCCCCGTTGGGTTGCATTACGAAGTGGTACACCTCTTGGCGTTGGTCCGGCATAAAGATCATGTAACCGTCGGCTTCAGCCACATGATAATCGCGGTAGCGCTCCGCAGCCTCCTTGGCTCCCGCCAGAATGGCGGCAGCCTGGGCCTTGTCTCCCGGCTGCACGGGGCGCAGCCTCGTCATGACCATATGGCCTCCCATGCTCTCATTCGCGGTCGCAGTCGCCCGCTTTGTCCCTGTGGCGGCCTGAAGTACGGATTCTGCAACTCCCGGACGACACAGAGCCGTGAGGAACGAGAAAAAAAGAAAGGCCCTTAGGGCGACAAGTTTCATGAAATCTTTTCCTTTTGCTCAAACCCGCAAATCTAATGGGTCCAGATAGGGAAACATCTTAAAATGTCTTGCTGAGCACCCCGATCGACGTCGCACGATGACCTCATTTTCATTGTTTCCGGCGCAGGCGCGTTGGTCAATGCAGTATTGCGGCCCTCAAGAGCCGATTTTTCATCTGGCGTGCTGGCGTAGATTCCTATTTCTGCAACCGATCGCCCATCTGCATTTCCTCCACTTTGCCGTTCGGCGCAATGAGCACGGTTCCACCCAGCGGGTTATCGGCTTTGCCGTGCAGAAACAGGACATCATACGCAAAACGCAAATCCTGAAACCTGACCGAGACATACTGGGCAGCGTTTGCGACCCCGCCAAAGGTGCGGCTTTTGCTCACAAACGGAAACTGCGACCAGTCCAGGAACACGCGCCCAAGGTAGGAGCTTTCTGCAGTTCGCACTGCTGAGGATTGTGGCTGTTTAAAGTAGCGATCTTCCGGGACACGGCTGGACAAGCTATCCGTCCCTGTATTCAGAATTGCCGTCTGGTAGAAATCCGCTGTTTCCACTACGCCGAACCATCGAAACACATCGACGGGATAAGGGCTCGCAGATATTTTCAAAACATTTTCATTCTCATAGCTCTGCTGCGCCAGCAGGTGCAGGGCTCTTTGGTGCTCCGCCCAGCGCCAGCAGCCGAGCACCAGGCCAACGCACAGAGCGGAAATGGCCCATCCGCGACCTCGGAAAGGCCTGCGGCGAATGCCGATCTCTCTGTCGGAAAGGCCCAGAATCGCCGGAATCAGTAGCGCGCCAAGCAGCGCGGCAAACAGTACCGGCTCGAAGATAAACATCAGGCTGCCTGCATACCAATGAGGATTGAAGGGAAAAAACGGACGGACGCCATAGTTGTTGGTCCAGTCCAGCAGGATATGGCTCATGTCCGCGATCAACGCCAGGACCCAGATCCATCCCCATCGGACGGGAGGGTTGTTCCGTCTCCCGGCAAGTTGCTGGTGTCCCTGTACGCTGCGAGTACGCCAGCGATGCCATAGCCATACACCGCCGGTTACCAGCAGCGCCATAAAAGGCGCACCCAGAAATGTGTGGGTGATGCCGCGATGGTGCTGCAACGCAGCAACCGGGCCGCGCAGCCCCCATAGCACATCCAGGTCGGGTGCTTCCGCCGCCAGCGTCATAGCCAGCGTTGCGTAAGCGGTGGTGCGGTTGAATCCCGAGCGGCCGAGGCACGCGCCGGTCAGGAAATGTGTCACCGGTTCCATTCAGTTGTTGAGCATACACGTGGGAAAAGAACGATGTCGTGGCGGCCCCATGCCGTTACCAGATTGTCGAAACCACCTTGG
>DASSZI010000017.1:0-4137 GCA_035713565.1 Acidobacteriaceae bacterium | reverse complement strand
TTGGGAGCGGGCGGCTTGGGACTAGGGGACTCTTTCGTAGTGCTCGCCTTCTTGCGCGGAACGGCTTTGTGGTGCTTGGGCCGACGGCGTACACCGTCGTCTACAACGATCGTCTTGGCATGGGCCTCTGCTGCCCTTTGTTCGATCGCCTGCTGGGCCTGAGCCTGCAATTGCATGACGCGTTGGTCCTGGATCCCCGCCGCTTGCTGGATTTGCGCAGACACACTTTTGCGCGAAGATTCCAACTGCTGTAATGCGCCGTCCAATACTCCTGCGTCGCTCTTCCCGCCGGCCAGATTAGCAGCCGTGGTCACCCGAACCAGCACGTCATAAAGAGCATCTACATTTTGCGTTACAGCAAGCTGCGGACCAATTTGTCCTGGTGCAGCCTTCGCCTTGGCAAACATGGCGGGCAACTGCGAAGAAATATCCTGCTGAATGGAATTTGCATCCTCCCGCAATTGGCGCTTCCATTCCCGCGATACTTTCCAGCGGCCCGTTTCTATCTGACCGAGCGCCGATACCACCTGATCCAAAGCAGAATGCAACCCGTCGACCGGGATAGCGGCAATATTGGGACCGGGAGCAGTAGCCATCGCATTCCCGGGCATACCTCCGGCTTGAGATGTTACGGGCAGAGGCTGAACCGCACCCCGCCGCAACAAAGAAGCCCTGCCAAATGGAAGCAAAAAAAGCACGGCCATTGAGACGATTCCCGATACTAAACGCCGACGGCCCATATTCTCCTGTTCATCATAAATCTTTAGTCCAGATATTTTCCCGCGCCTTTCGAGCCGGATGTGTCCAGCTGCACGCCACATGTTCCAGCGACGAAGTCCACGTCAGCACGGATGCTGTTATGCATCCATCTGTTGCTTACCTCGTGAGGGATCATATGATCAAAGAGGAACGCCTCAAAATCCTGGCCGCCTCGTGTAAACTGATTAAAGCTTGCACGTGGGCCTGTGGCGCAGATGGGAGCGCGCTTCCATGGCATGGAAGAGGTCGTCGGTTCGATCCCGACCAGGTCCACCAATAAATCAACAACTTACGGATTTTGCGAAAATTCTTAAGGGGCCACAAAGGTCCAATAAGAGAAAGACCTTCATTTCGCCCCCACGCCAGCCTTCAACATTCCTGCCACTTTCGACTGCGCCTGCCGCTTGGCTGGAGTGACCGCTTGCGCGTAGACCTCAAGCGTCATCTTCACCGTTGCGTGCCGCAGTAGCTCCTGCACCACCTTGATGTCCTCGCCGTTGGCTTTCAACAAGGTCGAAAAGGTGCGCCGGAAGGTGTGCCATCCGATGTGCTTGGCGATCTTCGCCCGCGCCGCCGCTGGACGAATGCACCTTTTCAGGATGGAGTCGGGACTGTAGGGCTGCTTTCCCTTCTTTCTTGTGCTTGCAAAGACCCAGTCCTCCGGCTGGTTGTAGGGAGTAGCGCGTTTCCATGTCAGCAGTTCTTCCGCCACCCATGGATCGAGCGGCACTGGTTTCTGGGAGATCTCCGTCTTGCACTTGCCTACCACCTGCCGGTAGACAGAACGCGTGACGGAAAGCTCCAGTTGCTCGAAGCCGACGTCCAGCCATTTGAGGCCGATCAACTCGCCTCTGCGAAGTCCAGTGACGACATCGAGCAGCACCATTGCCCGCTCCCTATGCGAGAGATGATCGAACAACGAGATCAATTCGCTCACTTCCAGGATGTCCGGCATGTGCATCCGCTTTGCGCTCTGCCGCACCATCGTGATCGGGTTCGTGCCCTGCGGCAGGAACTCGTGACGAATGGCGTGATTGAACAGAACGCTCATGATGCTGCGAATCTTCGCTTTACTGCCTCGGGCCAGTTCCAACCCGCCGAGCCATTTCTCAACAGCTACGGTTCGCACTTCACCCAGCTTGTACTTTCCCCAGTCGGGAACAACGTAGGCATCGAGAATGTCGATGTAGGTAGTACGGGTCGAATATGCACGCCCTTCCTCCTCATTCTCGCCCTTCCGGATCGGCTTCAGTTCATGCTGCTTGAAGTGGTCTACAAGAGCAGCGACGGAGATCGGCCGCTGGGCCGCTCGTGGCTGCTCTTCGTTAATGGTGATGCGTAAAGATTCCGCCGCCCTCCAAGCACTGGTCTGGGTCGGGTATTGCTCGACCGTGCCAAGAATGCTCGTCCGGCGGACCCGCTTTCCGCTGGCGTCGGTTTCCCGCCAACGGAAAATCCAGCAGTCCGGGCCTTGCTTGCGCTTTACGCGGCTGATCGTTCCCTGTTGATACCGTGTACGTTGGAACATAATGATTATCTCCAGTTCCGAACGACACCAACCGCTGACTCTGATGGTGCCATAGTTTTCGCAATTCTGGATTGGGTATTTTGAGTGATTTCCCGTAGATAGGCTTCGAGCGCGGAGACGCGAAAACGCCATACGCCGCCCATTTTTGCGGCAACTATTTTGCCCGTTCGGGCCAGGCGCTTGACGGTCTCCGGATGCAGGTGCATCAACTCCGCTGCCTGTCCACTGTCCAGCAATCGCTCGAATGTGTGGTTCGCATCTATCTTGGTGGACATATCCCGTTCCTCCATATTTCCTCCTGTCCGAGTTGTTTTCAGAAACCTGTCTAGCGAAAAGTGAAGAATTTCGCTCCGAATGAAGCTACTTTAAGGCCGAAATTTTGGGCTTCCTGTTGCATTCCTGTACGCCGTGGCGCATTTTTGTCATCAGTGGGAAGCCACAGTTTGTTGCAGGACAGCCACACTTGCCAAGGAAGATGCAGGAATTGCCTCTCTTCGCTTGACGCGGTATGGTCGAAAAAGAAGAAGAAAACTCCGATGGAAAAATCCCGCCAATTCGAGGACCTCTGGAAGCATGAGACCGACTGGCTGGTGCTGATCGAGTTTCTGCGCAGCGATGACGAGGAGGATTGCGCTCGCGGCGCGGAAGCCATCGGCCATATGTTCGCCTATGCGCAGATGACGGACACGCGCATGCTGGCCCTGGTCGGGGACGCCAAGGAAGACGTGTATGAGTTGCTGTTCTCCTTCAACTCCGCCGGGAACAAAGCCGAGTTCCTGCGCCTGCTCCAGTCGAACGATGCGACCGCTTGCGAAGAGGAAGAGGTCCTGGTGCCGCATCCGTCCGAGATCGCGGCGGCACAGCCGATCGCGAAGGTGTTCCCGGAAGATGTCCTGCGGCAGGTGTTGGCGGTTGCGGCCATGCTGCTTTCCGGCGATACGAAGTTCAACCAGTAGCACTCGGACAGTCTTCTGTTTCTCCCATTCGGAATGATCTGCGAAGGGTTCTCCGTCGCATTGCCGATGTAGTTGCCATCTGAGTTTTCTTGTCTTCTGCCCGGAATCTCTGCGCATCGCCCGGACACTGCTACGGGTCTAACCCGCCGCCCCGTCACCCCAGCACACAAAGACCGTGTGCCGGGAACCCCGACTCTGCGGACTGCGCGGGTTCTGCTTCGTCCGTTCGCCCGGGCGAACGAACGCCCTTGTGGGTTTCGGTGCCCTCTCAAAAAAATCTTCTGCAACAAACCCAGAAGATTTTTTTGAGCCACTCCCGAAAATGCACCCGCTGGCCTTGGGAGGCGGGACCCTCGCATGGCTTCGCCCAGTGTGTCCCGGTCGACTTCAGAGACACGGGACCCAAGGAGATTTTCAGCGATGACAACCACAAGCACAGTCCGCACCCGGCAAACCAACTTCACCAACACGATCCTTCACGGCGATTGCATCGAGATCATGCAACAGATGCCCGAGGCAAGCGTCGATTTCATTCTCACCGATCCACCGTACCTCGTAAGTTTTCGCGACCGGCAGGGCCGCACGCTTCCTAACGACCGAAATGCAGACTGGCTCAGGCCCGCGATGGCCGAGGCATTCCGGGCCCTCAAAGATAATCGGCTGATGCTCTGCTTTTACGGATGGCCACGCGCCGAGAAGTTCCTGGAAGCCTGGCGCAATGCTGGTTTCCGGCCTGTCGGTCATCTGGTCTTCCGCAAATCGTACACAACGAAGGCCACCGACTTTCTCAAGTATCAGCACGAGCAGGCGTATCTTCTCGCGAAAGGCCGTCCGCCGATCATGGGAAGTCCTCTCCCGGATGTGCAGCGGCTGCTGTATACGGGCAATAAGCTG
>DASSZI010000016.1:0-34516 GCA_035713565.1 Acidobacteriaceae bacterium | reverse complement strand
CGCCGTCTTTGAAGCTGCAATTCCTTAAGTTGGACGTCGCTCACCTGAGACGGCGCTTGCATCATCAGATCCACCGCGCGGGCCGTCTTCGGAAACGCAATCACCTCCCGCAGACTCTGTGCGCCAGCCAGAATCATCACTATCCTGTCCAGGCCGAGCGCGATTCCGCCATGCGGCGGCGTTCCATATTCCAGCGCTTCCAGAAAAAAGCCGAAACGTTCCTTTGCTTCCGCCTCGCTCATCCCAAGCGACTGGAAAATTTTCTCCTGTATATCCTTCCGGTAGATTCGGATGGATCCGGATCCGAGTTCCAGGCCATTCATCGCCAGATCGTAGTACCGTGCGCGCACGGAAGCTGGATCGGAAATCAAACGATCCATGTCTTCCTCGTGCGGCGAGGTGAATGGATGGTGCGAGGGCATCCAGCGGCTGCTCTCGGCGTCAAACTCAAACATGGGAAAATCCGTGACCCACACCGGAAAGAATCCTTCTCCTGCCTCAATCCGATGTTCTTCTGAATTTTCACCCGCACTTTGCAATACGCGTTCTGTTGCGAAAAACGCACCATGACGGGCCGCGTATTTCTTGCCAAGTTCTGTTCGCAAAATTCCCGCCGTCGAATAGATCGCAATCTCCCGTTCCGACAACCGGCCTGCTAGTTTTGTATCGCTCGCATGGATGTGCGCGGCGGCGTCCCCGGCTACAAGAAGCAGCAGGTCCTCCGGCGCGGCGCGGCAAACTTCCCTGATCTTCGTTACTGCGTCGGGAAAAGTTTTTTCCAGACGCTTCAAATCGTCGATCAGCTTGGCCCCTTTACGAGTGTCGAACAAGGGGCGGTTCTCGTCCCGCTCCCTGCGCGAAAGCTCGCCCACCTTGGGTACGCGTATCAGTACGATCGGCAATGCCGGATCGACGCCAAGGGTTTGCAGATCGCCCTCGCCGAACGCGCTCCGCACGTCCGTAAGCTCCGGCATCCGAATGTCCGGCTTGTCGCTGCCGAAGCGGCGAATCGAATCGTCATACGTGATTTGCGGAAACGGCGTTTGCAACGCAATGCCCGCTGCCGCAAATGCGGCGGCCATAAAGTCTTCCACCACGCGGAACACGGTTTCCTGTTGAGGAAACGTCATCTCCAGATCGATCTGAGTGAACTCCGGCTGGCGGTCCGCACGTAAATCTTCATCACGGAAACAGCGCGCGATCTGGAAATACCGATCCAGGCCGGAGATCATCAGAATCTGCTTAAAGAGCTGCGGTGATTGGGGCAGTGCATAAAACTCGCCGGGATGCACGCGGCTGGGTACCAAATAATCTCGCGCGCCTTCCGGAGTGGAGCGTGTCATGTACGGTGTTTCGATTTCCAGAAATCCCTGGGCCGCAAGGCTTTCTCTAATCGCCAAAGCAATTTTGTGACGCAGAACCAGATTGCGTTGCATCGCAGGGCGCCGCAGATCAATGTAGCGATATTGCAGGCGCAACTCCTCATTGCCAATCGCATCTTCCGCAGGAGAAAACGGCGGAGTCTTCGCATCATTCAAAATGCGAAGCTCGTCGGCCACAATTTCGATTGCTCCGGTCGCCATGTTCGGATTGACAGAAGCCGCATCGCGGCTGCGAACCGCGCCTTGCACGGCAACGACATACTCTGGCCGCACCGTCTCGGCCATGCGGTGGGCCGTGGAGGACAGTTCCTTATCAAGCACGATTTGCACAACGCCAGAGCGATCGCGGAGATCGAGAAAAATCAGGTTTCCGTGGTCGCGGCGGCGATTTACCCATCCCATCAGCACGACCGATTGCCCGGACGCCGTAGGCCCAAGTTCTCCGCAAAGGTGGGTCCGCTGCAAATTTCCCAGAAGATTCAAGTCCATCATGGTCCTTAGTACAGTTCAGAATTTAGTTAATATGTGCCGTGGATGTTGTTCGATTGATGTGCTTTAGTAGAGAAGGAAGGCCAGCTCGTGGAGCTTTCGTCTGCTCGCCAGTTTGAAAGTCTTTTACTGTAAGAATGCCGGATTGTGCTTCGTCCTCGCCGAACAGAACGATGCAGCGGGCCAGCTTGTTGCCCATTTCAAAGGACTTTTTCAGGCGGAAGGTGCCGTCACCCAATTCCACCCGCAAGCCTGCGCGACGCAGTTCGCGTGCCAGCAGCAATGCCTGCGCCTCCTGTGCCAGTCCGAGCGGTGCCACGTAGACGTCCGCAAGACTGGCTGTTTGCTCGTGCTGAGCGACTTGCGCCTGCAGGGTCAGCACCAGACGATCCGCGCCAATGGCAAATCCGATGCCGGGCGCTTTCGGCCCACCAATCGCTTCGCTCAGCCCATCGTAGCGGCCGCCACCCAGCAATGCATTCTGTGCGCCCAAACCGCCCTGAATAAATTCGAACGTGGTCCGCGTGTAGTAGTCGAGTCCGCGCACCAGCCGTGGATTCACCGTGTACGGCACCCCGCAGGCATCCAGCGCTTCGCGCACAGCGGCAAAATGGGCTCGGGAGGCGTCATCCAGAAAATCCGCAATCTTTGGCAACTGGTCGATTCTGGCCTGATCCTCAGGCACCTTGCAGTCGAGCACGCGTAGCGGGTTCGTCTCCGCGCGGCGTTGACAGTCCACGCAGAGCGAAGGCGCCACATCGATCAGCGCTTCTCGCAACGCCTGCACATAGCGCGGACGATCTATCGCGGAGCCAACCGAGTTCAATTCCAGCGTCCAACCGATGATGCCAAGTTCTTCGAGCAATGTGGCGAGCATCTCCAGCACTTCCGCATCGCGCAAAGGAGACTCACTGCCCGCGCTCGCGGGCCCAATTACCTCCGCGCCGATCTGGAAAAATTGCCGGTAGCGGCCCTTCTGCGGACGCTCGCGGCGAAACTGCGGCCCGATGTAGTACAGCTTCTGCAGCAATCCTGCGTCCCCTAGCTTATGCTCGATATACGCGCGGACTACGCCTGCGGTGTTCTCAGGACGCAGCGTCAGCATTTGCGCTTTTTCCGACTGCGCGCGCGCACGATCTTCCCACGTGTACATCTCCTTGGAGACAATATCGGTCTCCTCACCGACACCCCGGGCAAACAATTGAGTGTCTTCGAAAATGGGCGTTCGAATTTCTCCAAAGGCGTAGCGCGCGAATACCCGGCGCGCCGTCGCTTCAATGTGATTCCAGATTTCAGTTTCCGGGGGCAGCAGGTCGCGTGTGCCGCGCACTGCTTTGATCGCACTCAACATGGTTACTCTTTACGATAAATGGTCACGCCTGGAAAATTTCGCGGCAGCCGCAATTAACATACGGGTCTTTTGCGGTGAGAACTCTGGGACCATGCCTCAATGGCACTTCCGCTTCCATGGGTTTGGGCGTTCTCTGCATCGACGCGCATCGGCTGACAGGACGGACACCAGAAGGTCGTCCGGGCCTGTTCTCCCTGCTTGCGCATGTGCAGCGCGGCCCCGCACCGACGGCAGGGCTCTCCCATGCGGCCGTACACCCACAGACGAGCGCTGCGATCGCTGCTGCCGGTGGTGCGTCGCATCCCGGTATAGGTCACGATGTTTCCCTCAGCCCCATCGGCCACGTTGGCCTGTAAGTATTTTCTGGATGTATGAACGATGTTTTCCACTTCCTGCCGTCGCAACGTGCGGACCAGACGAAAAGGATGCACCCCGCAAGCGAAACAAATCTCGGACTTGAATACATTCCCTATCCCAGCCAGCACTCGCTGATTCAGCAGAACGACTGCGATCTCCTCCGTGGGATGTTCAAGAATTCTTTGCATCGCATCTGCTTCGTCAAAGTCCTCTTTCAGCAGGTCTGGGCCCAGTTCCGTCACCATTTTCCGGTGTACCAGCGAGGCAGCCGTATGGAACTCCGCAACAGGAACGGTGAATGCGACCGCTATCCAGTCCGCCGTCTCAACCACAATGCGCATGTCCTGGCGCCTGCGACGCCAGCGTTCTCCGGCGCGGTAGATGTGCCAGGTACCGTTCATCAACATGTGCGTCAGCAGAATCAAATCGCCGGAGAAGAACATCAGCAGCCATTTGCCGCGTGCTTCAACGCGCTCCACTACTCGCCCCGCGATTGTCTTGTTGTCATCCACCCTCGCCAGGTGCGCATAGCCGGTCTCGAAATGCGTGATCGTCTTTCCGCCCAGAGCCTGTTGCAGCGCGCGCGCGGACCTGAAGATTGTGTCGCCTTCGGGCACTAATGCACTCCTTGTTGCAACTTAGGAGTGGCGGCCTCACCATGACCGGGGGACATCAACACCCTCCGCAGATGAAAACCCATCGGAGACGCCTGAAATCCTGCATCGAGCAGAAAACGGGCCAGAAAATGCTCCTGGACCAACACGTCATTCACAGCCGTCAGCATCATTCCCTGCGGACGTCCTCCGCTTTCCCTGCGCCACTCCTGCTGTCCGAGCTCAGCCAGGAAATACGCCAGATCGCGCGCGGCATGACTCCGCGCAGGTTCTTCGGCAGGCAAAAAAGCCCTCAGGTTAGGATTGTTCCGGCGCATGTAGCCAACCAGTTCTCCGTTACGCAAAATCACACGCGCACCCGCGGCACGAGACAGCATACGCGTGCCGGCTTCCCTGGCAATCTCTTTCGCACTCTCCGGAGCTGGCTCTGGGCTTGGCACAGCAGACGAGGGCCAGCGAAGAACCGCCCCATAGAGATTTGCCGGATCGGTCGCTGCAAGTGCAATCATCTCCGGCTTTTCCGGTTCGGGATTCGACCGCAGGGAACGCAGCAAATCGATGGCTGAGGACAAAGCAAACTGTGCTCCCCCTAATCCAGCCACAAAGTAGCCGCGGCGAACGCGGCCGGTTTCCTCCAGCGCCTTCAATACATCGTAAACAGCGCTAAATCCCCCGGCGATGTTCTCCAGGCCCATGGTTTCGCGGGTCACAACACCATGCCTTTTGAGCAACTGCAACGCCAGTGCATGGCTACGCTCTGTTGCGGAGGCCTGAAAGGACTCCACAGATCCCACCAGAGCCCAGCGGCCCTGTGCCGAAGGAGGGACCGTTCGACGCGAGCGGAAATTCGACTGCACATGGCTGCGATGCCCCGAACGCGAGCTGGCTTTGCGCGACATATAAGCGCGAAGCGCATGGAATGTGTCGTTGGTCACCAATCCCTGCCAGACGATGCCCCACAACGCCTCCAAAGTCTCTCCCGGAAACCCTCCCCCCAGAGCTTCGTGGATTGCGCTGAAGAACATGGCTCCCCGAGCCGTCAAGAGTTCGACGATTCTCCGCTGCTTGTCTGCCAAAGGATCCGAAGGGCTAACGGAAGACTTTTGTGCCATCCCGTTGCCGCGCAACTCGGAAATTACATCCGCAAGATAAAGCGCGATGCGCCCGTCAGTCTCTCCAATCGGCTCGACGCCACACCAGACGACTTCTCCGGCGGCGATCAACGTATCCAGATCGCCCGGCTGGTAGCCCTGCACCCGGGCCGGCAGAATTTCGCGCTCGACCTGCGAAGCAGGCAAGGGCGCACCCTGCAGTTGATCGACAGCATCCAGCACCGCATCCAGGCCCTTGCGGCGATGCAGGCACCCATGCCAGTGGGTCGCCATGCGGGCCAGCGTGTGCTGCTCAACCGGCTCGACCTGCTTGCGTAGGCGCGCCAGCGATTTGCGCCGGATCTTCCGCAGGACTTCCGCGTCGCACCACTCGCGGTGAACGCCGCCCGGACGGAAATCACCTTCCATCAGACGCCCGGTATGAACCAGGGAACGCAGCCAGCCCTGCACCTGCTGCGGGTTCCAACCGAAGCGGGAAGCTGCGTCCTGCAAGGTGAACGGGCCATGGGTGCGGGCATAGCGCTTCAAAAGCTCCAGATGCGGCTCCGCGGTGACCTCAAGAAAAGCCTTCGGCACTCCGGGAGGAAGAGGAACTCCTATGGCATCGCGGAACTTTGCAGCGTCTTCAATCGCGATGAGGCGCTTGTCGCCGAAAACCTGCACCTCCAACACGCGACGCGCGCGCACCAGCCTTTCCAACGCGGAATCCAAGTCGACTCCGGTCGCCCGCCGAGCCAGCTCTGCCCGTGTCAAATCTCCGATGCGCAGGAGCAGATCGTGGACGCCATCGACACTCTTGACGCGGTAGTCGTCCGCCAGGGACTGCAGTTGTTCTTCGACCTCTTCCATGGCGCTTGCGTCAAGAAGTTCCCGCAGATCGGCATCTCCCATAAGATCGCGCAACTGGTCCTGATCGATGGTGAGCGCCTGGGCACGGCGTTCGGCAAGAGGAGCATCGCCGTCATAGATAAAATTTGCCGCGTAGCTGAAAAGGAGCGAAGACGCAAAGGGCGACGGCGTGCGTGTGTCGGCGATGTGGACGCGAATATTGCGCGCCGAAATGCCGCGCAGCACCTCCAAAAACGCCGGCATATCGAAGACATCGCGCAGCGTCTCGCGATACGCTTCCAGCAGCATGGGAAACGAGGCGTACCGCGACGCGACGCTCAGCAGATCATAGGCGCGTTTGCGCTGCTGCCATAGTGGCGTTCGTCCCTGTGCGCGACGGCGAGGCAACAGTAGCGCGCGCGCCGCGCTCTCGCGAAACTTCGCGGCAAACAGCGCCGTCGAACCCAATTGCCGCAGCACCAAATCCGTCGCCTCGGCAGCGTCGAGGATGAGAATGTCCGTGTCCGGCGGGTCAACCGTTTCCGGAAACCGCAGGACGAAGCCATCATCCCCCCACAGTGTTTCCACGTCGGGATTGCCAGCAGCCTGCAGCCGGGCGCTGACCGCCATCGCCCAGGGTGCGTGGATGCGACTGCCAAAGGGAGTCAGCACGCACACGCGCCAGTCTCCCAGTTCGTCACGGCACCGTTCAATCACAATGGTCCGGTCATCCGGCACTTCCGTCGTGGCGATTTCCTGATCGACGAGATACCGCAGCAGATTGTCGGCGGCGCGAGGGTCCAGATCATGTTCGCGTGTCAGCAGGCTTAGAGCGGCATTGCGTTCCATGCCGCGCAGTTCGCGCACCATGGCACCAATGCGCCGGCCAAACTCAATGGGCCTGCCGGGACCATCTCCATGCCAGAAAGGCATTTTGCCAGGCTCGCCGGGCGCAGGTGAGACCAGCACACGATCATGCGTAATCTCATCGACGCGCCATGTGGTCGCGCCCAAAATAAACGTGTCTCCTGTGTGGCTCTCGAAGACCATCTCTTCATCCAGCTCGCCCACGCGCACCGGTTTATCTTTGGAGCCGGAGAGAAATACGCCGTACAGTCCCCGGTCTGGAATCGTTCCACCGTTCAGAATTGCAAGCCCTTTGGCTCCCTGACGCGGGGTGAGCGAGTTATGCACGCGGTCCCAGGTGATACGCGGACGAAGTTCTGCAAATTCGTCCGAGGGATAGCGCCCCGAAAGCATGTCCAGCACGCCATCAAAAGCAGCACGCCCCAACATCGCATAACCCGCGGCGCTCGTCACCAGGCGATACAGCGCGTCGCAGTCGGTCGCGACGATTTCATCGGCGGCGGCATCCGCCGTCAGTTGTCCATCTCTCGCCGAGCTTGCATCCCAGGTCTGAAAGGCGAGACCTGGGGCACCCGCATTTTCGTCCGCAGCGGCAAGCTTGCTCCAGACGCGCTTTTTGCCGCCTGGTTTGGTCGCACGAGGCTTTCCCGGCGGCTCGGCCACAATGGCAACGATCTGCTGGGCCAGCACATCCAGCGGATTTCTCAAGTACCGCGTAGACTCGACCAGTCCCTCATGCATGGCGCGTGTAGCTGCGGCACATGCAATCAGGTCGGCACGAAATTTGGGAAAAATAACACCATCGCTGACGCCGCCCACATGATGCCCTGCGCGCCCAATGCGCTGCATCCCGCTGGCCACAGAGGGCGGCGCTTCAATCTGAATCACCAGATCGACTGCGCCCATGTCGATGCCCAGCTCCAGCGACGAGGTGGCAACCAGCGCGCGGATGCGGCCAGCCTTCAGCAGCTCTTCAATCTCCGAGCGCTGAGGCGCGGCCAGGGAGCCATGATGTGCGCGCGCAATCTGCTCTTCGGCCAATTCGTTCAACGCTCCGGCCAGCCGCTCCGCCACGCGGCGGCTGTTCACAAAGATCAACGTGGATTGTTTTTCGCGGATCAGCTCCAGGAGTCTAGGATGGATGGCCGTCCAGATGGAAGTGCGCTTCGGTCCCTGCGATGCAGGCCCACTCGGCAGCTCCTCCGGCTGTCCAAGTCTGGCCATGTCTTCTACCGGAACTTCGATGCGCAAATCCAGCCGCTTCGGTTCACTGGCGTTGACGATGGTCACAGGACGAAATCGCGGCGCATCCGAAGCAGGCGCTCCGGTCGTATTTTGGAGCCATTCCGGTTCCAGCTCTTCCACGGCCAGGGTGTTTTGTATCGCAAGCTGGAACGACGCCGAATCTGGGCCGGAATTATCTTGAGGTACCGAAACGACATCGACGCCGCCAAGAAACTGTGCCACCTCCTCCAGCGGCCGCTGCGTGGCCGAAAGTCCGATGCGCTGAATCGGGCGCCCAACCATCGCCTGCAGCCGCTCCAGCGACAGCGCCAGGTGCGCGCCGCGCTTGGTCGGAACCAGCGCATGAATTTCATCCAGAATCACTGTTTCCACCGAGCGCAGCGAAGCAGCGGCATCGCTGGTCAGCAGAAGGTAGAGTGACTCCGGCGTGGTAATAAGAATTTCCGCCGGATTGCGCCGAAAGCGGGCACGCTCGCGCTGCGGAGTGTCCCCCGTTCGAATACTGATTTCCGGCTCCCGAACAGCAACACCCATACGGTCAGCCAACTGTTTGATACCGGCGAGAGGTGAACGCAAGTTTCGCTCCACGTCGACGGCAAGCGCTTTGAGCGGGCTGATATATAGCACGCGACATCCGCCGGAATCCGCAGGCGCTGGCTGCAGCATAAGCTTGTCGATGCACCAGAGAAACGCCGCCAGCGTTTTGCCCGTGCCGGTCGGAGCGAGCAACAGCGTGGACTCTCCCCGCGCGATTGCAGGCCAGCCCAGCCGCTGTGGTGTGGTGGGTTTCTCAAATACGGCGCGCAGCCACGCTGCTGTTACCGGATGGAAGAGGGATAAAGGATCGACCGTACCGTTGGAAGGTTCTTCCGCAATCGAAAGGTCCGGCTGGATGTTGGCGGTCGGCTGGCGAGCGAATTTGCGTTTTGGCCTGGTCGATTTCAATGGAGTGCGGACGACAGAGAGTCTCGATTTCAGGATATCGTGCAAGGTCGCTCGTGTCGTTTTGCGCTTCGCTCCGCAGCCGCAAAATCCCTTTACCGCGCCTGCGGCAACGCATACGCTAACGGAATGACCGTCCCAGTCATTCTCGACAGTTCCCTGTTAGCGCGACTGCGACAGGTCGCCACCGCAGCCGCCCAACATGCCTATGCTCCCTATTCCAACTTCCACGTAGGGGCCGCCCTGCTGCTGCAGAACGGCTCCATCGTCAGTGGCTGCAACGTGGAAAATGCCAGTTTCGGCCTGACGATCTGCGCAGAACGTTCTGCCATGGTGCAGGCCGTAGTCCGCTTCGGCCCCGCAATCCGGCTCTGTGCCGTAATGGTGGTCAATTTGAATGAGACGGCCAGTTCGCCTTGTGGCGCATGCCGCCAGTTTCTTGCGGAGTTCGCATCGCCCGACACTCCGATCTATTTTCCTGATGCCGCGGGCGAGGCCATGCAGACCATTTCCAATCTGTTGCCCTTCGGATTTTCGCGAGCATCGCTATGACAAAGCCGGATTCCCTGCAAAGGATTCGGCAGGCAACGCACTTTCTGCGCGAGCAGATCGCCATGACAGGCAAGCCACTACCCAGGATTGCAGTGGTCCTAGGCTCCGGGCTTGGCGAGTTTGCCGATTCCCTCGAAACTTCGTGCGTCGTAGACTACACGGAAATCCCGCACTTCCCCCGGCCTACAGTGACTGGCCACGCAGGACGCCTGCTGGTCGGCACGATAAGAGGCGTGCCGGTGATCGTCCTGCAGGGTCGCGTTCACGCGTATGAAGGATATAGTCCCGAAGAAGTCGTTTTCCCCATCCGGGTGCTCGGCGGCCTTGGGATTACGCAGCTCATACTGACCAATGCTGCCGGCAGTCTGAGCCATCAGCTCGCTCAAGGTAGTCTCGTTGCCATCAGCGATCACATCAATCTGACCGGAACCAATCCGTGCACAGGAGTTCATGACCCGCAGCTTGGCCCTCAGTTTTTCGACATGACGCACGCCTATTCCCGCCGGCTACGACAGCTCGCCCTCCGCACGGCATTCGAGCAGGGCTGGACAATGCAGGAAGGAATTTACCTGGGCGTGTCAGGCCCGAGTTTTGAAACGCCTGCGGAGATTCGCTTCTTTCGCACAATCGGTGCCGACCTGGTCGGCATGTCCACCGTGCAGGAAGTGATCGCCGCGCGTCACATAGGGCTGGAGGTCCTCGCGATCTCCTGTGTGACCAACCTGGCGGCGGGCCTGACGGAAGCGGAGCTGAACCACGCCGAAGTACTGGAAACGGGTCAGCAGACCGCGCACAGGCTGGGGCCACTGCTTACCTCTTTGGTCCCCTCGATAGCTACTCTGTAGAGGGTTTGCCCGGTGCTCCAGAGCGTACACGCCGCTTACTGCACGATTCCGCGAGGGCGCAAACGGTTCAGCTCCACAGCGCAGGCGATAGCGTTTTGGGCAGCGAACTTCAAATTGTCGGCGATGATCCATAACCAGAACCGGGTCGTGTCGGGCTTGCCCGCAAAGGCGATCCCGGCAGTTTGCGCTGGCGAAACGTTTGTCTCAATCGGCTGCACCAGCACCTGAACGTCTGTTTCTTCCACGGCCTGAACATTGCCGGGAAACTCGCCAGGCTCAGTGACGAGTCGCACATGAGAACCAGCCAAAGCCTCCGTGACGGAGGCAAGACTGACCGGCTGATCGAACTCCAGGCCAAGCGAAACCGCATATCCGTGAAAGACAGGTACCTGAACAATCTGCAGCGCCAGCGCAGCCGCCACACTCGGCGCGATTATGGCATATTGACGGCGGATCAACTCCGATGCTTGAAAAAGATTTACGCGACTCTCCGAGCCAAAAGAGACAGCAAGATTGAACGCGCTTTGAGATCCAAACACTTGCGTCGGAAGGCTCTGAAACGAGAGCAGATTGGTCGTCTGCTGGTGCAATTCTTCCAGCGCTGCCTGTCCATACTCTGAGGCGGGCTGCAAAAGCGTGGCCCACACTCGACGTACAGGCGCGGCATGCTGGCTGCGGATGGCAAACATCGCCAGCAGCACGGCTACAGGATGCGCGGAGATCACCGCGCGGGTCTGCAGGTCCGGCGTGGCCAACGGCCCGGTGCTCTGCGGCGCGGACTGAGAAAAAGTTAGAGATTCTTCCTGTACCCATGGCGCACGCACCAAAATGCCGGGCTGATCTGCCAGCGCGCCCGACAAATCCACGACGCGCGACCCAGCCTTGAGTGCCTGCTGCCAATGCTTCAGCGTCAACTCGGGGCTTCCTGCAAAAAATGTGAAGTCACACTTTTCAAACGAATCCGCTTCAACCGGCTGAATGATTCGCGCCTCGTCGGCAGCCGAGGTCAGCTTTCCGGCTCCGTCTTCCTCCTCCAGCAGGTGGAAATCTGCGGTGGAAAATGAAGAGATTGCCAGCTCGTCATTGAGCGCTTTGCCCAGCAGACTGGCCGCGCCAACGAGCGCGATTTTCAATGTTTGTTCCGGCATGAAGGATGCACCTGTTGAGGAATTAGCTTTGTTGGCAATGGTCGATCAACGACAAAATCAGGCGGGTCCCGGAAAATCGCCCGCTCCGGGATTATTGGACGGCGAACCCGCTGACCGGGGATGTTTCCGATGACGCAAGGACCATGAGTAAGCTGCACGGGCGAGCACCCCTGAGAACATGTAGCCCAGAGCGATCAGGAATAGAAGCTCCCGCGAAAACAGCACGACCACGGCGACGAAAGCTCCGATTAATGCAAGCAGTTGAAAGGGGTGCCGGTCGGTCAGGTTGATTTCTTTACCGCTCCAGAAACGCCACGTACTGACCATCAAAAATCCAACCAGCGCAATCAGCAACGCCCAGATGATAGCGACAGTAGCGCTGAAAACCGGCGTGCCAAGAAAGGAGTGGACACTTGCGGCAATCACTCCGGCTGCGGCTGGAATGGGCATCCCAACAAAGTATTTCCGATCAGGACGGCCAGGGTTCTTAGGCTGGGCGTCTGCGCTGGTGTTGAATCGGGCCAGTCGGCATGCTCCGCAGATCAGAAAGAGAAAACTGACCACTGCGCCCGCGTGCATCAATTTGCTGCGCAGCAGAGGATCCATTGTAGGAGGCAAAGCTCGGAAACCCCAGCTATAGGCCAGAATGCTGGGAGCCACCCCAAACGTAATCACATCCGCCAGGGAGTCAAGTTCCTTGCCGAACTCACTGGTGGTGTTGGTCAGGCGCGCTATCCGGCCATCCAGTCCATCGAATGGAACAGCCAGTCCGATGGCAAGCGCCGCATAGTCGAAGTGATGCGGCTCAAGCGCCGAGCCCTGCAGACTCTGCATGATGGCATAAAACCCGGCTCCTATGCTGCCGGCTGTGAACAGCGAAGGAAGGATGAACATACCCCGGCGCGCTGGCCGTCGTTTCGGACGGTGATCATCCTTTATCATCTCGCCTCAGTCATTGCACAAGCTCCGGTACAGGCCCAGTATTTTGAGAGGAGATCTCCGCCAGATTCTCTAGCACATCGGGTGGCGGCATACTGGCCAGCACAGAAGCACCTCCACGTACACGGTCGCCCAGCTTCACGTGCAGTTCACAGGACAAAGGAAGCAGAATATCCACGCGAGAGCCGAATTTTATCAATCCCACTCGCTCCCCGCGATGTACCCAGTCCGTCACCTTTTTCTGGAAAACAATGCGGCGGGCCAACAGCCCCGCAATCTGGCAGAATGCAACAGTACAGAATTCGCCACCAATCTCCACCAGATTTTGCTCGTTTTCTGTTGCGGACGCCGCATTCATCGCGTTCAGGTACTTTCCCTTCTTGTACTCGATACGCTGGATGCTGCCCGCGATGGGCGCGCGATTGACATGAACATCAAAGACGTTCAAAAAGACGCTGATGCGGCGCATCTGGCCGCCGGGAGCATGGATCGTCTCAATGGCCGTCACTTTCCCGTCCGCAGGAGAAACGATCAGTCCTGGAGCCTCTGGAATCGCCCGATTAGGGTCACGGAAAAACCACAGAAAAAAGAGTGCCAGCAGTACAGGCACAAGCGCCAGCAACACTGAGTGGGTTGTCACCCACACCAGGACAGCCGCCATTCCGAACCCTATCCCGTAGAAATAACCGTCTCTCACCATTTCGTATGACAGATTATACGGTTACACACGTTCTACGTCCCAGGAGGCGCAAAAAGACGATCGGGCGTACGCGAGAATGCCTATCCCTGCATGGAGTAGGAGCGGGAGGGCCGGGCATAACTTTCCATCTGATCTCGTAACTTCAATTTCAATTTCTTGAGCCGAGCCGCCTCAATCTGCTCGCTCTCACTCAGATACGATTGCGACAGAATACTGTCCAGCCTGCGCGAATATTGACGATGTTCTTCAACCAGACGGCCGAGTGGGTTGGGACCCGCGCCGCTGGCCTGCTCCATGGTATTTTTCACAGGAAATACCTCCTCTTTTAGGCTAGGCAGCCAAACTAACATGTCAGGAAGTGAATTGGCAATCGAGGCTTATCGCTCTGCATTGGACCGCGGCCCGAGGGGCCTGCTCATCTGAAGGGCATCTTCATCAGGTTGAGAATAATATCCGCGTCTTCGTCCGCGCTCGACAAAACCGGCCTGCCTGTAGAGAGCGATGGCTGCCGCATTGCTAGCCCTGACCTCCAGCGACAGGCTTTCGAGTGGCTCTGTCCCATCCCTTAACCAACCTGGTGCTGCACGCCATCCTCGGCACCAGAGCAGACCCGCTGCCAACAACCGGGCGCCAATCCCCCGCCGCCGCCAGTTCTCTACGACGGCCATATTTTCCAGTCCGCACTCACCAGTCGCGAGGACAGCCTGGAATGCCGCGAACCCGACTATCTCCTCGTGTATCCAATCGAAAGCAACCAGGATGACTTTGGACAACACCAGCGGATGTTCGTGGCTGGCGCAATAACTGCGATATTCCTGCGCCGTCCATTGCGCCGCCGCCGCGCTTGCCTCGGCAATCGTCCGCACTCCGGCAAGATCATCGACGCGCGCCCGCCGTACAATCCACTCGGGGCTTTCTACGGGAGTTTGCCGATATGGTTCATTTCGCTGATTCATCAGAGGTGCCGTCGGCTTTTGAGTGGCGAGATGCTGTTTTCTGCTGCCGGTGCAGAGCAAGCCGGGAAATAATCTCCGCTTCGGATGCTCGCAGATAATTTGCGTCAAGCTTCAGAACGTCCGAGAACCGGCCAGCCTGCCAGCTCCGAAGCACCAGGGGTAGCGCCTGCCGCGCACCAACCGGAGGAATCTCCTGCGGAAGAAAATCCTGCAGGACGGACAGAGTCGGCGGCTCGGACGCGACGATCTGTCCGCCGAGACGCGTGAGTTGGGAACGCAGTTCTTCGACGGTTTGCTTCGACTCGCCCAAGCACTCCATTCCCGCCTCACGATATGCGCCATGGTAAAACTCACCTCTTCCCGCGTCGAGTACAGCATGCACAGGAATACTGGCGCGCCCTCCATCAAGAACTGGAATGGAGGCCATCACCGCGAGGCGCGAAACTGCAACAATTGGTTTCGACAGCGCCTCCGCAAATCCTTTTACCGCACTTAAACCCACACGCAAGCCCGTGAAGGATCCTGGACCGGCGACAACCGCCAAAACGTCCACATCCTGCAGCCGGCATGAATGATCCCGGAGAAGTTCCGCGACGGCTGGGACCAGATCCGTAGAAAACTGCCTCGGGGCGAGCTCACGAAAAGCGCATGGTTCCTGTGAACCCGAGCCTTCTGCATCGACTTGCGCCAGAAGCACGCCACCCACGTTTCCGGCTGTGTCAAAAACCAGAAAAAACATCAGACGGGCACGTCTGCATCGGCATTCTGGCAAATCTCCACCAGTACGCCACCGGTGCTGGAGGGATGTACGAAGAAATAGAGATGGCCTCCAGCTCCAATCTTCAACTCGTCGGATACAAGTCGCATCCCGGCCCGCTTCATTTCGGCAAAGACCTCGGCGATATCATCTACATGAAGCGCGACATGATGCATCCCTTCGCCGCGACGTTCAATAAACCGCCCTATGACCGAATCGGGCGACGTTGGTTCCAGCAGTTCAATGCGGCTCTCTCCGGCTGGAATCATTACGGTGCGCACCTGCTCATGATCGATGACCTCCTCCGGACCGGCGTCCATTCCCAAAAGTTCATAGAACGCGCGCGCCTGGCGCAGGCTGTTGACGGCGATACCTAAATGATCGATTCGAAACATACCGGTTGGCTCGGAGTTTCCCTGGCTGCGATCGACTGATTTTGCTTGTGTCGTCATCTATTTGTTTGAACCTTGCTCGTCCCTGTGCAAATCCAATAATCCTTGCACCAGACGTTCTACCAGAAGATATGGATCTTCGTCTCGTTTTGCGACCGCGTGCGCGTGGCGCACCAGATCCGCAGCACCCAACCGGTGCCGCACCAGTTCCCGCGTCAATCTCTCCCGAATCATCTCCAGCAGCCGTTCCCTCCAGGCGTTTGTCCGCTTTTTCTCCAATCGCCCTGCGTTGCCAAGCCACGCCGCACACCGATCAATTGCCTCGGCCAGCGCGGCTGTGCCTTCTCCCGTGCTCGCAATCGTCCGCACCACGGGAGGCACCCATCCCTCGACGTGGGTGCCCAGCGATTGCATCGTGCGTATCTCCCGTTCGACACGATCCGCTCCTTCGCGGTCGCTCTTGTTCACGACAAACACATCCGCAATTTCCAGAATGCCCGCTTTGATGCTCTGCACATCGTCACCAAGGCCCGGCACCAGAATCACGACTGTAACGTCCGCCAAACGCACCACATCGACTTCATCCTGGCCGACGCCGACAGTCTCAATCAACAGGCGCGTTTTCCCGCTGGCCTCCACAATGGAAGCGACATCCGCAGTCGCAGATGCCATGCCCCCGAGAGCCCCCCTGGTCGCCATGCTACGGATATAAAGTCCGGGGTCGGCATGTTGATTTTGCATCCGGATTCTATCGCCCAGAATCGCACCGCCGGTAAAGGGGCTCGTGGGATCAACGGCGAGAATGCCGACAGTCTCGTGCTGCTGCCGGTAATGCCTGGCAAGTTGATCGACCAGTGTGCTTTTGCCTGCTCCCGGAGCTCCCGTCAGCCCGATGCGCAACGCCATCCCGGAATAAGGAAAACACGCCGACAGCACGTCTCTCGACTCCGGTGCGTCATTTTCCACCAGAGAGATGGCTCTTGCGAGCGCCCGGACATCACCGCTCCGCAGCCGTGGGATCAAAGGATGCAAACCGTTGCCATCCACTCCCGATGAGATTGATCGCTCCATGCTCGTTGCGATCATATCGTGTCCATGCAAGCTGCGGCACCCGCGAGCAGCAAATTCGGCAGGCTAAACATTCTGCATTATTCTGGAAAGATACCGCATCTGAACTAGACGGATTTCCTGGAGTAGGGACACAGGCGCGAAATACTCGCGTTCTGGGCGGATGCGCAGGCAGCCTTTAAAAAAATATACGTGGAGCAGGTATGGCGGGGCCTTCCGTCTCTGCCGCAGCGAAAGCGCGGGAGGACGATAACGAGTTCCACTACGAGTACTGGAAGCCTCGATTCAACCCCTGGGTGATCACGTTTACCGTGACGCTGGCGACGTTTATGGAGTCGCTCGACTCCAGCATTGCCAACGTTGCCCTTCCTCACATCGCGGGCTCGCTCGGGGCCAGCTACGATGAGGCCACCTGGGTTCTTACCAGTTATCTGGTATCGAATGCCATTGTGCTGCCTATCAGCGGTTGGATTTCCAATCGTATCGGCCGTAAACGTTTTTACATGACATGCGTGGCGCTGTTCACCATCTCATCCTTTCTTTGCGGGCTCGCTACTTCCCTGCCGATGCTCATCTTCTTCCGCGTTATCCAGGGAGTAGGCGGGGGTGGGCTGCAACCCAGTGAGCGAGCTATCCTGGCCGACACCTTCCCGCCGGAAAAGCGCAGTGTTGCGTTTTCTCTCTACGGAATGGCGGTCGTGCTCGCCCCCGCCATTGGGCCTACGGTAGGCGGCTGGATCACCGACAACTACACCTGGCGCTGGATCTTTTTCCTGAATATCCCCATTGGAATTGTGTCCATGCTGCTTACCAGCAGAATCGTGGAAGACCCTCCTTACCTGAAGGCCGTCCGGAAAAAGCTCGGCGGCGTCGATGGAATCGGACTCGGCCTGCTGGCGCTCACCATTGCATCCCTCCAACTGCTGCTGGATAAAGGGCAGGAGGACGATTGGTTCAGCTCTCGCTTTATCCTCTCCTGTGCATGGATTGCGGGAATTGGATTTGCCGCATTTCTGTATCGTGAGCTGACAGCTGAACACCCCATTATAGATCTGCGCCTCTATCGCAAGCGCAATTTTGCCATGACCCAGATCGTGATGCTGCTGATCGGTGCCGCCCTCTACTCCACAACCGTGATGATCCCGCAGTTTCTGCAGGAAATTCTGGGCTACACAGCCACGCAGGCCGGCCTTGCGCTTTCCGCCGGAGGACTGGTGCTCATGGTGTTGTTCCCGGTCGTCGGCTACATCGGGCAGAAGCTCGATCCCCGCCTGATGATCACGATCGGATTCTCGCTGCTGACAATCGGTATCTGGCGCATTGGCGACCTGTACCTGGGCATCACCTTCTGGGACGCAGCAAGCTGGCGCGTGGTGATGGTGCTCGGAATGCCCTTCATGTTCGTGCCGATCAGCCTGATGTCCTACGTAGGCGTTCCGCAGGAAAAGAACAACGAAGTCTCCGGTCTGACCGCGCTGGCGAGAAACATCGGCGGCAGTGTTGGCATTTCTTTCATTACCACCATGCTGACGCGGCGGGCGCAGGTGCACCAGCAGTTTCTCTCGGCGCATGTCTACCCGGCGTCCACCACATTTTCCGGCATGCAACAAGGAGTCGCGGGCGCTCTGCAGGGCCGCGGATACTCCGCACCAGATGCTCTTGCCCATTCTGCAGGACAAATCTACGCGATGATGTTGCAGCAGGCGCGCACGCTGGCTTATGTCGACACCGTGCACATTCTAGTTCTGCTGACCGCCTGCCTGATTCCCGTTGGTTATCTCATGAAGAAACCGCGCTATCGCCCACGCCATATTGAGCCCGTCGAGTAAAGGTGAAATCCACACGTCCTTATCGCCGGACAGGAAAAAACATCCACAACTCCTGCGCCATTCAGCGCTTCAATACTTCCCGCGCGATCACCATCCGTTGAATCTCACTGGTTCCCTCGCCGATGGTGCACAGCTTCACGTCTCGATAAAACTTTTCCGCCGGATAGTCTTTGATGAATCCATAACCACCATGAAACTGCACGCACTCATCGCAGATCTTGACCGCGACTTCGCTTGCATGCAGCTTCGCCATGGAGGACTCCAGGGTGGTCTTCATGCCTGCATCCTTCATCTGCGCCGCGCGAAAAGTCAGCAGCTTGGCCGCATCCAGCTGGGTTGCCATATCGGCGATCTTCCATTGCATTCCCTGGAATTCGCTGATCGCCTTCCCGAACTGCTTGCGCTCCTTGGAGTATTTCAGCGCAGCGTCAAACGCACCTTGCGCAATGCCAAGCGACAGCGCGGCGATCGATATGCGGCCGCCATCCAGCACTCGCATGGAATCGACAAAGCCTTCACCCTCCTGACCCAGCAGGCTCTCGGCTGGAAGCTCACAATCCTCAAGGATCAGCTCCGAGGTATCACTGGCGCGCAGGCCCAGCTTATTTTCCTTCTTGCCAGGACGAAAACCGGGCGTTCCCCTTTCCACGATGAAGGCCGACATCCCGTGCGTTCCCCTGGCCCGGTCCGTGACCGCAATGACCACCGCAACATCCGCATAGTGCCCGTTCGTGATGAATGTTTTGTTTCCGTTTAAGACCCAGCGGTCGCCTTTCTTGACTGCCGTGGTCCGCGCACCCCCCGCATCGGAACCGGAACCGGGCTCCGTCAAACCCCAAGCGCCCAGCCACTCCCCGCTCGCAAGTTTGGTGACATATTTCCTTCGCTGCTCTTCCGTCCCAGCGAGATAAATGTGGTTAGTGGCCAGTGAATTGTGAGAGGCGACAATGATGCCGATCGAGCCGTCAACGCGCGACAGTTCCTCAATTGCAATCACATAATCCACATAGCCCAGTCCTGAGCCGCCATATTCCGACGGAAAGATGATGCCCATCAAACCCATGCGTCCTAGCTCTTTCACCAGGTCTGCGGGAAATTCACTCGCCTCGTCCCAGCGCATGACATTCGGTGCGATTTCGCGGGCTGCGAAATCCCGAACTTCTTTTCTTAACTGCTGCTGTTCGTCCGTGAATTGATGAAACATCGCCTGCTGCGGCTCTAGCTGATCCAGTGTCCTTGCGCTCATCGAAATCCCTCGAAGAAAACCTCTGAGACTATCACGCGGCTTTCTCCGTTGTCGAGAGACCCCATAAGCAGAATGGCTTATCCAACCAAACAAGCTATCCTGACAAGCTATCCTGCCCTTTCTCAGAGACAATCTCGATCTGGATGGAGTATGCAATTGAGCCAAACTGCTCTCTAATTGGATTGGGCGGTCTGCGTGCAGCGCAGGAAGGTGCGGACCTCACCTGAAAGGGAAATACGTCTACGACCGGCGCCACTACGAATTACCCGCCCGGCCCTACTGCCTGGGACCGGATGCGCAATCCCGGCCTGCTCAAGGTAAGCACCCACAACTTCCTGCTTGAAAACGCGCGCGTTTACGGAGATATGGTCCACTACAAGGCGTTCGGACGCCATATTTTCCAGTTCAATCACCCGGAAATGGTCCAGGAGGTTCTGATACGCGATGCCGCCATGCAACATCGTGGCATCGTAATGCAGCGGGCAAAGTTTGCGCTGGGAGAAGGACTCCTGACCAGTGAAGAGCCCTTGCACATGCGTCAGCGCAGGCTGGTGCAGCCCGCCTTCCACCGGCAGCGAATTGCAGCTTACGGAGAGACGATGCTGCGGTTTACCCGCGAAATGGCAGAGCACTGGGAGGATCGCGCAACGTTTGACATCCATCGCGCCATGCTGCAGTTGACCTTGCGAATCACTGGCAAATGTCTGTTCGACACCGATGTGGAGTCCGAAGTGCAGACCATCTCCGACTCCGTGACGGCCTTCATGGGATTCCTTCCTCTCGCCTTCTCGCCGTTCCCGGAGCTCATGATCAGACTGCCGTTCGGGTTCGTGCGTCGGATTCGTCAATCGCAGCAAAAACTCGATGCTCTAATTTATTCCATGATCGCCAGCCGCCGTCGTTCCGGCGAGGATCATGGCGATCTCTTATCCATGCTGCTTGCCGGTCAGGACGTCGAAGGTGGCACCGGCGGCATGAGTGACCGGCAGATTCGCGACGAATGCCTCACGCTGCTTCTGGCCGGCCATGAAACCACGGCGAATGGCCTGAGCTTCATCTTTTACCTGATGGCCACGCATCCTGAAATCCAAGAACGCGTGCATAAGGAAGCTGCCGCCGCATTCGCAGCGCAGGAGGCGCACAAGCCCCTGACAGCAATGGGGCTGTATGAGCGGCTCCCCTACACCCAGCGTGTGGTATCCGAGGGCCTGCGTCTTTACCCGCCCGTATGGGTCACAGCCCGCGCCGTGGCGGCACCCTACACCTACCGTGGTTTCGCCATTTCTGCCGGTTCGCTTCTGCTTGTCCCGCAAATTGCAATCCATCGGGATCCGCGGTTTTACCCCGATCCGATGCATTTCGACCCCGACCGGTTCCTGCCTGAAGTCGCTTTGACGCGCCCACGCTATGCCTATTTTCCATTTGGCGCCGGCTCACGCATCTGCATCGGGGAGAACTTCGCCTGGATGGAGGCAGTTTTGGTGCTCGCAAGCGTGATGCGCTCGTGGCGGATCGCTATGCCGCCGAACGCTCCCAAGGAACTCGCCCTCAGCGCTCAAATTTCCTTGCGCCCGCGGGACGGCGTCGTAGTCTCTGCGGCGCGTCGACAGTAGCGAAAACAGTTTCTCACGCAAGAAACCCTTGACGCCGTCCATCCTCTCCCGCTACCCTGAAATCTGGCGAACATATGGCGAAGACTTGCGGTACACTCCCTCTGTTTCCGATGCTGCCTCCGGATCAGAATCCCGCCAAGGTGACGGGACTGGCCCGCCTTGCAGCTGAATCGGAACTGGTCGACAACGGCCACCAAGTCGAGTTTCGAACTCTCGCCACCCGGTCCATTCTCACCCACAGCATTTCCCGGCGGAACTGGGGATTTGCCCGTTCGATCAACCCGTATCGCGGATGCGAGTTCGGCTGTCATTACTGCTATGCAAGGTACACGCATGAATTTATGGAATTACGCAATTCCAAGGCCTTCGAGCAGCAGATATTTATCAAACAGAACGCCGCGTGGATTCTGCGACAGGAGCTCCGCAGCCTCCGCAGCCACGAAGCTATTGCAATCGGCACGGCCACCGACCCCTATCAGCCGATCGAGCGCACCGCCCAGATCACCCGTGGGATTCTGGAGGTATTGGCCGAACAGAGTGGGTTGCGAATAGGGCTGGTCACAAAATCTTCGCTTGTCACCCGTGACATTGACCTGCTCAAGGAAATTGCCGAGCGCAACCACATCACCGTCAATCTGACCATCACTACGCTCGATACGAGCCTGGCGAGAATGCTGGAGCCTCGCGCCCCTCGGCCCGATCTCCGTCTGGCGGCTCTTTCGCGCCTCCGGGATGCCGGTCTGCGGGCTGGGGTGCTGTGCTGTCCTCTGCTGCCTGGAATTACAGATTCCTACGCCGCTGTGGACAGCGTCGCTGCCGCAGCCCACCAAGCTGCCGCGCTCTTTTTCCACGCTGAGCCGCTCTTCCTCAAACCCTGCTCCAAGGCGGTCTTTGAGGGATTCGTTGCCCGCAACTTCCCAGACCTGCTGGAATCCTATCGCAATCGTTTCGGGGATCGCGCCTTCGTCAGTTCTATCTATCGGAGCCGCATGAGGGAGTTGGTGAAAGCTGTCAAGGAGAAGCATGGCTGGAGTCCGCGTTCGGGCAATGGAGTCCCTCGATGGGAGCAGCCAATCCCACTGGATCAGATGGAAATGCAATGCTTCTCCAATGACGCAGCATTGCACCCTGAGCAGATGCAGTCACCAGAGCTCAGACGCAACGCAATCGTTTAGGCTGCCTGAACGTTATCTCAGGACCGGCTGACGATCACTTCTCTTGTATTGTCTTTCGCCAGCAGAAATCGGCATGACCCGAGCGGTTGGAACAATGCTTCGATTTGCCGATTTTGGTAGCTGTGCACAATGGGATGAGGCAAACCTTCCTGCGTCTGAATCGTTTCTCCATCCTGAACGTGATAGCGGCAAAATGCCGCGTCCGGTCCTGTCGTTCGAGTATGGAAAAAAGCAAGCACATGTCCCGGATCTGCAAGGACTTCGGCGAATTTCCCAAGTATGGCTTCAGAGATTGGACCCGGGATATAATCCATCGCATCCCATAACAAGATCACGTCGAACTTCCTGTCGCTGAAATCCATATGGCGCTCTAGAAAGGCTTCCACTTTGTAGCGGGGAGCTTCGCCTGGCTCCGCAGGCAAAGCCCAATCCGGTTTCACCGCTTCTTCCACCAGATCCGCCATGTACACACTGTGACCCAAACCGGTCAGAAAATTGATGTTGTTGGGGGAGGTGGGGCCAATGTCCAAGACACGCAGGCCGGAATCCGCCTTGAGTCTGGCGAGGATCTTTAACCAGCCGCTGGAATGACGGGGCATACGCCCACCGGAAGTTGCCGCGCCTGGGCCTGCAGAACGTTGAAACAGGGGGCTCATCGACGTTTTTGTCTCCTAGATTCGTTCCCTTCATCATATGACCAACGGCGTGGACGCCAGCGGCAAATACGTGCGGAGCGACGGATTTCTGCGGTTCCCTTCGCGTTGAATCTGAGTGAATCTATAAGGGAGGTGTTGACATCCGACGCGCACATCACTTCCTGCCGCCCTATCCGCTCACAACTCGGTTCCGGGAAAGCTCATTTCGGATGTTTTTCAATTCTCGCCGCGCAAGTGCCACGGAGTGCTTGTTCCGGATTCTAAAATGCTTGCTGGTTTTGTCCCCTATCGCGGCGGCCGGACAGTGGGAGAAATCCGGCCCCGTGTCGCCCCGGACGAGCCATTCCCGCGATGGCGCCGCGGCCTGGAACTTAGCGCGCGTCGATCCAGCAGCCCTGATGCAACAGGCCTCTTACAATGAGCTGGCCAACTCCTATGGAAAACACCCTCTGCTTCGATATCGTCTGCGAAAGGTGACGGCAAAGACCGACACAACGAAAGAAATTGTGGAGACACTCGACGGAGGTGTCGCGAGATTGATCGCCGAGCAAAATCATCCGCTCACACCAGAGCAGGAACGAGTTGAATTTGACCGGCTGCATGCGCTGGGGGGCGATCCGGCCATTCAAGCGCATCGAAAACGTAGAGAGGCGCGCGACGCGGCGCAATTGGCTGAAATGATGCGCCTTTTGCCTGTGGCATTTCTGTATCGCTATGCCGGTGCGCAGTCAACGCCCTGGGGACCTGCTATTCGATTGATCTTCGAGCCGAATCCCAAGTTCTCACCTCCCGATCTGGAATCGCGAATCTTGACCGGCATCCGCGGCGAGGTCTGGATCGACCCTTCGGACAAACGCGTGGCCCAGATCAGCGGAGAGCTTTTTCGTCACGTGGATTATGGATGGGGATTGCTGGGAGTTCTCGATCCAGGAGGCCACATCGCAATTGTCCAGAGAAAAACCTCCGTTGCGGGATGGCAGATGTCACATCTCACGTTGGACCTGCAAGGCCGGGCCGTGCTCCTGAAAAAAGTTCAAGTCCATGTAGACGAAACCGCATGGAAATATCATCTGGTTCCTGCCGGGTGGCATTACTGGGATGCGGTCCAATGGCTGCTGCAACAGACTTTTGAGGCAGACTAAGTGTTCACCGAGACGGCATCGTGGCTTCGCACCTGATTCCGCGCAAGGAACCGTTCGCTCCGCACGGTTAGCTTTTCCACCCGGTCCCGCTTGACCCGATATCCTCTTCCTGGAGTTTGAGGCACCTGAATCGTCCCCTGCGCGGAAACCTCGACCGCAGGTTCGATAATGTCTTCCGCCCAATACCTGCTGGACGCGGAGACATCTCCTGGCAGACTGAAATTTTGTAATGAGGATAGCGCGATGTTGTGAGAACGCCCAACGCCGGTCTCCAGCATCCCGCCACACCATACGGGAATCCCGCGCTCTGTGGTCACGTTGTGCACGCGAATCGCCTCACTAAATCCGCCGACGCGACCCAGTTTGATGTTGATGATCCGGCACGATTCCATTTCAATGGCAGCCAAAGCGTCGCGCCGGTTGCGTATCGGCTCATCGAGACAGATGGAGGTTTCCAGTTGGCGCTGCAGCAGCGAATGGAAATAAAAATCATCGTGCCACAGCGGCTGCTCGATCATCAGCAGGTGAAAGGCGTCAAACGAGCGTAGATGCTCCTGGTCTTTCAACCGATAGGAAGCGTTGGCGTCGCAACTGAGCAGAATATCCGGCCAGCGGTTACGCACCGCTTCAAACAATTCAACATCGCGGCCCGGCTTGCACTTCAACTTGATGCGCTGGTATCCCGCAGCAAGTTCTGCCTCGACGCGCTCCATCAACTCGCCAACTGTCGGCTCCAACCCGAGAGAAACGCCGCATACAATCTCCGTGCGCGTTCCGCCAAGCAGTTCCGGCAGAGGCATTTCCGCCTGCTGGCTCTGCGCATCCCAAACTGCATTTTCCAAAGCCGCCTTTGCCATCCTATTGCCACGAACATGACTGAAAGCCTTGGGGCACGAACCACCTGACTGGATTTCCGCGCGCAACAAGGCAGGGATCAGTTCATGGACCAGGATTGGCCAAGCGGTGTCTGTCGACTCTTCACAGAAGCTTGCACGTTCGCCGGCCGTGCATTCTCCCCAGCCGGTCACCCCTTCGGATTCCACCTCGACCAGAAGGATGCGCCTGTCCGTTGTGCGCCCAAAGCTGGTCTCGAACGGGTGAACCAGCGGCATACGAATTTCTCTTATCACCACGCTATCGATCTTCAATGGATCCCCTTTTGGCAGCTTCTGCACTCGATTAACAAATCTGCAAACGCCATTCAGCCATCGAGCTTACCCAGCAGATACCGCCCGACCCCTTCCGATTCGATTTCGAACCTCAATACAGCCAGGTCACTGGCAAAGAGCAGCAGAAAGCGCCTTCTGACTTCCAGCAGCGAATCCAGTCCCTGATCCAAGTCTGGCTGGAGTGTATCACCGGCATTTGGGGGCGTTAATGTAAGCGGCACTGTGTCTTGTATGAGCACTTTCGGCGGATGCTTCCCTTCGACAATCGAGGCCACTCGGCTGGAGCGCAAATTCCATTCTGCATGCAGCCTGTCTGTAGGTAGCTGGCGATGCAATGGGGACCTGGACTTCCCATAAAAGTCCACCGAATAGCGCCGGGCAATCGCACCCAGTTTTTCAATATTGAAGTACGCATTCCTGATCTGCATAGGATCGAAGGTCCATTCAATGCGATCGATCCCTGCGGCCAACGCTTCTTCCCGCTGGGCCAATTTTAACTTCATTCCAATGCCGCGATTGCGGTACCCAGGAGAGACAGCGAGCATGTGCGAGTGCAGAAAAGGCTGTCTTTCTCGCACCCCGGGAATGGCAAGCGAGTAGCCCACAAGCTCTTCGCCATCCCATGCGCCCAGCACCTGTCCGCCAACCGCCCGAGCCACGATGAACATGCGCCGGGGAATGATATCCACATCAGGAAATTGCCAGACCTGTTGTTGCAGCTTAACGCACGCATCAAAGTCAGATACTGTTTCCAGTTTTCGAATCTCCACATCAACGCAGCGCGCTGCCAATGCAGCATCGGTCATTCTTTTGTTCCCTCCCGCTCCCGATCTTTAGCGGCGCCCCAGAGACTCTCCAGCTCTTCGGAAGACATCTCTTGCAGATTACCAGCCACACCAACAGAGTTTTCCATTTCAGCAAACCTGCGGCGAAACTTTGCGTTTGTTGCGCGCAGCGCCAACTCCGGCTGGACGCCCAGCTTGCGCGCAAGATTCACAACAGTAAACAACAGATCTCCCAGTTCCTCTTCCTTGCCGGACACATCGTTTTCAGCAATTGACGTCCGAAGTTCACTCAGTTCCTCTTCAACCTTCTCAAGCACGGGTTCGGCGCTCTTCCAGTCAAATCCGACCGAAGATGCTTTGCTCCCCAACTTGCTCGCCTCAATCAGCGCCGGCAATCCGCGCGGAATGGTCTGCAGCAGCGAACCCTCGTCCGGCAGCTTGCGGGCTGCGCGTTCCATCTTCTTGATCTCTTCCCAATTGGCGAGCACTTGCTGTGAATTCTCTACACCCGTCCGGTCTGCGAAGACATGCGGATGCCGTCGGACCAACTTTGCATTCAGATTTTCTATGACGTCTGTCAATTGAAAGTAGCCGGATTCCCGCGCTACCTCCGCATAAAACAGCACCTGCAGAAGCAGGTCGCCAAGTTCGTCTTTCAACCCGCTCCAGTCGCGGTTCTCAATCGCATCCAGAACTTCATAGGTCTCCTCAAGCGTGTAGCGCCGCAGCGAATCGAAGGTCTGCTCACGGTCCCAGGGACATCCGCCGGGGGCGCGCAACCGCGCCATGATCTCCACGGCACGCAGGAATACCTGCTGCAGTTCCATTGGCTGCGACGGCTGCCGCATTTCGGCAGGTACTTGCATTGTTGGACCCATGCTCAACATCTTAGCTTCCTCGCATGACTCATGCGATACTGCCCCTGAGTGCCATCCTTTTTGATTATTTTAGTCGCCGCTCTCGCGGCTGGACTGGTTTTCGGCAGCTTTCTCAACGTCTGCATCGTGCGGCTGCCGCCTCATCTGTCCATCGTTGCACCACGCTCGCATTGCACAAGTTGCGATGCTCCCATTCGGCCCACAGACAACATTCCAGTGCTGAGCTGGGTTTTGCTGCGCGGACGCTGCCGTGCCTGCGACGCACCCATCGCCATGCAATATCCGCTGGTGGAGCTCGCCCTGGCAGTCCTGTTTGCGGCCTGCGTGCTGAATACGGGCACCACATGGCAAACGCTCCTGAGCGCCGCGGCCTGTTTTTTTCTTTTGGGATTGGCGATCATGGACGCTCAAACCATGCTGCTGCCCGACGCATTCACAATCCCGGGCCTCGCCGTGGCTTTTCTGTTAAGAGTCGCCGCTCCGGATGCCCATCATCGCGGAGCAATCGCATTGCACACTTTGCAGGATGCCGCGGTCGCGAGTGCCATGCTGCTGCTGGTCTCGTACTTGTATCGGGCGATTCGCAAGCAGGAAGGGATCGGGCTGGGCGACGTAAAGCTGCTTGGCATGATGGCAGCATTTCTCGGGCTGCCCCAGACCCTGGTAGCGTTTTTTCTGGCAGTCGTTTCTGCCGCCGCGTATGCCTTGGTCCTTGTGGTTCGCCACAGGGCCACATCCAAAACACGTATCGCTTTCGGCAGCTTTCTTGCCATTGCCGGAATCGGCGCAATTTTCTTTGGAAGGCCGCTGCTGACCTGGTATTTAGGCCTGTTCTAGAAGTTGTGCTTGCACTTGTTGGGATGAGCCAGCAATTTTTCAGCTTTCAAGGCGTATTTTCCCTGTGGATTGGTCTTGGTATAGGTTTTGAATTGCGCCATTGCGTCGTTGGTCATGTTCTGTTTGCACATGGCAAACGCCCGTCCAAACAGCGCCGTGTCATTCTGCGGATCATATTGCAGCGCATCCTCATAGCGCGAGAATGCCCCGCGATAATTCCCATTCTTCATGTAGAAGTCGGCTACATTCAGATCGTCCTTGACGCGCCCATCCTCTGTCTGATCGCGGGTATAAGAGTCCATTTTTTTGTTACTCTCCTTCAGCGAACCGTCCCCGAGCTCCGGCGCGGGCAAATTCTCGTCGCTTGAGCTATATCCACCGGAAGAGGACGAACTGCTCTGAGAGCCGCCTGGAGCCGCCGACTGGCCCTGGCCACCATTGGATTTGGCTGCCGCAGCCGACTGATCTTCCGGAAACGGATTGTCTTTGGCTGGGGATTGCTGGTTCTGTTTCGCCGTGCTGGAGCCGGAGCTCTGATTTCCAGGTTGCTGAGGAGCAGCATCCTGCGATCCTGACTTTGCAGCCGCCCTCGACTGCTCGATAGGAAAGGCGTTGTCCTCTGCTGCACCCTTCTGGCCTTTTCCCTGCTGCGCGGAGGAAGATCCCGAAGAATTAGAAGAGTTCGCCGGCTGCCCAGCCTTGTTTTGATCCTGCGTTTGGCTCTGGCCTTGAGTCTGGCCTTGGCCTGGACTGTCGGTCGGGTTCTGGTTCTGTGCGGTTGCTGCCGCCCCTGCCAGCAGGAACAGAGACGCAACCCACACGACTGCTCCGGAAGCGGATTGTAGCCAGCACCTCATTCTTCTATTTTGGACGCAATCCGCCGCCCCCGGCTAGTCTGCGGCCGAACTATTTTCCGTCTCGCGGCAAGCTGGTTTGGGACTGGTATACTCCACTAATCCCAATACATTCGACCCGGACACATTCCCTATGGGCCTGATTATTCGCTCCTCACGAATCCACGCCGCCGGTTGCTATACGACTGCGCCTATCCCTAAAGGTGCCAAGGTCGTGGAATACACCGGCCCGTTGATTGACAAAGATGAAGCAGACCTTCGTTACGAGAATAAACCGATCACGTACCTGTTTGCCATCGGCGACGGCAAACAGGTGATCGATGGCCATGGCACGGCAATGTTCATCAACCACTCCTGCGATGCCAACTGCGAGACGGAAGAGATCGACGGTCGCGTGTGGATCATCGCGACGCGCGACATTGAAGCGGGAGAAGAGCTCAGTTACGACTATTGCCTTTACGACGGCGACGAGGTGGATGCGCCGTGCAACTGCGGAGCAAAGAATTGCCGTAAATCCATGTTTTCCCCAGAAGAGCTGAAGCGGCGCAAGCGAGTGGCGCAGAAAAATTTTGCGCAATCCTCAAAGGCAGGAAAGAAATCTCCACCAAAGAAAACTCCTCCGAAGAAGTCCTTTTCCCGAAAACCCTGACGACGAATCAGCACTCCGGCCGCACCTGCAAGCGAGCGATCGCGCATCTCCGAGGGATGGGAACCTGCCGCCGGTCCAGGCGCTACAATCAAGGGTTGGCGCGGCAAGTTCCAGCGCCCTTCGATCCAGGCAAATTCTATGGCTTACCAGGTCTTAGCGCGGAAATACCGCCCGCAGCGGTTTGCGGATGTCATTGGGCAGGATCACGTCACGCAAACCCTGCTTAACGCGCTGGCGCAGGATCGCATTGCGCACGGCTATATCTTCAGCGGCCACCGAGGCATTGGAAAAACCACAATCGCGCGAATTCTGGCTATGGCGCTGGAGTGCCGCACTCCGCTCGGGTCGGCAGAGCGGCCCACCCCGGAGCCCTGTGGCGTATGCGTTGCCTGTACAGAAATCCGGGCAGGCAACGCCATGGACATTATTGAGATCGATGCGGCGACC
Source organism: Acidobacteriaceae bacterium (assembly GCA_035713565.1). Lineage (GTDB taxonomy): Bacteria > Acidobacteriota > Terriglobia > Terriglobales > Acidobacteriaceae > JAKAAZ01. Next base: position 4,692 of record DASSZI010000016.1, on the reverse strand, counting down.
AATCGCGGCATCGATGAAATCCGCGAGCTGCGCGAAGGGGCGCGCTACAGCCCGGCTCGCGATCGCTACAAGATTTACATTCTCGATGAGGCGCACCAGATTACCGACGCGGCCTTCAACGCTCTGCTCAAGACCTTGGAGGAGCCCCCCGCACACGTCATCTTTATGATGGCGACCACTCAGCCCGAAGACATCCCGCAGACGATCCGATCCCGGTGTCAGCACTTCAGCTTCCACGCAGTCCGGTTTCAGGAGATAGTCGAGCAGTTGCGCAGCATTGCGGAAATTGAGTCCGTCAACGTAGATGAAGCCGCATTATCCCTGCTGGCGGAGGCTGGGGATGGCTCCATGCGCGATGCGCTTTCCATCATGGATCAGGCCATTGCCAGTGCTCCGCTCGTTGGTGGCCGACACGTGTTGAGCGCGGCGCAAATACGATCCCTAATGGGTTCGGTGTCCAACCAGATATTTGAAGATATGCTGCAAGCCGTTAAAGAGCAGAATGCCGCGTCCATGCTCGAACAGGCGGCTCAGCTGCTGGACGCGGGAAACAGTCCGCAGCAGATTGCCCGGCAGATGGTTCGCTTCCTGCGCAACTGCCTGATGGCGCGCGTCGCTGGAACCACGTCCGAACTGCTCCAGGTTTCCAACGAAGAGCGGGCGCGGGCGGAACGGATAGCCGCCGCTTTTTCTGAAGAAGATTTGGCTCGCTTCCTGAATGCAATGCTGCGCACTTTTGATGACCTCGGCTATCGGCAGGAACAGCGATTCCATCTGGAACTTGGCCTTCTGAAGCTGGTCCATATGCAGCGCGTACTTCCTTTTGAGGAGCTGTTCCGGCAACTTTCTGGGGGCAGCAGAAGCTCAGGCAGCCTGGCGGGAAACTCCTCTCGCGGCACTCCCGGTCCAATAGGCGGCAAGCTGCCACAGGTTCAAGGCACCAGGCATGCAGCCCCGGCAGAGAATGCCCGGCAGACCGGCGGTGCCACGCCTGCTCAGCCCCACCCTCTGGACGGCATGTTCAGCCGCCCGGCCAGCAGCAACACCGTGGCTCAGCATACTCCACTCCCGAGCGAGACTATTGCCGAGCCATTGGTCATATTCCCGGCTGTGCAGCAACCACCGTCTCGTCCAACCCCAGTTCCCGATTCGCAATCGTCCATTCCGGTTAAGGATCCCGCCAAACTTCTGTCCCAGGATTCCCTTCCGCCGCCTCAGGAAGCGCAAACCGTGGATGCGAACGTGGATGCGGAAACATTGCGGATCCAGATCAGCACTGCCCTGGTGGAGCGTGGACACGAAACCGCCGGAACCATGTTTGAAGCGGGCGTGTGGCAGTGGGACGGAACGGAATTGCGCGTGCAAATCGGTGCGTCTAAAACACTGCTGGGTTTGATCTACACCACGCAGGCACAACAGATCGTCCGCGAAATCTTTCGCAATTTGACTGGTGGCAGCCGTGCGGTGCGGGTCGAACCCGGAGAGCCGTCGGCTCAGGTCGCGGAGAAGACAGTGGCCCGCGCATCCAATCCAGCCAGCGGACGTCCACAAGACCATCCGCTCATCCGCCACGCTCAAGAACTCTTCCACGCCGAGGTGCGCAGCGTTGTTTCCCTGCGCGACACCCGGTGACTCCACCTACAGTGTAGAAAGGACTTTCATGGATTTCGACAAGATCAAGGAAATGATGGGACAAGCGCAGCAGATGCAGCAGCAGATGGAGCAGGTCATGGCCCAGACTCGTGTTGAAGGATCGGCCGGCGGGGGTGCAATTACCATTCAGATGAATGGGCAAAAGCAAGTGACAGCGGTCCATGTCGATCCTGCCGCTGCGGCCGTGGGGGATAACGCCGCGGACCTGGAAATGCTGCAGGATCTAATCGCCGCTGCGGTCAATGACGCTTCTCGGCGAGTCGACGAGGCAATGAAAGGAAAACTTTCTGGTATGTTGGGTGGCGCGGACTGGATGCACATGCTTGGCCGCTGAGTTCCTGATCGCATTCCCTGTTCCGCAAAGCCTCCGTTCTGATTGAGGATTTTCTGTGTCGCGCTTCGCCCAGCCCCTGACCCGTCTCATTGACGAGCTGTCCAAATTACCCGGCATCGGCCGCAAATCTGCGCAGCGGTTATCGTTCCATATCCTTCGTGCCAGCGAAGCAGATGCTCTGGCCCTGTCCGACGCCATCCGGGAGCTGAAAGCGCAGTTGCAACTGTGCTCGATCTGCCACAACATCACGGACGTGGATCCCTGTCAATTCTGTGCTAATCCCTCTCGAAATCAGGCGCTTGTCTGCGTTATTGAGGAACCCTCCAATATCGCCAGCATTGAAAAAACGAAGCACTACAATGGCGTTTATCACGTCCTGCATGGAACACTTTCGCCTCTCAATGGGATTGGGCCGGAACATCTGCGGATCGAGAGCCTGCTTGCGCGGGTGCGCAGCGGAGCGTTGCAGGAAATTATCCTTGCAACCAATCCCACGACCGAAGGAGAAGCCACGGCCAATTATCTGGCCCAGCAACTGCAGGGCGTCTCCGCCCGGATCACTCGGATTGCCACGGGCATTCCCGCTGGAGCTGACATTGAATACGCCGATGAAGTCACCATGGCGCGCGCAATGGACGGGCGGAGAGAAATGTAGCCTGGCCAGGTAGGGCCCGGAAACCTATTGTGAGAGTGGGGTTAGGAGCGGAGGCGCATTAACAAGTCTTGCGGATGTACCGGCTTGGCAAGGATTTCGAATTCATGGCCATGGCTTCTGGCCTTTTCCAGCAGATCGGCTGTCGCAGCCTGACCGGAGAAGAGCAGAACTTTACACTGGGGTAGCATCCTGCGGATGTGGATAGCAGCGTCAATCCCATTCATATCATTCATGATTACGTCACTGATAATCATCTCTGGACGCAAGGATTCCGCGAGCTCTACCGCACTTTCTCCACTGTAGGCGGCAGTGGCTTCAAAACCATTCCGATTCAAAATGATAACCAGTGTGTCGGCAATTACGCGCTCATCATCCACGACCAGGATCTTCGGCTTCACAGTGTTCTTCCTTTTGTAAATAAGGTTTGGGGACAACCAGACAGAAATTGTGCAAGTAGAAACTAAAGTTTAACTGAAAACTGCGCAGAGCGTAATCGGGAAGGCCAGTCCCGCCGAATCACTGAAAGCCGTCCATCAGTGATGACTGCGCGTTCGGGTTTATTGGCCCCTGCTGCATTCTAGCCCATAAGCGGACATCTCCGGCATTCCAGCCGGGAGGTGCGGTCAGAATGCATTCCCCGGAGCTTGGGATCCCTCCTTGCCCGGGATTGCCGCGTTTGGTCCACTGTTCTGCCCACCAAAATCGGCCACGCCAACCCGGACCACCGTATGGGCGTTTTTGGTGTCCCCGCTGGCACTCTCGGCTTTGACGGGCCGGCCCTGCGTTTTCGCCACCGCCTCCTCCGCCCAGGCTCCGTAAACCCGGTCACCGTAGGAGGCAATCCCGCTGTAGTCGCCCATAAAATCTCCAGATGCGACGAATGGAGTATGACTCCAGGCGTAATTTTTAAAGCTTTTTCCCCCGTCCGTGGAGCGCGCCAGAGTGACAACCGTTTTATGGTTTTCCGGATCTCCCCGGCGATCATAAAAAATTACAGAGATGGCACCGCTTACCGGATCGACCGTGGACCATTGAAAAAACTGATCGCTGCCATCATGGATTGGATCGTCGTTCACCCGCACCGGAAGTCCCCATGTCTTGCCCCCATCCAGTGAGCGGGAGCAGAACACGTCGATGTCTCCGTAACGATAATCGCTCCAGGTGACATAGAGATGCGCGTGACGGTAATCTCCGCTTCGCGGGTCGACGCTAATCTGAGGAAAGCCGTTGGCCCGCTCAAAGTCCTGCACCGCGAACATGATTGGCGCGGTGTGGAGAATGTTTGCAATGTGAGAGAACGACTTTCCCCCGTCGCGCGAGGTTGTGAACTGAATGTGGTTACCCTTCGACCAGACGGCATATAGTGTGCTGTCCGCTCCCACCGCGCCATCAAAGCCCTCCAGCGCGCCATTGTCGTCGCGCGGCAGGCCGGGGCTTTGGTCGATCTCTTTCGGCTGGGTCCACGTTTTGCCGTCATCGGTCGAACGGGAAAGGACCATCCGGGAATCCGTGAGACTCCATCGAGTCCAGGCAATATAGAGATTTCCTGCGTGTGGCCCGTGGCTCGTATCGGCGATGACATAGGGCTTGTCTTCCATGGGAACGCCAGGCTTCTGCTGCTGCACGGAGACTGCAATCGCAGGCGCGCTCCAGCTCTTGCCGCCATCGAGAGACCGCCGCACAAAGATTCCATTGGTGTTGGTGGCGTGTCCCCAATAATTGAAGGTCCCCAGCTTGTTGAATCCGATATAGCAGAGGATCGCATGGCCCTGGTTGTCGAACGTGACCGACACGTCCCCCGAAACTTTTAGGTTTTTTGGGGCCACCCCGGATGCGTGGGCCCAGTGCTTTCCCGCGTCCTGCGAGTAGGCGATGTTGGCGGGTACCTGATAAGCCACCACGACTTGCTTTGGATTCATCGGATTGACAGCCACCGAGGGCTCACTGAAAAACCCTGGAGGCGTAAGAGTAGTAACGGCCGCCTGGGGCGCAGCCGGCAACTGCTGGGGGGGTTGAGCAACGGAAGCTCCGGGCAGCAGCAAGAATGCCG
>DASSZI010000015.1:0-18443 GCA_035713565.1 Acidobacteriaceae bacterium | reverse complement strand
GCGATCGAATTCGGCGAGATGGTCAAGTTCGGGATGACACCGGTCCAGGCTCTCCATGCGGCGACATCGTCTGCGGCGCAGTTGCTGCGGATGCAGAAGGAAGTGGGCACACTGGAGGCCGGGAAAAATGCCGATGTAGTGGCTGTGCCGGGGAATCCGCTGCAGGATGCCACTGTGCTGCAGAAGGTGAATTTTGTGATGAAGGGCGGCGTAGTTTATAAGCGGCCGAGGTGATCGTCGTCACAGCCGAAGAGGGGTAGGTAGACAAACAAGAACAGAATCGTTCAACACGCGATGACTTCAATCTCCACCAGCGCGTCTTTCGGCAAGCGCGCGACTTCCACAGTCGAGCGGGCAGGGGCGGCTTCCGACGGGAAATGCTCCGCGTAAATCTTGTTCATCGCTGCGAAGTCGTTCATGTCCTTCAGAAACACAGTCGTCTTGATGACGCGTGTCAAATCCAGGCCGGCACCCTGAAGAACAGCCTGAAGGTTCTGCAGAACGCGGCGGGTCTGGGCTTCAATGCTCCCGTCCACCAGTTGACCCGTTGCAGGATCCAGCGCCACCTGACCAGACGTAAAAACGAAGTCGCCGATGCGGACTGCCTGAGAATAAGGACCGATCGCGGCGGGAGCCTGCGTGGTGTGAATCGCTTCTTTTTCCTGATTCATTGGAACTCCTGTCGAATGTTGTTGTGGCAGAGTGCCTAATAGGACAATCACGGAACTCAATCACCGTTCATGGGAAACGCGGGGTATCGAATCTCCGTATTTGCGACCTGAGGTCAACTCCATCAGTCTAACTGTTTGGAGGTGGAGTGGATGAAGCGAACCGAATTCAGGCGGACAATGGCGTTAGCCGTTCTGGCCGTGGGGCTGTCGGCAATCGCCGCTTGGCCGCAGTCGAAAAACGGTCCGCCCGCGAACCCGCAGCAGCAAAGCGGTCCCAACGGTCCATCGATTGCCCCGCCAGATTTCAACTGGCATGCGCCTCTTCCCTCGGCTGCGCAGTTGAAGCAGCGGGTGCTCGATAACTTGAAGAAATCTCAGGCGGAGCAGGAACGATACGTCTGCAAAACTACGCAAGTCACCCAGCAAACCGATAAAGATGGGGCTGTGAAGAAGCAGGAGTCGACGCAGTATGATCTTTTTTTCGTAAACGGGCAGGAAATCCATGAGGTGACCAGCAAAAACGGAAAGCCGCTAAGCGCCGAGCAGCAGAAGAAAGAAACGGAGCGGGTCCAGAAGCAGATCCAAAAGGATTCCGATACCAAGTATGTAGCCAAAAAGGACGCCGACAATGCGCGTCAGGTGAACATGCTGCTGCACATGCTGCACTACACCAACGGTCATCGAGTGGACCTGCAGGGACGGCCCACGCTGGATTACGATTTGAGCGGCGACCCGAATGTTCACCCGAAAGGCGTGCAGGAGACATTTCTGCACGACATGTCCGGAACCATCCAGGTGGACGAACTCAGCGGTCAGCTGGTGGACCTGAATGCGCATCTGAATCACGACGTGAAGGTTGGCGGGGGCCTGCTGGCCAATCTGCACAAAGGCTTTTGGATCCATGTGCGGCAGCAGCGTTATCCGGACGGCGTATGGCTGTTCCAAAAGGTGGAAGGCAACGGAGATCTTCGGGCTGCCTTGTTCTTTCACCCGTATTTCAAATTTTCTCAAACCATGAATAACTGCGCGCTCACCAACGTGACCACCAGCCAGGGCACCACCACGCTGGCCAAGTGAGTGGCCTTCACCACTTCGTAATCGTGTGCTTCAGCTCAGGAAACCACGTGATCTGTACATTCGTGGTGACATCATTCTGGCCGCCGGGCTTGTAGATAGGAGCTTTCCAGCGCTCATACTGCAGCCACGCATTGAGCTCCACCTGCGGCCGGATGCGCTTGACGACGCTTGCTGTAAACAGGTTCTGCGTCGTGCCAAGAGGGATGAAGTCTTTCGCCGCCTTGGCATTTCGATAGGAAAGCTGAACCATCTCATCCGGCGAAAGGTGATATGTCAGCCACGCCTGACCGCCCTTGGATTCGCGTCCGATCCAGTCGCCAAAAATGTTGCCTTTGTTTGTATAGCCTTGCCGCTGAACGGTTTCGATGTACATAAATCCGCCGCCCTGGCTCGCCGACGTGGAGACATCCGTGTAGACGGCCTCCGCACGCAAATCCAGGTTGTGCAATTTGGGAAATTGGGTGAGATACAAGCCGGTACGGATTCCGGCGCGGCGCGGCGCGCTCACCGGACTTACGTCGTCATGGGCCTCGGAATCGGTGTATTGCGTTAACCACCGGCGCAGGAAAGGGATTCGATAGGTGTAGTCGAACGTGCTGAACCGCGCGCCCGGGTCGTTCCGAGAAAACTTGGTTGCCACGCTGACATTCTGAAGGCTGGTGAAGCTGTTCCAGAACGTTCCGAGGGTGACCGGTTCATGGCCCACGCCACCCCAGATCACCGTACGCGAGAAACCGAACTCAAAATTCTGGGACGGGTTGAACGCGAACTTCTCCATGTGGACCCAGGGATTGAGGGGATAGGTGTGTCCCTGCAGGGCGCCAACTAGAAATTCATAGCGGACAGGCCCAAAGACATCGGAAAGAAGCGGAATGTGGAGAGGTTCCACGCGGTTGATGCGAAAGGAGTAGATGTTTTCAGCGTTGTTGCTCCAGTCGAACGCACCGCCCATGGCCGGGCCGTCCCATACATCGCTTTTGCCGATTGAGAAGTCGTGGTTTAACAAGGTGGCAGACAGGTTCGCTTCAATCAGACGGAAGTAGTTCTGCTGGGGTAAGGGGCCGCGCGGAATCGTATCCTGCGGAACAGGCGGAACGCCGTCGATGTTGGCCAGCGTGGTCGCCAGCGCTGCGGAGTAACCCGCGGCTCCTGGGGCGTGCTGAAATTCGCCGCGCACATACAGGGCAAACGGGCCGGAGTTGGCGCGGGCGCTGAAACCCGTGTAGTCGTTGAAGCCTTGTTCATACGGACGGCCATAATTGTTGATGATTGTCTGGCCCAGGTGATAGCTGTCATTCAGCGGCGTGCCGGCAATGCCCATGGCCCGCTCGTATACAGATTCGACCCGTGCGTTGAGCTTCCAGCCGCCCGCCTCCTGGATATCGGGCTGCAACTCTTGCAGGACCTTGTTGTAGATTGCAAGCGCCTCTTCATTATTGCGCTCCATGTGCACGCGTTCCTGAACGGAATACAACATGCGAACCACGCTGATGCGCGTCCACGGCCGCATGTCGATAAATGCCTTGTCCAGGTAACCGAGCGAGTAGAGCCGCAGCAGCGCAGGATAGATCCAGCTATCGACGGGTATGTACGTGGATCCGAGCTCAGGACTCAGCACGGCATCCGTGATGGGTTGATATTGCGGCAGTGCCTCATCGTTGGTGCTGGAGACGCGCTGGGTTGGTGGCGGTTTCGGACCGCGGAGCCGAAAACGGGATCCGGATTTTGGCTGGTATGCGGGCAAACTCTGGTCGTGCTGGCTGGCCAGGGTTGGCGGCTGAGACATCCACCGCGCCTCCAGAAGGGAATCTAAGCCGAGACTGGAGCTGGCCAACTGCGTCTGGGCCGAGGCAATTTGTGCCAGACCGGCAAGAGATCCGACAAACAACCCTGTGGTACACAGACCCGCAACAATAATCCGAACGCAACGATGGTTCACTCGCACCTCAAGATATCTCTGGAAGCTGTGTTCTTTCAGCAGCCTGAATGCTGTTTCCATTCTATGATGCCGCACGGCTCTGTCACAGAGTGAGGGTGCAGGGTGTGGAGCGGGAGACGGGGATCGAACCCGCAACCAACGGCTTGGGAAGCCGCTACTCTACCATTGAGCTACTCCCGCTCAGGCTGAAGATCTGATGGTAGCAGAAATGGCAGGTTGATTTCTGGGCCTGGTCGCTGCAATAAGCAGCCATAAAGAACTCTGATTGGCCGGATAGAAAATTTGAATTCGACGCGCGGCCTGTTACAGGAGAAAGTAAAGTAAGTACTTCCTTCGATTCTCCGTCGAAATTCTTTCGGTGCAGCTCACCTGCTCCGCAAACATTTTTCTCAATCTGGGGGTCACAAGAATGCAATGGTCTTTTGTTCGCACAGTCCTGTTCTCGATGCTGCTTTGCTGTGGCGGGTGGAGCGCAGCCCATGGACAAAATACTGCTGGAGCGACACCGCAACAGGTGCAGCAACACCTGCAGCAGCTTGACCATGCGGTTGCAGACGCGCAGCTCTCCGCCGACAACGCGTGGATGCTGGTCAGTTCCGCGCTGGTGCTCATGATGACCATTCCTGGACTGGCGCTGTTCTATGGGGGGTTGGTTCGCAAGAAGAACGTCCTGAGCACCATGATGCACAGCTTCGCGATGACGGGCATCGTTTCCGTGGTGTGGGCACTGGTCGGCTATAGCCTGTGTTTCGGCTCTGGAACCAGCTTTATCGGCGGGCTCCAGCACGTATTTCTGCGCGGCGTTGGATCTGCCCCGGACGCGGACTATGCGGCCACCATACCGCAGGCCACATTCATGGTCTATCAGCTGATGTTTGCCATCATCACTCCTGCGTTGATCTCGGGCGCGTTTGCGGAGCGCATGAAATTCAGCGCGATGGCTTTATTCACGCTGCTCTGGTCTCTGATCGTTTATGCACCCATGGCTCACATGGTCTGGGGAAAGGGTGGCCTGCTTAATGCCTCCCTTGGCGGAGCAATCCCGACCCTGGACTTCGCCGGGGGAACTGTCGTTCACATCACTTCCGGGGTTTCCGCACTGGTTTGCGCGCTCTACCTGGGCAAGCGGCTCAACTATCCCAGGGAACCGATGCCGCCACACAGCGTGGTGCTCAGCTTTATCGGTGCGGGCCTGTTGTGGGTAGGCTGGTTCGGATTCAACGCCGGGAGCGCGCTTTCCGCAGGCCCGCTGGCGACCAGCGCCTTTGTCGCGACGCATTTCGGCGCAGCTGCCGCAGCCATCGGCTGGAGCATCGCTGAGTGGATTCGTAACGGCAAGCCGAGTGCGCTTGGAGCAATCTCAGGAGCCGTGGCAGGCCTGGTTGCCATCACGCCGGCTGCGGGGTTCGTCGGCCCCATGTCGGCGCTTGCGATTGGCTTTTGTGCCGGGCTTTTCTGTTATCTGATGGTTGTGAAAGTGAAGCAACACTTCGGCTACGACGACTCTCTGGATGCTTTCGGCGTACACGGCGCGGGGGGAACGCTCGGTGCGCTGTTGACAGGCGTGTTTGCTTCCAGCACTATCAATCCAATCTTCAAGGACGGGCAAGGCCACGTGCTGCCGGTAGGCTGGATTGAGGGCAATTGGCGGCAGATGCTGCACCAGGCCAGCGGAGTGGCCATCGCCTGGGTTGTCTCGATCGTCGGCACGCTGGCTCTGCTGAAGATTGTGGATCTGCTGATCGGACTTCGAGTCGACACCTCGGCGGAAATGGCTGGCCTGGACGTAAGTCTGCACGGCGAGGAAGGTTACGACTGGGAAATTGCGGCTTCGTAATCTCCAGGAGCGTATTCTCCCCAGACGAAGGCGATAGTGTGAGTCCTTCGGGAACGGCGGCTTTTCACTCAACGCGAGGAAGCATCCATGCATAAGATTGAAGCGATCATTCAGCCATCGAAGCTCGATGCAGTCAAAGAAGCCTTGATTGAAATCGGCGTAGAAGGCATGACGATTCTTGAGGCGCGCGGCCATGGGCGTCAGAAGGGCCACACCGAGTTCTATCGCGGCCGTGAGTATGCCGTGGATGTGCTGCCCAAAATCAAGCTCGAACTTGTCGTGGCGGACGCCATGGTGGAGCGGGCGGTGCAAGCCATTATCGCTGCGGCACGCACTGGCAGAATAGGCGACGGCAAATTGTTCATCTCACGCGTGGAAGAAGCGATCCGCATTCGCAATGAAGAGCGCGGCGAGACAGCGCTCTAGGTTGCCAATCGCTGCTAGTGTCGACGCAATCCTTCGGAAGGAGGCTTGATCCCGATGTCGCTTCGCTCTTCTGCTGTCGCACTGCGCGTGGAGTACCAGCGCGCTTCGGAAGACCTGCGGAGGAATTTTTCGGAATCGCACGACGGTAGCATCCTGGTCCAGGGACGCGCTGCGCTTCTCGATCATCTGGTGGAGCGTCTATGGCTGGAGCACATGGCCGCCGACGAATACGGTCCGCAAGGAGTGACTCTGGCTGCGGTAGGAGGATATGGAGCGCGCCAGCTTTTTCCTTACTCCGACGTCGATCTCCTCTTCCTCTGCGCCGATGCATCCCTGGAAGGCAGCAACAAGACAGCGATTCGCCGCCTATGCCAGGACCTGTGGGATATTGGCCTGCGAGTGAGCGCCACCACTCGAACGCTGGCCGAATGTGAACGGCTGAGCGAAGAAAACCCAGAGTTCACGCTGTCTTTGCTGAGCCGCCGCCATCTGACCGGAGATTTTGCTCTGTTCCAGGAATTAGACCTGGAGCGGATCCCCTCCTTGATCGAGCGTCGTCGTCATCTCCTGCTCGCCGCAATCGTGCGTCTGGCGGAGGCGCGCCGCGCCAAATTCCAGCGAACTCTGTTCCATCTGGAGCCGAACGTCAAAGATGGCCCCGGCGGGCTGCGGGATTTCCAGACCTGCGGCTGGTTGTCGCAGCTGCTGCCGAACTCACAAACTGAACCCGCGACAGGGTCCGACACAGCGTCCACGCGGTATGAAAATGAACTGCTCCTGGAGCGTCGTGACGACTCTGCGCTGGCCCATCGGTTTTTGGTGACTGTCCGCAGCTTTCTGCATTACAGAAGCCAGCGCGATGACAACATGCTCTACTGGCAGGCCCAGGATGAAGCGGCAGCCACCAATCTGGGTCTGCCGGGAAGAAAATCCCCTGATACGGCGCAATGGATGCGCCAGTATTTCCGTCATGCGCGCTCCATCGATTGGCTCACCAGGCAGCTTCTCGAAAGCATTCCCGATGAGCGCGTCAGCTTTCTTGACCAGATTCGTCAATGGCGCAGCCGGACAATGCTGCAGGGGTGTCCCGTTGCGGCGGGACGGATCTCATTCAAATCGACTGCGGAATACGCGGATTCCGGCCGGGTGCTGACCTTGTTCCAAATGATGGCTGAACATCAACTCCAGCTAACGCCAGAAGCGGAAGGACATCTGGCGGGCTCCCTCGCCGGATTATCTGAGAATCTGCCCGAGGGGGCGGATCTTTGGGAGAAATTCCAAACCATCCTGCTGGCTCCGCAGGCCGCGCACGCTCTTCGGGCGATGCACGCCATGGGAATCCTGGAATTGATTCTGCCGGAGTTCCATGGTGTGGACGCACTCGTGGTGCGGGATGCCTATCATCGTTTCACTGTAGACGAACATAGCTTCCTAATGATCGAACACCTCCACGCGCTGGAACAGCCCTCTTCCGAATGGGAGCTTCGCTTTTCAGAGATTCTGCACCAGATCGATACACCTGCTCTTCTGTATCTCGCTGCCCTGCTCCACGATACCGGCAAAGCGCACAGCGAGGAGAACCACGCGGAGAAGAGTGTCCGAATCGCAGAAGCCGTCGCCGGACGCTGGGACTTGCCCGCAGCGCAAAAAGAAATCCTCTTGCGGTTGATCCGGCAGCATCTTGAGATGTCGCTCACCATGCGCAAGGACATATTCGACGTGGAAACCATCCGGGCATTTGCTGAGCTGGTGGGCACAGGCGACAATCTCAGGCTGCTTACTCTTCTCACCTACGCTGATATCCATTCCGTAAATCCGGAAGCCCTGACGCCCTGGAAGGCGGAAAACCTGTGGCGGCTGTATATCGCGACCTCGAATCATCTGGATCGCACGGTTGACCAGGACCGCATCGCAGCGGATGCCGACACTGCGGCGATCCAGCGCGTGATCGCACTGGCACCTATGGATTCGAAGCAGGTTCACGGCTTTCTTGGCGGTTTACCTCAGCGGTATGTCAGGACCCGCTCACCGGAAGAAATTGCCGCGCATTGCAAGCTTGCCGCAGGGCTCAAGGCAACGGGTGCGGGGACTCTGCTGACCCATGCGGGCGCATGGTGGGAATGCACGGTGGTCACGCGCGACCGTCCGTTTCTGTTTGCCGACGTTTCCGGCGCGCTGACCGCATGGGGCATGGACATCATCAAGGCGGACGCGTTCTCCAACGCCGCTGGGGTTGTAATCGATACATTCCGTTTCCTGGATCGCTATGAAACACTCGCGCTGAATCCGGGCGAGGCCGAGTCTTTCAAGGACAACCTTGTGGAGGTTGCCGGTGGAAAGAGATCTCTGGAAAAAATGCTGGCCTCCCGAGCGCATTCCTCACGATCGCGGAACAACAAGATCCAAGTGGAAACAAAGCTTCTGGTTGACAACGATTCTTCGACGCATAGCACCATCCTGCAGGTCATTACCCAGGACATGCCGGGGCTTCTGCACCGCATCAGCATGGTGATGGCACAGCAGCAATGTGATGTTTCCGTCGCATTGATCGACACGGAAGGTGAGATGGCGATCGATGTGTTCTATCTGACGCAAAGTTTCGGCGCAGCGCCGTGGGGCAGCGGCGAAAAGCTGGACGCCAATAGCATCGGCAAGCTTTGTACAGCGCTTGAGGCAGCCTTCGCCGAACCCGAAGTCGCCGCTCACCGGGAACGCATCTCCTGATCGTCTGTACGGAAAAAACTTGAGCTGTTTATGCCTGCGAGTAAACTGGTGTGGCTTACCGATACGGTAAGTGCAAGAATGCTACGACCTAATTTCTGCTGGCCTGGATTTCTGAATGCTATGCAAACTCCCTTTCCGTCGTAAACTCCGTCCGGCATTGTGTCAGTTGGCCATCCTGCTCGTGTTCTGCGTCACGGTTCCGGGATTCGCCCGCACTCACGCCAAAAAGCGAGCCAACCGCGCACCCGAACCCGGCAAGCCTTCTGTGCAGGAAACAGACCCGCCCAACTGGTGGAGCAATTTACCCAATCCCATGCTGCTGCTGCACGGCAAAAATCTGACAGATGCCCACGTCAGCACCAGCGTTCCCGGGATCTCCGTCCGCAGAACCAGAATCTCCAGTAACGGCCACTGGGCGTTCGTATGGCTGGACATTGCCTCGGCGCCGCCGCAGCACTTTGATTTGATTGTCCGGACACCTGGAGGAACGACGCGTACACCTTATGAACTGGATGCACGGCATGCTCCGACTGACGGATTTCAGGGATTTTCTTCCTCAGACGTTATGTACCTCATCATGCCAGACCGCTTTGCGGACGGTGATCCCTCCAATGATCGCCTTCCTAAGTCGGAAGGGACCTATGACGTCAGTAAGCCGCGCGCCTACCATGGCGGAGACCTGCGCGGCATCCAGGACCATCTGGATTACATTCAGCAATTGGGAGTGACGACGGTCTGGATTACTCCGCTCTACGCCAATGATCCACTCTCTGCGGGAGATTATCACGGGTACGGCGCAGTGCAGATGTTTGGGATCAATCCGCACTTTGGCACCCTCAAGGATTACCAGGATCTCGCACAGGCTCTGCACGGCCGCGGAATGAAGCTGGTGCTCGACACAGTGCCGAACCATGTCGGCCCGAAAAATCCTTGGGTGCTCGACCCGCCTGCGCCAGACTGGTTTCATGGCACGCTTGCGCACCACATGGAAGCGAACGGAAATTTCGCTCCCATCACCGATCCGCACGCGCCTCCTGCGGCGTATCGCCCCGCTGTTGACGGATGGTTTGCGAACGTGCTGCCCGACCTGGACCAGTCCAATCCCCTGGTCAGGAAGTACTTGATCCAGAACGCCATCTGGTGGATTGAGTCAGGCACACTCGACGGCCTCCGGCTGGATACCTTTCCCTACGTAGACCGTGCGTTCTGGCAGGATTTTCATTCCGTGCTGCGCGCGCTCTATCCTCACCTGACTACCGTCGGCGAGATCTTTAACCCTGACCCGACGATCGTTTCCTACTTCGCTGGCGGAGTAAAGCACAGCGGCGTCGACACCGGCCTGTATACGCCATTCGACTTTCCTACCTACTTTGCGCTGCGCCAGATGCTGACCGGCACCACACCTGACGGCGATCAGCCGATGACTCGCTTATCGGAAGTGCAGCGGCAGGACTGGCTCTATCCTCACCCTGAGCGGCTGGTCACGTTTCTCGGGAATCACGACACCACTCGCTTTATGTCAGAGCCGGGTGCGACGGCAGACCGGATGAAGCTTGCCTTTGGGCTGCTCGCCACGATGCGCGGGATGCCTCAGATCTATTCCGGCGATGAGATCGCGATGACAGGAGGCAAGGACCCGGAGAACCGCCATGATTTTCCCGGGGGGTTCTCGCAGGATCGTACCGATGCATCCGCAAAGGATGCCTTCACCGCCGCCGGGCGCACACCAGAACAGGAAGCGATGCACGCCTGGGTCCAGGGGCTGATGCAGCTGCGGGCCAAGCACGAAGCGCTGAAAACCGGAGCGCAGCAAGACCTGCTGGTGGACGACACCGGCCTGGTGTTTGCACGTATTCAGGTGGACAACACCCAGGCGGGCCAAGCTGCAAAGCCCGTGCCTGTTACAGGGAATGGAGAAACACTACTGGTGCTAATGAATAAGTCCGGCGCGCCCAGGACGTTTCACCTGGACTTTTCGCATACTGCGCTGACGGGCACTCAGTCGCTCAATCCTCTCTGGAACACAAAGGATCAGGTGAGCGTGTCCCACAATGCCGCGGATGTAGACGTCGGGGCGAACCAGTTGGTGATTATGGAAGTCCAGCGATGAAAGCGCCAGTGTTGCTTACAACGGACGCCGTGTAACTCCCGCCTTTGATGAGAGGAGAGCTACACGGCGCAATGTTGGTGAGTAAGTGAATGCCTACTTGCCGCCGTTCGGGGCAGGCAGCAGCAGCTGGTTGATGTCGCTGACGTTGAACGTTCCCAGTCCGGTGGTGTAATCCCAGCCTGGAGTAGCACAGTAGGCTCCATTGCAGCCGACAGTGATATCGTGGAATCCAGGAACCGCCTGCAGCACTCCGGTCGCGAGACTGTAGAGATTGGGCGAGGCAAATCCCAACTTGTTGTTACGTGCGGACTCCAGGCGCGCCCAGACGCCGAGTGAGAGTGGCGAAGAAACGCTGGTTCCTCCAATGATATTTTCTGTCTTGTTGATGTACACCAGCGCTCCTGTTTCCAATCCAGCGTCCATTGCGATATCGGGAACTCCCTTGTCTCCCGCTGTGTTGGATGGAACGGCAACTGCCTGCCAGTACGGCGAGTACTCGAACTGGCTGATTCCGCCACCGCCCGCTTCCCAGGCCGTTTCGCGGTTGTAGGATCCATCACTGTTGACAAAAAGATCTGTCCCACCCACAGCCACCACATAGGGCGACGAGGCAGGATAGTTCACAAGCGGCGGACCACTGTCAGGGACTCCGTTGGTACCGGCGACAGCACAGGACGCGCCCGTATCTCCGCTCGAGGCGAACATCGTCTGCCCCTGCGCAGCCGCTTCCAGAAATGTCTGATCGTCGGCGATCATGGAACCGTCCAGATAGGGAAATAGTTCGCATTCACCCAGGGAAGCGCTCCCGGCTTTCGCAACATCCTGAGCCGCAAAACGGTTGAAGGCCAGCGCCAGGTCGGCGTCAGTTAGCGACGTAGTGTCGTAGATGTAGAGAGTTTTGACGGTTTCAGCCATGCCGGTAGACATCTGGGTGTCCAGATCCCATTCATCCACTCCGCTGACGTCGGGACTAGCCAGCCCGACTTGCACGATTTTGACCGGAACCTGCGGAAGGTTGTTTTGAGATTCGGCATAGCGAAGGTCAGTAATCACGCTGCTTAGATCACCTTCCGCGATGATGGCTATGTCGGTACCCGAACCCGTAGACGTATTGCCAACGTTATAGGCCAGCTGAAATCCCTGAGGGGTGAAGAACTGCCCAACGCAGGGACTTCCGGCTGGACTGCCTGGCGCGCAGATAGGAAGTCCCCCCGCGCAGGCCGCACCTGCAACGCAAATCTGCGACTGCGGAACTATGTTCATGCGGCTGGCATTGTTAAGCCCCAGCACTGCGATCGCAACGCCGTTCAGAGAAGCAGGAACTTCCGCCGTTGTCATGTTCGCGTAGACAGTAGTCCCATTTTGAGAGAACTGATTGATCGATGTGTCGAAAGCTGCACTGGCCTGGGCCGCCGTTGCGTCTCCAGTTACGAAGAGATTATTCGGCTCCGCCTGCACATTGGTAAAACCCTGACTCGTCAGATAGTTGATAACAGACTGGACCTGGGCAGATGTCGGAGCATAGGTCGATAGAAATTGACTTGGGGTGATCATACTTCCGTACAGCGAAGAGCTGGGAGTATTTTCACTTTGCACCAGATGTTGGAGAGCACTCTTATTTTGAATCCCCAGCGCCACCGCGATGCGCAGAGGTGTACTGGAAGGGAGTTGTCCTAGATTGGTTGCGTTCACGAGCATGGTTCCCACTCCCTGCGTGGCGGTCGGCACCCAACTGGCTTGTGCGATCCCGGGTCTAAGGCCGGCTAAAAAAAGGAGAGCAAAAGATAACGCTGCGATTCTGACTCTACGTAATCCAAAAATGGCTGACATGGGAAGCCTCCATATTGCATCTACGATGCATAATGTGGCTACGTGGCTGGCGTCTCACCGGATCTGGAAAACCCCTTCGCAACTGTCCTCTGCGCCAGTGGTAGACCTAATGGCTAAATAGGAATATTCGACACATAGCAAGGTTGCCTGCCCATGGGAGGAGTTAGTCATCCCACGGTGATCTTTTGATTACATCCCCTGGGTGCACCAGCTATCCAAGATTTCTGTAAGTCTTTTAGCTTGGAAAGAATGAAGAATTTACATTGCAGCAGGGAAATCTTACAGAGAAGCTAGAAGCGATGGGTAATTGATAGCGCACCAAGCTACAGAGCTCGCTCTACAACGAGACAACCTGCTTAAAAACAAACCTAGCAGCAGAAGGAGGCTGCATAGTGTGACCGGCTTTGCCGTGTAGTTTGGCGGAATGGAAAAGGAGCATGAATAGTTGCTGGAATGCAAGTCATTCCAATTGACCATGCTCCGTAAGGCCATCAAGGAGGAAAAGCTCGAATTAGAGGGCGTTCATGTTCTGCAGGAATTCCGAATTGTTGCGCGCCTTGCCAAGTTTGTCGACAAGGAGCTCCATGGCTTCAACCGGGGACAACGGATTCAGAACCTTGCGCACAAGCCATGTACGCTGCAGTTCATCTTTCGGGATGAGCAATTCTTCTTTACGCGTACCGGAACGCTGGATGTCGATCGCCGGAAACACTCGCTTGTCGACCAATTTGCGATCGAGGATGACTTCCATGTTGCCGGTACCTTTGAATTCTTCGAAGATCACTTCATCCATGCGCGACCCCGTATCCACCAGGGCGGTGGCAATGATGGTGAGCGAACCACCTTCTTCAATATTGCGTGCCGCACCAAAAAAGCGCTTCGGACGTTGCAGTGCATTGGAGTCCACACCGCCGGAGAGCACCTTGCCGGAAGGCGGCACAATAGTGTTGTAGGCGCGGGCCAGGCGGGTGATGGAATCGAGCAGGATGACGACATCGCGCTTGTGTTCGACCAGACGCTTGGCCTTTTCGATCACCATTTCCGCTACCTGTACGTGACGCACAGCAGGCTCATCGAAAGTTGAGCTGATAACCTCACCTTTCACGGACCGCTGCATATCAGTAACTTCTTCCGGGCGCTCGTCAATCAGAAGCACAATAAGGACAACTTCCGGGTGATTCGCCGTGATCGAGTTCGCAATCGATTGCAGGAGCATGGTCTTGCCGGTGCGTGGCGGGGCAACGATCAGTCCGCGCTGGCCCTTGCCGACGGGAGTGAGCAAGTCCATGACGCGGCCGCTGATGCTTTCCCTGACCGTTTCCATCTTGATACGTTCCTGCGCGTAGAGCGGCGTCAGGTTGTCAAAGAGAATCTTGTTGCGAGTCTCTTCTGGAGATTCGAAATTGATCGCCTCAATCTTGACCAGCGCAAAATACTTTTCTCCTTCATGCGGCGGACGCACATTGCCGCTGATGGTATCTCCAGTTTTCAGGTCGAACTTACGAATCTGCGATGGAGAAACATAGATGTCATCCGGGCCAGGCAGATAGTTGTAGTCCGGCGAGCGGAGAAAACCGTAGCCGTCAGGAAGGATTTCCAGAACACCCTCGGCAAAAATGTGGCCTTCTTTTTCGCTCTGGGCTTGCAGAATTTTGAAGATCAAGTCCTGCTTGCGCAGGCCACTGGCTCCGGGAATGTCAAGGGAGCGCGCGATACGCGTCAGCTCCGTAATATTTTTTTCTTTGAGTTCGGCGATCGTCATAGGAGTTCTTCAGGTGGTTTCAATCAAGGTGGCGCGGCATTGGATTTGGTGAGGAAGCGCTACAGATGGATGGGCGATGATTTTAGGGTGTTGGATGTGATTGGCTCAATTGCGGACGTATGCCGCGCGGAACGGCGCGCAGCTTACGCTGCGCGGCGGTCCTGAACGCGTTTTTTCTGCTCAACAGCCAGATTGTACTCTCCGGAAGGACTGGCTTTGCGGAAGCGCACCAGCACGTCATTCATCGTGTCCTGCAGACGAGTCGTGGGCTTGTGCAGCTTGCGAGAAGCCTTGGAAGCGAGCTGACAGAGCTCGTAACGATTACGTACGTGAGTCAATGCACCGAAAATAAGTTGGGACCGCATAGCAATATTTCCTCTCTTCTTTTTGACTTGAGCGGCGCGCCGTTCCTTCTCAGGTTCTGCAGGAATGAAGCTTGCCGCATCCCCGCCGTGCGTTGCTTTCAAGTTAGACGCGAATTCAAAGGTTGTGGATTGTTCAATTTTACGAATATTGCGCTCGCATCTCTACTCTGATTTCGAGCACAAAAAGCTTGGGCGGCAGATCACTTGCATGGCACTGGCGACTTAAGTACGAAGCGATGCAGAAACCATTACTGCCAAGCCAGGAGGAATCCACGCCGAAATTGCGGCTTGCCTTCGTTGGAGATCCTTGACTGAACGGGATTTCGATAGGACTTTCCGAGTGCTCACCCTAGCGGGGAAGCTCGCCCGTGAATCTTGGCAATTCCTACATTAAAGCCTTCTGGAACAGAGAGTCAACAAAAATCTTGCGTTCGGCCCGGGGAGGCTATCTCCTGACGGGCTGCTCTCCGGTTCCGGAACTTTGCCACACCCGCACATAGTCCACCAGCATCTGAGCGGGAAATTGGGTGGATCGGTCGGGAGGTCCGGGCCAGTCCCCACCTACAGCCAAGTTCAGGATAAAAAAGAACTTGCCTTTATCGAACGGCCAGACTGCGCCCGCTGGCAAGCTTGACCGCAGGAAAGTCGCATAAACCTTGGAAGGACTGTCCACGTAATACTGAACGTTGCCCGGCGACCAGATGAGTCCGTAAACGTGGAACCCCTGCGACCACGGCACGCCACCCGGAGCCAAATACCGCTCGCCCAGCGCAGTTCCCGTGAATCCCGGGCCATGAATGGAGCCGTGGATCACCGTGGGCTCTTTTCCAATGTTTTCCATAACGTCGAGCTCGCCACAATCCGGCCAGCCAGCTTGCTGGATGGATTCGCCCAACATCCAGAACGCAGGCCACAGTCCGGTGCCGCGTGGAATACGTATGCGTGCCTCCATACGCCCATACTGAAAGCTTTTCAGACCTTCCGTTTTGATTCGCGCGGAGGTAAAGCGTCCACCGGCCGTCTTTCGCGCGACAATGTGCAGGTATCCGTCTCGCCCTACATAAAGGTTCGGTTTCCGGGCAGCGCACGGTGAGGCATTCGAGCCATACGCGCAGTAGGTTTGCAGTTCGTGGTTTCCCCAGTTCCCGTGCCCCGTCTCTTCGATCCAATTGGCCCGGTCGGGTCGGCCTGCACTGGGGAATTCCTCCGCCCAGACTAGGTTTTCCTTTGCGGAATGTGGCAGCGGAGCATGCACGGGGGCACCCGGGGCAAGATTTGTCGAATTCTGGGCCGACTGAGCGCCTCCGGCGATTTCACCCGCCGTACTGGCCAGGCACACGGTCAAGGCGATCCGAATTGCAAGCTGGAACTTCATGAGAATGGGATCTCCATGGGAACGTGCGGCCACTGCGTGAATCTGCTTCCGAAGCAGGCGGGAGGACGAAGCAAGCGATCCTGCTTTCTACGCCCAATAGCTGCGGTCCAGCGTCCGATATTGAATCGCTTCTGCGAGATGCTTGACCGCGAGATCTGCTTCGCCTTCGAGATCAGCAATGGTGCGTGCCACCTTCAGTATGCGGTCATGCGCACGAGCACTCAACCCCTGCTGCTGCATGGCACGCTCCAGCAGCCGTTCGGCTTCCGGCGTCAACTCGCAGTACATACGGATCTGGCGCGTACTCATCTGAGCGTTGCAATAGATTGGCTCGGAGCCGCCAGCGAAACGGTTGGCCTGCCGTTCCCTCGCGGCCAATACGCGATCGCGAATCTGCTGCGATCCTTCAGCTGCGGACCCGCCGCGCAGCTCTTTATATTGCACCGCGGGAACTTCAATATGAATGTCAATGCGATCCAGCAGCGGTCCGGAAACTTTGGACACGTAACGCTGAATCATTGGCGGAGTACACATGCACTGGCGGGATTTATCGTTGAAATAACCACACGGACAAGGATTCATGGCCGCAGCCAACATGAAACGAGCTGGAAAGCTCAGCGACATGGAAGCTCGAGCAATGGTGACGTGGCCATCTTCAAGCGGCTGCCGCAATACTTCAAGCACGTTTCGGGGAAACTCCGGCAGCTCGTCCAGGAAAAGCAGCCCATTATGCGCAAGCGACACTTCACCGGGCCGCGGAATCGCGCCGCCACCAATAAGGCCGGCATCGGAAACCGTATGGTGCGGCGAACGGAACGGCCGCTGGGTCACCAGTCCCGTTTCTGAGTTCAGGACTCCAGCAACAGAGTGGATTTTGGTGGTCTCCAGCGCTTCTTCGAAATTCAGTGGTGCAAGGATCCCCGGCAATCGTTTTGCCAGCATCGTCTTGCCCGAACCAGGAGGCCCAATCATCAGAATGTTGTGGCCGCCTGCTGCCGAAACTTCCAATGCGCGCTTCGATGTATGCTGCCCGCGCACATCGCAGAAGTCGAGCGGAAAATGCTGCATTTCGCCGAGCAGTCCGCGCGTGGCCACACGAATCGGTTGCGCATGAATCCCGCCATTTGCGGCAGAGTTCAGCAATTCACGAACTTCGAGCAAGCTTTGGACGCCGTAGACATCCACGCCTTCGACCACTGCGGCTTCACGAGCGTTCGCCGCCGGAATAAGCAGATTCTTGATTCCGCGTTCACGCGCCGCTACTGCGATGGGCAGCATTCCCTGCACCGGCCGCAGGCTGCCATCGAGACCGAGTTCGCCAACCAGCAAAAAGTTGCTAAGGTCGCGTAACTGCAAACTGCCATAAGCGCCAAGAATACCGATCGCCATCGGCAGATCGAAACCTGACCCTTCTTTCTTCAGGTCTGCCGGGGCCAGATTGATGGTGATATGCGTGGGCGGCACATCAAAGCCGGAGTTTTTGATGGCAGCCCGCACCCGGTCACGACTCTCGCGGACAGCCGCGTCAGGCAGGCCCACGGTATGGAAATGGTCCTCCGTTGTCTTGATGCCGGAGAAGTCCACTTCCACGTCGATGATGTTCGCGTGGATGCCGTAAACGGCTGCGCTGAACGATTTGAAAAGCATAAAGGGGAGGTTTGCCTTGTAGTTGTTGCGTGAGTATAGCATCCGCTTGCGTTTGGTATGCTGAACCTGCACTCCGTTCCCAATCTGGCACGGCACGCCAGTGATGGCGGAGCAACGCTGTCGGTCGCGGGGTTGTTCCAGGAACTCTGTCCTCTATCTCTGCACACGAAAGAATGGACACGATGTCGACAGCTACCGCTCGCCAGCCGTCCAACACTGCCCGTCAGCCTTCATCTACAGCCGCACGCCTGCTCTCGCTGGATGTGCTCCGCGGCATAACGATCGCTTTCATGATTCTGGTGAACAACAATGGCGACGAGGAACATGCGTACGCGCAACTGCAACACGCCTTCTGGAACGGCTGGACCGCGACCGATCTCATCTTTCCCACCTTTTTGTTTTTGGTCGGCGTCTCGATTGTTCTGGCGTTCGAATCTCGCCTGAATCGCGGAGCAACGCGGGAATCCCTGCTCCTTCATTCCGTGCGCAGAGCGGCAATCCTGTTTCTGATTGGCGTAGTGTTGCACGGCTATCCTCATTTCCACCTGCACACTCTGCGAATCTACGGCGTGTTGCAACGGATCGCAATCTGCTTCCTGCTTGCAAGCGCACTCTATCTATGGGACCAAAAAGCTGGCAGCAAAGTGGCCGTAATCGTGATCGCATTGCTGGGCTATTGG
>DASSZI010000014.1:0-22781 GCA_035713565.1 Acidobacteriaceae bacterium | reverse complement strand
CGTTGGCTCCAAACCGATGGCAACCCGTACCGCAGGCAATGTAGTGCTGAACGGCATTGCAACCAAAGTACCGGAATTGATCGGCGGCGCAGCCGACCTGTCCACTTCCACCAAGACCACGATCAAAGACAGCCCCAGCTTCCACGTCGATCCCAACGGGCGCAACATCTTCTTCGGCGTGCGGGAGTTCGGAATGTGCGCCTTTGTCAACGGAATGGCCGCACATGGCGGTGTCATTCCTTACGGCTCGACCTTTTTTTGCTTCAGCGATTATGCGCGTCCCGCGCTTCGCCTGGCGGCTCTGATGCAAACGCCGTCTCTTTTTGTGTTTACTCACGATTCAATCGGTCTGGGCCAGGATGGGCCGACGCACCAGCCCGTCGAGCACCTCGCTTCGCTTCGCGCGATTCCGGAGTTCACGGATTTCCGGCCTGCCGATGCCAACGAGACGGCTGCGTGCTGGCAAGTGGCTTTGGAGCGCCGCAAACCGGCTTTTTTTGCTCTTTCCCGTCAGGATCTCCCCGTCCTGGACGGCGATAAGGTGGATATTCTGAATGGCGTTCGACGGGGCGGCTATGTCTTGCAGGAAGGAGGCGGGTTGCCGGACGTGGTGCTGATCGCCACCGGCAGCGAGGTCAGCTTGGTTTTGGAGGCTGCGGGCAAGCTGGAATCCAAGGGCGTGCATGCGCGCGTTATCTCGATACCGAGTTGGCATCTCTTCCATGAGCAGTCAGCGGAGTACAGGCACCAGATTCTGCTTACCAATGTTCCGCGACTTGTCGTGGAGGCGGGCAGCACCATCTGCTGGTGGCAGATCGCTGGCGAGAGCGGTGACGTTCTCGGCCTGGACCGCTTTGGAGCATCCGCACCTGGCAGTGTCGCCATGACGAAACTGGGCTTCAGCGTCGAAAACGTAATTGACCGCGCCACGCACATTATGGATCGTGCGAAGAAAACGTCGGCCATGGCGGGGAGATAGCGGCAATGAAAATTGCGATCGCTTCCGACCACGCCGGGTTCGAACTTAAGCAGGATCTCCGGAGTTACGTCGCGCAACTCGGTCACGAAGTTTCTGACCTTGGCGCCTACAACATGGAACCATCGGACTATCCTGACTTCGCCGAATACGTCGGCCGCGCTTTGCACGCGAAGAAAGCCGAGCGCGGCATTTTGATTTGCGGCTCGGGCGTGGGAGTTTCCGTTGCGGCAAACAAGATGCCGGGCATCCGGGCTGGCATGTGCCACGACACATACTCCGCGCATCAGGGTGTGGAACACGATGATATGAACGTGCTGGTGATCGGCTCGCGCATCGTTGGCGTCGCCCTGGCGCGGGACATCGTGATCTCCTATTTGAACGCCCATTTCCAGGGCAAAGAAGAACGCTTCGTCCGGCGCCTGAATAAAGTAAAGGCGATTGAGGGGCGGTTTATGTCCGGCAGATGGGAAAGCCAGTCATAAACCGGCCCTTTTCTGGATGAGCAACCCTTCCATTGCGGAACTGACAAACTGCTCCAGGAGGGAGTCACTTGGCTGCTGAAAAAATAACGGCGACCTTCTGGGATTGTGGCGGAGTGTTTCTCACCAATGGCTGGGATCATCAAGAGCGCCGCAGCGTCACAGAACATTTCGGACTGAGTTTCGAGGAGTTCGAAGAACGCCATGAGGAACCCAACGACGCCTGGGAGCGCGGAGCCATCACCCTGCGTGAATATCTGCAGGAGACCGTTTTTTACAAACCCCGATCATTTTCCCCCGAAGAATTTTTTGCGCAGATGCGGGCAGTGAGCAAGCCGCTTCACCCCGAGATGATTGACTGGGTACGGAAGCTGCGTGCGCAACGCATGGAATCAGGGCTCAGGGAAATATACCTGCTGAGCAATGAATCCCGTGAGCTGATGGCCTATCGAATTCCGGCATTCCGGCTCACCGGGTTGTTCGATGCCTATTTAGTCTCTGCCTATATCGGCCTGCGCAAGCCAGAGGCGGCATTCTTCGATCGCGTTCTGGAGATTTGCCAGCGGCCGCCCGAAGAGTGCGTCTTTGTCGACGATCGTCAGGAGAATGTGGATGCTGCGGAAAGAGCGAAAATCCATGGCATCCGGATGACTTCGCCGCAACATGTTATCGCCGAACTGGGCAAACTTGGCGTGGTCATCCAGCAGAAATCAGCGTAGTTCCACCACCGTTTTGCGTCATAGTTGAGGTTCTTATGGCAACGACCGAAGTCACCATTTCGCCGGAAGAAATACAGAAATCCAGCGCGCCCGAGCGGACCCCGGAGCCCTGCATTGTCGTCATTTTTGGTGCGTCCGGCGATCTGACGAAACGCAAGTTGCTTCCGGCACTCTATCACCTGGAGCAAGACGGTCTTCTCCCGGAAAATTTTGCGGTTGTCGGTGTCGCTCGCCGTCCTCTGAACGATGAATTCACCCAGGACATGCGCGAGGGGATCCTGAAGGGCGGTGGTGTGGACCCCGGCGACGTGCGCCTGCGAAACTTTCTGGCTAAGGTCAACTACCATGCCATGAACTTCGACGACGCGGAGGGTTATCGAAGGCTGAAGGCTCTCCTTGAAACTCTTGATCAAAAGTACGGGACCCACGGGGGACGTCTGTTCTATCTGGCGACTGCCCCCGAGTACTTTGCGGAAATCGTGGAGCAACTCGGCGCGCACGGCATGGCGCGGTCGGATGATGCAGCTGTGCGGGTAATTATAGAAAAGCCCTTCGGTCACGATCTCGAATCCGCGCGCCGGTTGAATGATGAAGTAAATAAGGTTTTTGCCGAAGAGCAGGTGTTCCGAATTGATCATTATCTCGGCAAGGAGACAGTTCAGAACATCCTGGTGTTTCGCTTTGCGAATGGGATTTTTGAGCCGATATGGAACCGCAACTTTGTCGATCATGTGCAGATCACTGCCGCAGAGAGCATCGGGATCGAGGGTCGGGGTCCATTCTATGAAAAAGCTGGCGCTCTGCGTGATGTGGTGCAGAACCACGTCATGGAATTACTCTCATTCGTTGCAATGGAGCCGCCAGTTGCCTTTCATGCGGCGCCAATCCGCACAGAAAAAGTGAAAGTCTGGAGAGCGATTCAACCCATTCAAATGGAAGATACGGTGCGCGGTCAGTATGGGGCTGGCACGGTGGACGGCAAATCTGTGGTCGGGTACCGCAACGAAGAGCGGGTCAACCCGGAATCGAGCACGGAAACCTTTACTGCTCTGCGCTTTCACATTGAAAACTGGCGCTGGGCCGGGGTGCCCTTCTATGTTCGTGCAGGGAAAAGGATGGCCCAGCGCGAGACAGAGATCAGCATACAATTCAAACAGCCACCCATGCTGCTTTTCAAAGACAGCATCGCGGCCGGAAAATGTAACGAGATTCAGCCCAATATCATCTCCATGCGTATTCAACCCAACGAGGGCATTTCCCTCCGGTTTGCCGCCAAGGTGCCCGGGCCCACCATGCAGAGTTGTCCGGTCAAAATGGACTTCAACTATGCAACCGCTTTTGGGGTTTCCTCTGCAAACGGCTACGAGCGCCTGCTGTTGGATGCCATGCTGGGCGATGCGACTCTGTTTGCTCACCGCGATGGGGTGGAGGCCACCTGGTCTTTGATAACGCCGATGCTTGAAGCATGGGCATCTACCCCCCCCAAAGATTTCCCAAACTATTCGGCTGGCAGCCGCGGCCCACAGGCCGCCGATGCATTGCTGGCACGCGATGGTCGCCAATGGCGTTAGCGACCCGAACTTCAGCCACAGATTGAGATCATGCCGAAAATCACAACGGTTCATTACTTCATCAAGCAGGATTCCGAGGCGTTGAGCCTTGCCGCCGCCGACTGGATTGCCAGTACGGTAGCGGATGCCATTGCCGCCAGAGGCATCGCCAGAATTGCGATCTCAGGCGGAAGCACCCCGAAACGCGCCTTTGAGCTTCTGGCGGATCCTAACCACCCCTTTCGCAATCGCATTGACTGGAATCGTCTCTTCCTGTTCTGGGTAGATGAACGCTGTGTGCCGCCGGATCATCCGGATTCCAATTACCGAATGACCCGCGAAGTGCTGCTTTCAAAGATCCCGCTTCCCGAGCAAAACGTGCATCGAATGGAGGGGGAACTTGATCCGGAAGAGGCAGCATCCCGCTATGAGTCTGCGCTTCGTACGCAATTTCGACTGGAGGGTGCCGAGTTGCCGCGCTTCGATCTGATCCAGCTTGGCATGGGCGAGGATGGCCATACCGCATCCCTGTTTCCGCGCTCGGCCGCGCTGGACTCTATGATGCGCCTGGTGGTCGCGAACCATGTCCAGGCAAAGGACTCCTGGAGGGTGACACTTACCTGGCCAGTGATTAATCACGCGAGCAAAGTCTTTTTCCTGATACAGGGGCTTGCGAAGGCGGGAGTGCTGCGTGATGTTCTCCAAGGCCCATACTGTCCGGAAATCTTGCCCTCGCAATTGATCCGGCCCCGCAGCGGCGAGCTCTTCCTGCTGCTCGACAAAGCGGCGGCATCGCAGTTGCCCAATTCCGCTGGGCAGGATTCAGGAACTCTGGAGGTGACGCGATGATTCTGGCGGGCGACGTTGGCGGCACCAAAGTGCATCTGGCGCTCTATAAATTTCAGCACGGAACCCTGCAGCATGTACGGGATCAGAAGTTTTCTGCGCCTCATTATCCTGACCTCCAGTCGATTGTCCGTGAATTCCTCAGCGTCAAAGATCCCGCAGATCCAGGTGGTTCGAATGGGATTGATGCTGCTTGTTTTGGGGTTCCTGGGCCAGTTCGCAAAAACGTGATCCAGCTCACCAATCTTCCCTGGATACTCGACAGCCGGCAGCTTGCGCACGATCTGGAGATTGAGCATTGTTTCCTCATCAACGACCTTGAGGCCAATGGTTACGGCATAAGCGAGCTGAATGAAGAACAGTTGTTCGTATTGAGTGAGGGTGATAGCAGCCAGGTGGGGAATCGTGGACTAATCGCAGCGGGCACCGGGTTAGGCGAAGGCATCATGATCTGGAACGGAAAAAGCCATCTGCCCATGGCTTCTGAAGGCGGCCATGCCGATTTTGGCCCTCGAAATCAGATGGAACTGGAATTGCTGCAGTATCTGCGCGCGGACCTGAACGGGCACGTCAGCTGGGAACGGGTTTGTTCCGGAATTGGCCTTAAAAATATTTACACATTCCTCCGCGACGTGAAAAAAATGGAAGAGTCACCCTCCTTACGCGAGCGAATGCAGGAGGAGGATCCCAACGCCGTGATCTCCGAGCTTGGCGAGTCCGGCGAAAGCGAACTTTGCGCCCAAACGCTCGACATGTTCGTCTCCGCGTATGGAGCAGAAGCCGGAAATCTTGGCTTGAAAATTCTGGCGCATGGCGGGATGTATGTCGGCGGCGGCATTGCTCCGAAGATTCTTAAAAAAATGCAGGACGGGACGTTTATGCAGGCGTTCTGCGACAAAGGACGAATGCACGATCTGGTTTCCCATATGCCTGTGCGCATCATTCTGGAAAGTCGGGCCGCGCTGATGGGGGCGGCAGCTTATGCGGAGGCGCGCGCCGCCGAACTTTCCGGCCGCTCGATCCGGGCCGCGTCCGTGCATGCTGCTGCGGACAGAAAGGGCGTGCGTGGCGCGCCTGCGCATTAAACGATGACGCTGCCCCTCCGTCGCACAAGAGTACTTAGCGTGTGGCTCGCCTGGCTGGCTGCAGCTCCGGTGGCGTTTGCGCACGCGGTTCTGGTTCGTTCCAGCCCTGGCGATCATTCCGTCGTGCACACTGACAGCTTGGATATCGTCCTCCAATACAATTCCCGCATAGACGCCGCTCGCAGCACCGTTTCGCTCACCGACGCAGGCGGCAAACAGGTGTTCCTCCAATTGCAGCGCAGTGCGAACCCCGGGGAGTTGGAAGCTTCCGTTCACAATCTGAAGAACGGTGACTATCGCGTCCATTGGCAGGTACTCGCCAGCGATGGTCATATCACCCGCGGAGAGGTGAACTTTTCCGTGATGTTGCCTTAGGCGCTCTGGCAATCCTCCCGTGTTTCTTCCTTGCATAGAGCTTCGCTTGCCACTTACCTCTTGGCCTCGCCCGCTATCTCTGCCAAACTAGAAACATGACAGCTTCCGCCGCTCAGAAGGTTTTTGCCGACCGTGTCGGCCGTATCGAAATTTCCGCAACCATGGCCGTTACTGCGGAAGCAGCACGGCTGCGCTCCCAGGGGGTCAGCCTAGTCGACTATGGCGCAGGCGAGCCTCACTTTGCCACTCCGCGTCACATTAAGGACGCGGCCATCGCAGCCATTGAGTCGAACTTTACGCGTTACACCGCGGTGAGCGGAATTCCCGAAGTTCGCAAAGCGGTTGTAGATCGTCACGCTGCCGATTTCGGTTCCAGTTACACACCGGAAGAAGCAATCTTTACCACCGGCGGCAAGCTGGCGCTGTTCCAGGCCATTCAGGTCCTGGTCGACCATGGCGATGAAGTCGTGTTGCCGGTCCCGTACTGGGTTTCCTTCAAAGACATCATCCAATATGCGGGCGGAAAGCCGGTCTATCTGCAGACCGACGAGGCCGAGAACTTTCGCGTAACCGCAGCTGCCATTGAACGGCTTTTAACGCCGCGTACTAAGGCGATCATTCTTAATTCGCCTTCCAACCCGTCTGGCGCGGTCATCGCTCCAGCGGACTTGGAAAAAATCGTCCGGATGGCGCACGCAAGAGGGATTTACCTGCTGCTGGATGAATGCTATGCGTACCTTCAATACACCGGCGCATCCATTTCCGGCGGATCGTTTACAGATTGCAAGGAGCACCTGGTCATCTTGGGATCGCTGTCGAAAACCTATGCCATGACAGGCTGGCGAGCGGGCTTTGCGCTTGCCCCGAAGCCGATCATTCAAGCCATGTCCAAGCTGCAGAGTCAGAACACGTCTTCAACTGCAGCCATCGTGCAAAAAGCCTCAATTGCCGCGCTTACCGGTTCGCAGGATTGCGTTGCGGAAATGCGGAACGATTATCTTTCCCTGCGGGACCAGATTCTCGCGGGCTTGAAGGATATCCCCGGTCTGACCTGCACCACCCCCGAAGGCGCATTCTACGTTTATCCGAATGTCTCTTCTTTCCTCGGGAAGGGAAAGATCGGTACCGCAGCCGAGCTTGCCACGCGTCTGCTGCACGAGGCGAACGTTGTGGTTGTTCCGGGAGAAGCCTTCGGAACTTCAGAGCATATTCGACTCTCCTATGCGGTCAGCCATGCCGATGTAACGGAAGGGCTGCAGCGGATGCGCAATTTTTTTGCCAAGCTGAGCTAAGGACCGCCAAAGATATGGAAAAACTTGCGCCTTTTCGCCTCCGTCCATGGTTCAGTCCGCGTGTATGGGGAACCTGGGATATGCAGCCCTGGTATGACTACGTGCCCGTCGACGAGCCGGTCGGCGAGGCGTGGCTCAGCGGAGAGGATGCAGTGGTGGATTCCGGTCCGCTCGCTGGGCAAAACTTTTCCAGTGTGTTCGCCAATCATCGCGAGGCACTTCTCGGGCCCGGATCGGAACACGTCGAGCGTTTTCCGTTGCTGATGAAGGTTCTTTTTCCCAAGGACAAGCTCAGCGTTCAGGTGCATCCCGACGATTCCATGGCGCGGGAGCGCGGCGAGCCGCATGGCAAAACGGAATGCTGGTATGCACTGGACGCAAAGCCAGGTGCGGAAGTTGCGTTGGGCCTGCAGCCCGGCACCACGCGATCCGACGTTCAGGCTGCCATTGCTTCCAACACTCTTGAGAACCTGCTGCGCTGGGTACCGGTCCACAAGGGCGACATGATTTTTGTCGATGCTGGAACGGTGCATGCCATCGGGCCCGGCGTTACACTGCTCGAGACTCAGCAGAACTCCGATATGACCTATCGTCTGTATGACTACGGGCGGCCGCGCGAACTGCACCTCCAGGACGGTATGAAAGCGGTCAAGCTGAAGACGCAGGCGGGTAAAGTAGAGCCGCTTACCAAAGGCAGCGAATCGGTGCTCATTCAGTCCAGCTATTTCCGAGTGGATCGTTTTGAATTTTCCGCAACGAAATTGCCCGAGAATCTCGCATCGCGGACCCATGGAGATGCTCTTGCGGGCAGGGTACAGCTTATCTTCGTCGCCTCCGGTAGTGGAGCAATCCTGTCCGGCGGGGAAGCAACGCTTCATCTCCAACGCGGCCAGCTTGCGATTATCCCCGCCTGCGTTTCAGAGTGGAATATCACGCCGGAAGAACCCTTGGAAATCTTGCGTGCGATTCCTCAGTAGAGACCGACAAGCAAGCCGGTTGAAAATGGTGGACAAAAGAATGACTGCTTGATTAGGATGGGCCTGACACTCCTCCCCCTTATGGACTTTAGACCTTTTGTTTTAGCCGGTGGCAGCGGCACCCGGTTCTGGCCACGTAGTCGTCGTGCGCGTCCCAAACAGCTGTTGGCGCTCGATGGCGAACGAAGCATGCTGCAGCAGACGGTTGACCGTCTCGAACCCATTGCCCCTGCAGATAAATTCTGGGTAATTACGAATGAAACTCTGCGCGCACCGATCGCGCAGCAACTTCCCCATGTACCCTCCGCGCAGATTCTTGCCGAACCGGTTGCCAGGAATACTGCCCCGGCTGCCGGGCTTGCCGCATTTCTGCTTGAACGGCAGGCACCGGACGCCGTGCTGGGGCTTTTTCCAGCAGATCACGTGATCCAGAACCAAAAGCAGTTTCATGCCGTGCTGCAGGCGGGCTGCAAGTTGGCCGAGGCAGCTGAGAATATCATCGTGCTGGGGATTGAACCCACCGGGCCGGAAACCGGGTATGGCTACATCGAAGCCGGTGAAAAACTGGACGCGGAAACCTTCCATGTCCGGCGATTTACTGAGAAGCCAAACTATACCCGTGCCGAGGAATTTGTCGCAGCCGGAAATTATTTTTGGAACAGCGGAATGTTCCTCGGAACTGCGCGAACATTCGCGGATGCGTTTCGTGAGCATTTACCTGAAACTTCTCCGCATCTTGAAGAAATTGCCCTGACTTTTGGCACTCCGAAGTTCGACTCAACCTTTGCGGCACTCTATCCCAAATGCGAGAACATCAGCATCGATTATGCGGTGCTGGAGCCTCGCTCCGCGAAAGGGGAACATCGCTCGCATCTTTATTGCATTCCGGCCAATTTCGGCTGGAACGATCTAGGCTCGTGGGCCGCGCTGTATGACCACAGACTCTCCCGCCAGCAGCATGTGGAAGGTAGCAACGTCATCGAGGCGCCTGCGAGCAGTCTTTCGGAAGCAAGCGGAAACTATGTTCATGTGCCTTCCAGACATGTCGCGCTCGTGGGGGTAGACAATCTTGTCGTGGTGGAAACAGAGGATGTTCTTTTAATCACCACGCGCGAGAACTGCCAGGAGGTGGGCAAGCTGGTCAAGACCTTGCAGCAGGAGCAGAAGGAGATACTGATTTGAACGTCGAGTCTTTGGAAACTGTCGCCCCGGCGAGTGCCGTCGCGCCCTCCTGTGTGAAGTTTGGCACGGATGGATGGCGCGGAGTGATCGCGGAGGATTTTACCTTCGCCAACGTTCGCATTGCCGCCAGTGCCATCGCGAACTACGTAGTGTCTGAAGAAGATCCCTCGCATGGTATTTGCATCGGATATGACACACGGTTCCGGTCTAGAGACTTTGCACGCGCTGTTGCGGAAGTTCTAGCTGCGGCGGGCATACCCGTGCAACTGGCCAGCGGTGTGACACCCACTCCAGCATTGTCTTATGCGGTGCGGCACCGGGGAGCCGCAGGCGGAGTGATGATCACGTCCAGCCATAATCCTTACCAGTGGAATGGAGTGAAATATAAGGCGAGCTATGGCGGCTCCGGCAAACCTTCGATCATGGCGGCGATTGAATCGCATCTGGGTAGCCCCCTACCCGAGCGCAGGGCAAAAGCCGAAATCCTGGAGCAGGATTTTCGCCCGGACTATATCCATGCCATCGAATCATTCGTGGACCTGAAAAAGATTGCCGCCAGCGGATTGAAGTTTGCCGTGGACGGCATGTATGGTGCAGGCGGGGGAATCCTGGCGTCGACATTTGCTCGATTCAACGTGCCATGTGTCGAAATTCGCGGACAGCACGATCCGCTCTTTCCAGGAATCAATCCGGAGCCGATAGACCCGCACCTGCGCGCGTTGCAGAGTGCGGTGGTTGAAAATAAATGCGACGCCGGTGTGGCGACCGATGGCGACGCGGATCGCATCGGCGCGGTAGATGAAAACGGCAACGTGGTCGATGCCCATAAAATCTTCGCTATTCTGCTGCGCTGGGTCATTGAGCGCAAACGATGGCCTGGTGAAGTTGTCCGGGCGTTCAACACGACTCGCATGCTTGACCGGATCTGCGCGAAACATGGACGCAAGCTGCATGAGGTTGGAATAGGCTTTAAATACATCTGCGATCTGATGTTGGAGCGCGAGATCCTCATGGGAGGCGAAGAGTCTGGTGGGATTGGTCTGCAGCGCCATCTTCCGGAGCGTGATGGTTTGCTGAATGCACTCCTCTTGGCGAATGTCATGGCTGATGAGCAGAAGACTCTTGGTCAACTCGTTGCCAGTCTGCAGCAGGAGTATGGCGAGCACCACTATGGCCGCATCGACCTGCACATTGCGGAAGACCTGAAGAAGTCTGCCATTGCACGGGCGAAAGCCGGGGTGAAGCAGTTTGCCGGAATGATGGTCGATCGCGTGGAAACGCTGGACGGAATCAAGTTCTTCCTGCAAAATCCCGCAGCGCAGTCTCAGCCCAATGCAGCGGAAACCTGGCTGCTTCTGCGTGCCTCTGGAACCGAGCCGCTCCTTCGCATCTATGCGGAGTCGATCTCGAAAACTTCGGTACAGAAGGTGCTGGAAGCCGGACGTGCATTCGCACTTCAGCAGCCTGGGCGTCAGGTATGACGGTGGAACTCAATGTCCGCGGCATCCTGTTTGATATGGACGGGGTTTTAATGAGTTCTTTGGGATCGGTCGAGCGAAGCTGGCACAAATACGCGCTTTCCCGCGATCTCGACCCGGAAGTTGCGATCAGAATCGCACATGGGCGGCGTGCAATTGAAACCATTCGCCATCTGCGGCCGGATCTGGACGACGTTACGGAACTGCGCGTAATTGAAGATCTCGAGGTGGCGGACAACGAGGGCCTGGTGGTGCTGCCCGGAGTCCAGGAGATGCTAGCAGCGCTACCGGGAGACTCCTGGGCCATTGTGACCTCTGCGACGGAACGGCTGGCGCGCAGCAGGCTCGCTTTTGCTGGAATCAAAATTCCCCGCCACTTTGTCACGGCAGATATCGTGACTCATGGGAAACCACATCCCGAGCCGTACCAGCAGGGTGCCGCGTTCCTGGGAATAGCCGCGCATGAGTGCCTGGTGATTGAAGACGCACCGGCCGGCGTTGCCGCAGGCAAGGCTGCGGGCTGCAAAGTGCTGGCTGTGCTGACGACTCACGCCCCGGAGACGCTGATGGAGGCTGACTGGCGTGTGCCTACGCTGGCAGACGTAAAAACCTCGGCTTATCCCGACGGCAGCATTTCGTTGCGTTTTTGAACTCTGCAGTCCAACCCTTACGGCGTGATCTACATCACATTCTCCCGTGTTTTTCCCTCTTGCCAGAGTTTTTTCAAAAGGACTACTCTGAAAAAGTCATCAGCAGGAGGCACTATGAACCTGGCATGCGCAAACAAAGAGTGCAAGGCGGAGCTGAAGTATCTCCGTGGTGGCAGACTGTTTCTTATGGAACGCAGTCTGCAGGCCATCCCCACCTTGGTAAATCGGGTGGCATCAGGGACATCCCGTCCGATGGCGGCCTCCAAGCCAGTAGCGCTGCGCCGCTATTTCTGGCTGTGTGAGAGATGTTCTGAGGAATACGTGGTTCGCAGTTGGACGGAGCAAGGTGTGGAATTGGCCCCGCGTCATCCGCGCAAGCCGATCCAGAACAGCGTCCAATCCCGCCAATGGATGATGCCTGGATTGGTCGGGTAGTACTAATTCGCTCTCCAGGCCCATGTAGCCCGATAACACTCCGGTAAAATCCGGGGTATGAGGGTTCGTGCGGTGCCTGGCGCCAAATCGGTTGCACACCTTGTCTGGGTGTTTCGCGTCCACGCGGTTTTCGTGCTTCTGGCAGCTCTGCTACTTCTCTCCACTCCCTGGTTGGGTCGAGGTCTGCGAATCGCCACCTTCGGGGGTACCTTCCTCTTCGCCATTACCGGATTTTCGGTTTTGATTGTCGCGCTAGCTGTCGCGGGCGCAGATTCCGGCGTAGCCATCGACGGCGAAGTTACCGGTTGGCTTCTCATCTTGCTTGTGGCGGCGGGTGTTTCTCTCGGCATCTTCCTGTTTGTGTCGCCTATCATCTCTGTCGAGAGGCTTGGCTACTTCTTGTCCATCCACGCCCTGGCGCTAGGATTTCTTGAGGTTCGGTTGGCACAGCGCTTGCGACGCCACAGGCGGCAATTCCAGAACCATGGAGAGGTGCTGCGAGGATTTGGCGCAGCCTCGACCACCTTTTTTCTACTGCTGCTGATGCCCGCGCTCTATGGAGAACGCTTCGGGATAGTTGTTGTGGCGGCATATTGCCTGTTCTTTGCGCTTGAATTGGTGATGCTGCCCTCCAAATTGCGACAACCTGCAAACCGTTCAGACGAGTGAATTTCGCACTCTCTACTTGCTGGCAGTCCGGATCGAGACCTGTGAGTCGATCACTGTCTCTTCAAAGATTCTGCTCCTCGCCCGCTCATTCAAACCTCGTCACACTTTTAGAAAAATTCCGGTAAACCGCCCAGAGATGCCGCTTTCCCTTAAGACTCTTCCACTATCTTTCGTGCTGCTAGGCTGCGTCGTCGCATGGAGCCTGAGTGAGCCACAGTTGCGCGCGCAGGATTTGCCCCCTGCGCCCGCTTCGCGGAATGCCGAGCCGGTGCGCACAACCGTGACGGTTCTGGGCGACCCGACGCCGGTGCTGCTGGGCGACTCCGCGCGCTCCGTAGTTGTAATGGATACCCAGGAGCATCAGCTTGCCTATAACACGGTAGAAGACTACCTTCGCACCGACTCTTCTGTGCAGATCAACCAGCGGGGAGCGGGCGGATATCCTGCGGATCTTTCGATTCGCGGCACATCATTCGAGCAGACCCTGGTGTTGATTGACGGTTTCCGCGCCAATGACGCACAGACGGCTCACAACAACCTTGACTTGCCCGTGCCGCTGGACACCATGGCGAACATTGAAGTGATGCATGGCGCAGGCTCAACGCTCTACGGAGCGGATGCGCTGGGAGGAGTTGTGGATTTCGTCACTCAGCGCCCGTCTCTCAATTCTCTTTGGGTCTCGGCGGGTGCGGGAAGTTTCAATGAGAACGAACAGACGTTCGTTGGCAACTTTGTCCATCGAAATTGGGCCGAGCAACTCTCTGGTCATCGCGACTACTCGGCGGGATTTATGTATGACCGGGATTACCGCAATGAAAGCGCCGACTCGGAAAGCTGGCTCACTTCGTCGCTCGGCGTTACCGACGTTCTACTCGGCGGCAGCGATACTCCATTTGGAGCGAACGACTTCTATGGCAACTATCCCTCTTTTGAGCGGACCAAGGGATGGTTTGCTTCCATCCAGCAGGGACTCGGCACCAAAACCAACATGGGTTATGCGTACCGCCGTCATACCGACAACTTCATATTGCTGCGCAACGATCCATCCGTTTATGCAAACAATCACATCGACACGAGCTGGCAGGCCATCGCGCGGCGACAGTTCACATGGACTGGCGGCGGAATCTACTATGGCCTGGATTTCGATGGCGATGGCATCCACAGTAACAACCTGGGCGTGCATGCGCGCAACTGGGGAGCTGGATATATAGACCTGAATACGCGGGCCGGTAAGCGCACCACGCTTTCACTCGGCGCGCGGGAGGAGATCATCAGCGGCGGTTATGACGTGTTGAGCCCCACGGCCGCCGTCGCTTACGCGCTTCTTCCGGCCCTAAAGCTGCGTGCATCGGCGGGTTATGGCTTCCGTCTGCCGACGTACACCGATCTTTATTACAGCGATCCGACGACCGTCGGCAACGCTAACCTGAAGCCGGAATCGGCGTGGAACTATGAAGGCGGTTTCGACTGGTACCCGCGCCGGGCAATCGTCTTTTCAGCTACAGGATTTTATTCTCCGCAATCCAACTTCATCGACTACGTGCGTACCTCGCCCGCAGCCTTGTGGCATGCGACCAATTTGAACGGATTCGCCTTTGCCGGAAGTGAGGCCTCGTTCGACTGGCGCATGCGATATGGCCAGGAGTTGAACCTGTCCTGGACCTGGCTGGACGGTGCACAGAGCGTTCTGCATGGCCTCCAATCGGAGTACGTATTCAACTATCCGGTTCACAATGCAGTGCTCAACTGGTACGCGAATGCTGGCCGCTGGTTCGTCGTCAACACACGGCTCAATGTGCAACAGCGCTTTCATCAGACCGCCTACCCGGTGTGGGACGTTTCCCTGGTGCATGAACGTGGCCGTGTTCAGCCGTTTGTGCAGATGACCAATCTGAGCAACACCGGATACGACGAAATCGTTGGAGTTCGCATGCCGGGCCGCGCGTTCCTCGGCGGAATCAAGATCTGGCTTATTCGCCCGCGATAACAACCGGGGGAGCAGCTTTGCTCCGCGCCGTCGCTGCTAACCAAGCCTTTCGAAAGACGTTAAACTAATCGTACCCCTCTTCCTCTAATGTTTTGGCGATCGCCCGGCGATCCGCATGGGCAGGAGCCGGGCTGCCAAGAATCCACTTCTTGAATCCAGATGTGTCGATGGAGAGCACTGGGTGCGTGTTGATAACCAGAATTCCCGAAGGACTGACAACTTCATGCAAGGATTTGCGAAGAACAATGCGGACGCGTTTGTGATTGGAGCAGGACCGGCAGGTCTCGCAGCGGCGATTTCTCTTCGGCGCGCCGGCCTGGACGTTGTCGTGGCCGATGCCGCGCAACCGGCCATCGATAAGGCTTGCGGGGAAGGCCTGATGCCTGACGCCGTTGCGGCGCTAAAGGACTTGGGAGTACACATCGGCAGTGGCTACGGACAGGTTTTTCATGGCATCTGCTTCCGCTCGGAGTACTCGGCGGCTACCGCGCACTTCGCGCAGGGGAAAGGATTGGGTCTTCGCCGCACCGTCCTGCATAATCTCCTCGTGGACCACGCGGCTGCACTTGGTGTGCCGATCCTTTGGAACACGCGTGTCGATGTGATCGATCATGGCAAGCTCACCGCGAACGGCGCCGAATGGAAATCGCGCTGGATCATAGGGGCAGATGGCCAGCGTTCGAGAATCCGGCAGTTCGCGCAATTGGAACATCCCTGCATGTCCCAGCGTTACGGGTTCCGCCAGCACTTCGCCGTCGTTCCCTGGACGGATTGCGTGGAGGTCTATTGGGCTGCGGAGGGGCAGGCGTATGTCACCCCAACCGGCAACAACGAAGTGTGCGTGGCGCTGGTAATGGAGAACAAGAAGAACCGGATGATGCGTCTGTCCGACATGTTCCCCTCACTCGGTGCGCGGCTGCGTGGATCGGAAGCCACCTCCGTCGAGCGTGGCGCGATGACAATCTGCCGCCGTCTGCCGCGGGTCACTCGAGGTTCGATTGCTCTGATTGGCGAAGCTGCGGGTTCGATCGATGCAGTCACTGGGGAAGGCATGGCACTCGCGTTCAAGCAGGCCCTCGCATTGGGAGAAGCGCTTTCGCAAAGCAATCTGGAGATGTACGAGCGTAAAAATCGTCACCTCCGGCGCACTCCGTTCACCATGTCGCAGCTTATGGTTTTTCTGGGGCGCCATCCTCGACT
Organism: Acidobacteriaceae bacterium; assembly: GCA_035713565.1. Lineage (GTDB taxonomy): Bacteria > Acidobacteriota > Terriglobia > Terriglobales > Acidobacteriaceae > JAKAAZ01. Next base: position 6,878 of record DASSZI010000014.1, on the reverse strand, counting down.
TCAAAGTCGCATCATTCAGGCATGCGCGCAGGACACTGCGCTGTTTTCGCGCTTGATGGATGTTCACCTCGGAATGCGGTCTCCGCTGAGTATCTCCCCCGCAATCCTGACCAGCTTTGGCTGGAACATGGTGACCGCATGAGGCGTTATTTTGCGGTATGCGCGCTTGCCGTCGGGCTGCTTTCACTCGGAACGCTTGCCTCTGCGCAAACCGTTCACCTTGTCCTTAATCCTTCCAATACCACAATTCAGTGGACGCTTCCCGCCGTCGCCCATGTGGTACATGGAACCTTCAATCTGACTTCCGGCAACATGGACTTCAATCAGCAGTCTGGTGCCGCAACAGGCATGTTTGTCGTCAATGAGGACACCGGGCAAAGCGGCGAAAAGACCCGCGATGGCCGCATGAAAAAATCAATTTTGAAAACTGCGGAGTATCCGACGGCGACCTTCCAGCCGCAGCACGTGACAGGCGCGTTTCAGAGCAAGGGGACGTCTACCCTGGTGGTCGATGGAATCTTTCACATCTACGGGGCTGATCATCCGCTTCAGCTGCACTTCAACGTGGACGTCGCCGGCAACGCGTTGGTCGCGACAACGCATTTCGATGTGCCGTATGTCACGTGGGGAATGCGCGATCCCAGCACATTGTTTTTTCGGGTGGACAAAAGCGTTCATATGGAAGTGAACGCCAGGGGAACCGTGCAGCCCGTCCCCTGATTTGAATGAGAAGCCGCATCCGTCATAATGTTCGTTGAAGTAAGGGAATAGGGAATTGCTCCCAAATGGAATCTGATCTGACCACCTGCGAACCCTGTTCTCCGTTACGGAGTCAGCGACTCGCGTTCCGCGACAGATACCTCACCGTCTGGATTTTTTCCGCCATGGGAGCGGGCGTCGCGTTCGGCCATTTCGTTCCCGGAACCGCCGCCTTCCTGGGACGCTTCCAATCCGGTACCACGAACATACCGATTGCCGCAGGCTTGATTCTGATGATGTACCCGCCCTTCACCAAAGTTCAGTATGAGAGGCTGGGCGGCGTATTCCGCAATCGCAGGATTCTTGCCCTTTCATTGCTGCAGAACTGGCTCATAGGCCCGGTTCTTATGTTCGTGCTGGCTGTGCTGCTGCTCCGGGGATATCCCGCATACATGACGGGCGTCATCCTCATAGGGCTTGCGCGCTGCATTGCGATGGTGATTGTGTGGAATGAACTGGCGCAGGGAAATACTGAGTATGCCGCCGGTCTTGTTGCGTTTAACAGCGTCTTTCAGGTCCTTTTTTACAGCGCTTATGCCTGGTTCTTCCTCACTTTTCTGCCACCGTTACTGGGATTGAAGGGAAGTGTGGTCCACGCCGGCATGGAACAGGTTGCCGAAAGCGTTCTGATCTACCTTGGTATTCCTTTCTTTGCTGGCGCAGGGACGCGGTACATCCTGCTTCGCGCAAAAGGACAATCCTGGTACCGCCAGAAATTCCTCCCGGCCGTCAGTCCCATCACGCTCATCGCCCTGTTGTTTACGATCATGGTCATGTTCAGCTTGAAAGGGAATCTGATCCTGCAGTTGCCGTTCGACGTATTGCGGATAGCGCTGCCGTTGCTCATGTATTTTGTCCTGATGTTTTTCGTCAGTTTCTGGATGGGCCGCCGCGCAGGAGCAGACTATTCGCAGGCGGCCACGCTTTCCTTTACCGCTGCAAGCAATAATTTTGAGCTTGCAATCGCAGTCGCAGTTGCAGTTTTCGGCCTGAACAGCGGCGCCGCATTCGCAGCAGTCGTGGGCCCGCTGGTTGAGGTTCCAGTCATGATTGGTCTCGTCAGCGCGGCTTTATGGCTGCAGCAGCGCTGGTATCCGGTAGCTGGGATCCCCGCCCGATAAGGCATGGTAGCGATTTCTCCGCCATGTCCCAAAACTCAACATGTGGAAGTGAGGCGGGTCGAACGGGCGCGTCCTGTTAATGTTGAACAGACATCATGACGACGCACACCACACTCCTGGTCGCCCTTTCCACTGCAGCCGTTTTAGGCTTTCGCCACGGATTTGATTACGACCATATCGCCGCCATCACCGACGTGGTTAGTGTGCAGTCCTCCCGCCGGGAGGCCATGAAGCTGGGGATGATCTATGCGCTCGGCCACGCACTCACAGTGGCCGGCCTGGGATCGATTGTCATTTTGCTGGGCATCAGCCTGCCTGCAGGGGTGGATCGATGGGCGGAGCGCCTGGTCGGTTGTACCCTGCTGCTGCTGGGCATTTACGTCCTCGGCAGCCTTGTCTTCCGCCCCGAGGACACGATGCCCAGGAGCCGGTACCGGCTCCTGCATGAGGGCTACCACCGTGTGCGGATGGCACTCAGGCGACGTGAGGCCGGTGTGACTGCCGAAATTTACGAACCGCCCAGCAGCTTCGATGCCCGTTCGGTCTTTGTCATCGGCATCGTCCATGGACTGGGTGCGGAGACTCCAAGCCAGCTGATGATCTTCCTCCTGGCAGCCAACCTGGGTGGCCCGGTGCTAGGCCTGTTGGGGTTAGGAGTCTTTCTCGCCGGTTTGCTGGCTATGAACGCGCTCATTACCGCTTCTGCTGCGGGACTTTTCGGAATTTCGCGCCACCGCCCGCAAGCGATGCGCTTCGTTTCTTATGCAACCGGAATTTACAGCCTGATTATGGGGATCGTCTTCCTGGTCGGCAGAAGTTCTCTGCTGCCTGGGCTGCAATAACGCCAGAAGCCCCCCTTCGCCCCCCGGGAACCGCACGCCGAATAAGAGAGGTTGCAAATCGATTGCGCGAGTGCTAGATTCGTTCTTTATTCGCCATTGGCGAAAAGGGGGCGAAACTCATGGCAGACCTATTCCAGCCACACCGGTACATCGCGATCGAAGGCCCCGTTGGCGCAGGAAAGTCCCTGGTCGCCGACATGCTGGCTGAAGAAACTGGTGGTCGTCGCATTGCAGGCAAGCATGGGAACCAGTTTCTCACCCGTTTCCAGAGTGGTGACAGGTCCGCAGCTCTTCCCGCGCAGATGTGGTTCCTGATGAGCCGGTACGAGCAGTTATGTGCGGCTGCGGAAGAGGATGCTAGATGCGGCCAATCTACGCCCCTCATCGCCGACTACATTCTCCAGCGGGACAAGCTTTTCGCCTGCCTCAATTTGAATTCCGAGGAACTCGCGCTCTACAACCGCCACTACGGTCACTTCCGCGAGCAGCTTCCTTCTCCGGATCTTGTGATTTACTTGCAGACCTCGCCGCAGGTGCTTCGCCGTCGCTTGCGGGCTCGGAAGCTCGCGCGCGTGCAGCGTATCACCATGCCATATTTGGAACGGATCGTGGCGGCGTACGAGCACTTTTTCTTCCACTACACGACCAGTGACCTGCTGGTAATTAACACCGACAGGATCGATTTGTCGGAACGAAATCCCGACCTGCAGTTGCTCCTGCGCCGTGTCACAGAGCCGATTCGCGGCAAGCAATATTTCCTGCCTTTCAATCATGGGTCCGCAGGCGTCCATCGCAAGATCGTGGATGCTGGCCGGTCCGCCGTGGCGGCGTCAGCGCCCGCACTCCGGCAGATCACGGAATGCCTGATTCCGGCCATCATTCATGTTGCTGAAAGGTTTTCCAGCTCAAGCGGAGAAATCAACCGCAGTACGCTGACAATGGCATCAGGAAGCGGACCCGCTTGAACGGGGAGACCAGACCGCCCCACGGACAGGTTCCGATCTAGACATCAGGATTCATTCCGAAGAATGACTGGTTCGATCAGGGTTTCCATCGCCTTGCTCCACGCGAAATTGGCCAGCTCGGCGGAGGCGCCATAACCCCAGACATAGAGGGTAGTGGCAAACCCTTCCAGCGCTTTGGCCGTTCCCGCAGGCGGCCCAGAAAAGACGGGCGGAAAAATCTGCGCAGAACGCAATGTCCACTCGCACCGGCAGTTTTGCAACGGAAGGAGCCGGGCGGCAGCCGTCCAGGCGCGTAACTGCCTTTCGCACGCGGCGAAGCTTTGAAATTTGTACATGTCTGTCGAAACCAGATCTACGTAGCTGCCCTGGGCAAAGTCAAAGCCGGGGAAGTCCTCCGCATCGAACAGTTCCGCGGGATAGCTCCATATGTCGCATTTAACGGTAAATACGGGTGACGCAGCCGTGTTCCACCGCCGCAATGCAGCCGCCAGGGAGGGGAACTCCTGCGCCTCGGAAATTTGCTCGACCGCAGAAGGCTCCTGGCGCAGATCCACATACCGTAGAGAACCGTCCTCGCTGTGCCAAGGCAGAACGACTGTGGGATCGTCCGCGCCGCACTCAACGCTCCACTCCGCTTCCACGCTAGGTGCTCATTCCGGGTAGCGCGTGCAAGTGGATAAAGCGCTGCAGCGTCAATTCTGCCCAATAACCGTCCTCTGAGGAGCAGGCAGTTGTCAGAAATCCGCAATGGCCACCGCGCTCTGTTTCCACCAGCGAAATGCAGGGATTGGCAAGAATTTTGGAGCGCGTTTCCGGCAGCATCCGGATGAAGGGATCATCGAGGGCGTGCAGAATCAATGCCGGAACACCAATGCGGTCGATCGTTCTGGCGGAGGAAGCGCGGTGGTAATAATCGTCCGCGCCAAGGAAGCCGCAGTTGGGCGAAACGATGTACTCGTCATATTGACGAATGCTGCGGACTCGCTTGCAATTTGCAAGTGAAAATGTGCCCGGGAATAAAGCCGCTTTGCGCCGGTACCGGCCGAGCATGTTCCGGAGAAAGTTCCATTCGTAAATTCGGTTGCGTGGTTCGTGCAAGGCGTCGGCAGAGGGAGCAAGATCCACAACTGGCGACACGCCTACGACAGCGCGAAGCCATTCGGGAGCAGTTGCGCCGCATTCCCCGGCCGCTTTCAACACCAGGTTGCCACCCATCGAGTAGCCGACCCACGCCATTTGGCGCAACCCATACTGCCGTGCAAAATGTTCGGCCACGGCCAGCACATCCCCCGACATTCCGGAATGGTACAACGTGGGAGATAGCTGCTCGGTTCCCCCACAGTTGCGCATGTTCATTCGGATAACGTTCCACCCGGCGCGCCATGCCTTGTCCGCATTGCCAAGCATGTACTGGGACTCAGAAGAGCCTTCGAGACCGTGCACCAGCAGCAGAGTCATGCGGTCGCTCCGGACCTCCTCGGGCTGCCAATTGCAGTGGCACAGCACCCGACTGTTCATCGCCGCATCAACAGTGACAAGCACTGGGGTGGAAACAGGTAATCGCAGCCGCCGCGGCAGGAATGCCGCCAGAAGAGTTTGAGTATCGCCGCTGCGCGCGCCCTTGCGTGGAACGAACTCCCGGAGCCACTCGCCGACACCGGAATGCTGCTCTTTGTATTCGCTTGTGGAGTCGAGCGGAGAAGGCGATTGCTTCACGGAATGCATCGTAAAGGGAGTGAGGCGTTTAGAACCAGGTGCGGTTCGCTGCCGCAGGCCTGTCCATTGGGGCGGCTAGTGGGGGTCGAACCCACGACATCCGGTGCCACAGACCGGCGTTCTGCCTCTGAACTATAGCCGCCATGAATCTATAGAATTGTAGCATTCGCGCCCGGCATTTCTACACCGCGCAGAGAAGGCAACGCATTGCAGATACGCACGCAGCCCGAAATTTTGCCTCCCCGCAGCGGTCCGGGGAGTCGAGTTTTCAGTGACGAAAATCTCGATCTGCTCGCCCATGTGCTTGACGACTTCCTGCGCATTCCAGGCACCTCCGTACGCTTCGGTCTGGACGCAATCGTTGGGCTGGTTCCGGTTATCGGCGACATTCTGGGCGGCCTGGCTTCCTGCATTCTGCTGGTTGCGGCGTGGCTGCGCGGCGTGCCGTACGTCACGCTTGCCCGCATGACGTTCAACGTGGGCGTGGAGGTAATCGTCGGGTCCGTGCCGTTTCTGGGTGACATGTTCGATGTGGCATGGAAGGCAAACCGCCGTAATTACAAACTGCTCACCCGCCATATGGAGGAGCCGCGCAAACACACCTGGAAGGATTGGGGATTTCTGCTGATGATCGCGGCTGGAGTTTTCCTCATTTTTGCGTTGCCTTTGCTGGCGTTGGCCTGGGTCATCGGGCTGCTGCTCCACGGGCCAACAAGATAGCTGGACAGCTGCGCAAGCGCGAAGAGACAACGCTTCGTGCGTTACAATTTACGGAAGTCGGGGCGTAGCGCAGTCTGGTAGCGCATCTGCTTTGGGAGCAGAGGGTCGGGGGTTCGAATCCCTCCGCCCCGACCAATGGATTCAGCGACTTAGCGCAGTAACGCATTCCCCCAAAATCCCTGTAACGGGTGGCTGTCGTTACTCGCTGTGTGTGGAATGCGACCAGACGCCTGAGTGTGCACGATTCCGCGCGCGTCGTGCGCGCGCGAGAGGGAAGGACTTCGTTTCAAGCGCTTTCAGCAAGGTGACGTGCGTTTCCGCGTGTGAGCAGCGCTGAGATTCCTTATGCTGCGCTGATCTTCACTTGCACGCGGCCCAGGCGGGCGGCCATGTTCACCAGCGCGTCCAGCGAGAAGCGAGAGATGCGGCCCCGCAGCAGGTCATTCATGCGCGGCTGGGTGACGCCGCAGCGCCGGGCGGCTTCGGTCTGCGTCCATTTCTGCCGCGCGACAATTGCCGCGATGCTGCGCACCAGTTCTGCCCTCGCCTGAAGGTTCGCGGCCTGCTCCGGCGTCTCCGCAATCGCATCCCAAACGCTGGCATACGCTTTGCTGTTGCTCATGGTCTTTCCCTCCTGAGTTGCGCGAGCCGTTCCCGCGCTATGTCCACGTCGCGCTTGGATGTGACCTGCGTTTTCATTTGGAATGCGTGCAGGACATACACAGCATCGGCAAGCCGGGCGGTGTAGAGGACCC
>DASSZI010000013.1:0-18029 GCA_035713565.1 Acidobacteriaceae bacterium | reverse complement strand
GATACCCATAGCCTTGCAGCGAGACAGCAGCGTCTCAGGGGATTCATCGAAGCAAAACATGACCGCCGTCTCGCCACGCCCGGCAGCGGAGTAAGCATACAGCGCCGCGACGGTTGATTTGCCGCATCCTGCGGGGCCCATCAGCAACGTGCTGGTCCCGCGATCAACGCCGCCGCCCAGTAACGTGTCTAGCCCCGTAATCCCGCTGGAGAGCATTGCATGAGAGAAACCCGGGCGATGCTCGGCGGCGATCAGCCGGGGGTAGACGCGCAACCCGCCGGTTTCAATGGAAAAGTCGTGATAACCCTCACGGTAGGTGGAACCGCGCAGTTTCCGCACCTCCAGCCGGCGGCGGTTGATGCCGTAGGGCCGGTCCGTGCTCTGCAGAACAAGTACTCCATGCGCAATGCTCTGCAGTTGAAGGTCGTTATCGCCGATCGCGTGATCATCCAGCAGCATGACGGTGCACTCCCGCCCCGCAAAAAAGCGCTTTAGTCCCAGAATTTGGCGACGATAGCGGAGGGGATCCCGGGCCAGCATCCGCATCTCCGAAAGAGAATCGAACACAATCCGACGCGGCTGGATTTGTTCCACCTGCTCGAGAATGGCGCTCACAGTATCGGTCAGTTCCACGTCGGAGGGATGGAAGACAGTGTATTGCGCCTCTGGCGACAGAAGGTCCTCGACCGGCGTCATCTCATAAATTGAAAGTCCCTGGACCGACCATCCGTGGGACTCAGCCACTTCCTCCAGCTCACGCCTGGACTCCGACAGAGTCACGTAGAGCGCAGGTTCCCCTCGGCGCACGCCTTCCAGCAGAAATTGCATGGCAAGAGTTGTTTTGCCCGTACCGGGATCGCCTTCCAGCAGATACAGGTGATTGGCGGGAAGGCCGTTTCCGAGTATGTCGTCCAGGCCCGTCACGCCGGTCTTTAGGCGCACGTCAATGTGGGCGGGTCGAGATGAGGAATTGGTCTGCATCTGAAAAATCTCTTCTATGGGATGCCGAATTTGGGCTTACAGAAAGTCGGCATGATTGATTGATGTTTTCAAAAAGGGCACATGTGCGCTTGCCGACCGCCGATATGCTTTTCGAGCTTCTCTCCAGGACCCTTTGTGAACAGACCCAGGAGCGCAATCCAGTGTGCGGCGAGTGGTCTTGCGGTCCAGCTTGTTCCTTTCTTGAGCCAAGCGAGCCCCTTCCGGATCGAACCGCTCACTCACGAAGAAAATGTTGCCTCTATAATGTAAATAATTTATATATCATAGGGCACCCCACAGTATGTTGCACGATGAGGGCGCACCCTAAATGCAACCCTTTTGAATAGAAGGACGCAGCGCAAAACTGTTCGGAGATTTCCCCTGCTGTTGGAAGGAGAACCACCATGGCAGCCGAAACTGGCTCGCTCAATACCGATGGTCCACACCCCCAGGGTGATCGCGAGTTCGTCCCTCAGTCGCACGTCCCAGGTTCGCCGATTCTGATGATTGGCCGGGATCCGACGCTGATGTCTTACAAAGCGGCGGTGCTCGGGACAGCCAGTCTCCCAGTGGACACTTCATTTCCCAATCAGGCGCGAACCATCCTGCGGGATGGCGCAAATTACGATCTTGTCATCTTGAGCCATACCCTGGAGCCGGGCGAAGCCATGCACATCCGTGAGACCGTCCGCGCCTGCAATCCGGGCACGAAGCTCCTGCTGTTGCTGGGACCGGGGGGTACGCCGCTCGATTGTGGACTCTTCGATGCCGCTATGCGGGGACTCGACGGTCCTGCCGCGCTGATCGCCAAGGTTCGGGAACTGCTGCATACCGAATCCGCCCCCGCCTGACCGGAATCGCATGCAGATTCGGATCAGTAAAATTCAGGCATGGAGCTCAGGTTCACAAGCTGACCTGGCACCATCTTGTCCACTCGGATAATTGCTTCCGACGCCTCCGGCATTCACGTCAAGCTCGCACTGAATTTGTGGACTCATCAGGGCCAGGCAGGCGCACGCGCGCTGCTCGAGAGCCTCCGGATTGAGGATGTGCATCCGCGCGCGATGATAGCGGATCCATCCCCGCCGCTGCAGCCGCGCGGCAGCAATGCCCTGAAAAAGGCCGGTTTAATACGTTATGAACGCAGCATTATGACGGTTCTGGACAGCGGACGACTGGAGGAGGGCTGCTGCGAGTGTTACAGAGCCATCGAATCCCAGTTTGGGCGGGCGCTGAAGGTTTCGCTGCCCAAAGTCGATCGCGAGCCGGATAAGCACGACCTGCACGGTACCCCATCCGGGCTGCACTAATTCTCGGGCTGTACCTTGCGGCACGATGGGCTACCGCCGCGTCCGATATGTGGAAAAATCCTCAAGTCGACCTTAGCTTCTTCCCGACTCGTCTTAATCTTCCATTCACTCAACTTTCATCGGACTGTCAACCAGCCGAAGCATCCGCCTGTTCAGATTGAGGTATTCCCATGCACTCTTGCACCGCGTAACCGCGGACGTATCCAAGAGTTTGCTGGCATGGGACATCTCTTCCATTTCACGAGGCATACATGCAAGTTTTCAGGAAATTTCTGGCGGGAGTCGTTCTCTTCATCAGCAGCGGCGTGCTGGCTTTTGCGGCGTCCCCTGCAACGGTGCGAGGAACAGTCCTCAACTCTGCCGGCAATGCGGTTTCCGGCGCGCAGGTCACGTTGACCGGCAGCGCAACGCAGAAGGTGCTGAGTGTATTCACCGGACCAGAAGGGGCCTACAGCCTGTCTGTGCCGGACGCGGGCAGCTATACGCTGGCGGTCACCAAAGAAGGGTTCAAGGGCTACTCGCAGACCCTCCATATCGCTTCCGGCGAATCGATGAATGTGGACGCAACGCTGGCGTTGGGTGCCATGTCGCAGACGGTAATGGTGCATGGGGATGAGGTGCAGGGCGCGACGTTGCAGCCGTCGCAGCAGGACGTGCTGGAGTCCGACCAGTCGATCCGCGTCATCGACCGCAAGCAAATGGGCCTGGTTGGGCCGGTGGCGGGTGGACCCCAGATCATCTCCACCGCGCCCGGTGCCCTTGCGACCGGATATGGCAACACAGGTGCGACCAAGTACACCATCACGCTGAATGGTCTGAATCAGGGGTGGGGTGGCTACGGCGGCTACACCGGTGGTGGCTCGCTGGGGATCACTTTCGACGGCGTACCGGTTGTCGATCCCGCGACCAGTCTATGGCCTTCGGCGACCATCCCGGAGAACGGGCTGATCCAGAACGTCAACGTGACCTACGGGCCGGGCGCTCCTTCAGACCGCTGGTATACAAACGTGGGCGGCGCGGTGGAGTTCACTCCCGTGCAACCGACCGCCAAACCGCAGGCGAATGTGATTGCGACGTATGGAAGCTATCAACAGAAAGACCTGGTAGCCAATGCGAGCACCGGCCTGATCCATGGATGGTCCACAATTTTCTCCGGCGGCGCGGGCAAAGGAGATGACTTTCGTATAGCTCCGGACGGCTTCAAGAACCCCAGCAAAGACTGGGCGGTACTGGCGAAAACGGTGAAAACATTCCAGGGCAGCAGTCTGGAACTGGGCGGATACTACGCGTACGGCGGCGGTTACAGGTCGCAGGTGATTCCGATCGTGGCCAACCCGTATATCACGGTCGATGGCAATCCTGGTAGTCAGCGATATAGTCAGCCAAGCTCCGGGTTCTACAGCACGTTACCTTACAAGAGCTACAACAAATATGACAACAATGAAATGGGTCTGATTTACGGCCGCGAGAATGTGCGCCTGGACAATACGACAAGCGTGCAGAACCTGTCCTGGTACATGCATATCCAGCGCCTGCACGCGCGCTACAACGATGTGTACCAGAACAATTCCGCAGCGAACGGCAACCAGGAGCAGGATGAATTTAACAATCCCCACACCGATACCATCGGCGACAAGCTGTTGCTGACCAAGACGCTGCCGTGGAATACCGTCAGCGGCGGCGGTTATTATATCCACGCGCTGTATAACAGCCGGAACAACTTCTACGGGCCAGCCTACGGCGGCAGCAAAACTACGGTGAACGTCGGAGGCAAGATTCGCTCCAGCTATTTCAACCAGGACGACTTTTCCCTCTTTTTGCAGGACGACATCCAACCGGTCTCGATTCTGCACATCACCCCAGGCATTCGCTATGCCGGTTTTTTCACGGGTTTCTACAATGCAGTCAACCAGGACTTTAAGCTGGCCCCCGGTGCTGTCTTGAGCACCACCTGCCGCTACGGAAATTTGGGCGGGATCAAGGGAAATGTGAGCGTACAGGATGCCTGTCCAAGCGCTTACGAGAACCGCAGCGGTGTTGAGCCTTCTGTGGATATAGGACTGCAGGCGCGCCCCTGGCTCAACCTGTATGGCGGGTTTCAGGAAGCGCTGCGCGCCCCGGCCATGGGCGGAGGCGGAGGACTGTTTCAGGCGGTCGATCCCGTCAGCTATCATCTGGAGCGCGGAACCTACTATCAATTCGGATTCAAGACCCACACCGAGGGTGCCGGTTTCAAGAATCACATGCTGTTCGGCGCCAACTACTATCACCAGAAGTTTGCCAATCAGGAGATTGACACCACGCTGGCCAATGGCGACACATTCGACGCCAACGGAACCTCCAACTACAACGGCGTCAATATCTTGTTCGATGACGACCCGCTGCAGAACCTGCATCTGTTCGCCAACGCGAATATTGAAGCGGCGAGCTACAGTACCTATGTCACCGGGGGGATCTTCTCTAACGGCCAGGCAACATGCAATCCACCGAGCGGTCCGATCAAGGGCTGCCTGAACTACAACGGCTATCCGGTATCGTATGTGCCGACATCGACCGTAAACGCCGGCGCTTTTTACACGCTGCATCCGACGGAAAACCTGATGATCGAGCCGACGGCTTCCTTTCAGTTCATCGGAAGTCAGCATCTGTTCGACAATTGCGCTGAGGTGGCGGGGGCCTGTACCAGTCCGGCACCAAGCAAGAACGTGACCATGCCATCCTACGCAACCCTCAACCTGGGCGCGAAGGTGCCTTACAAGCGCTTCGATGCGACGGTAATGGTGTTGAATGTCCTGAACAAGGGCTACAACCTCTATGAGTACATCTCGGCGGGATCGTACTTCAACACGAGCTCGACGGCCCCGGCCGGCTCACCCTATGCCTACAACTATGTGACGGCGTATCCTGGAGCGCCGGTGACGGCTTATGTCAGCGTGGCTGCCCATTTTTAGTCTAGTTAACAGAAAAGCGGGCACAGAGTATCTTCGGGACCTCCCAAACGAAATTAAAGAGACGCGGTGCTTCCGGGTGCCGCGTTTCTCTTTGTTTGCCCCGACCCCGTGCTTCTACAGAATGCACAGCCATATTGTCGCCGCTAGTCCCAACTCAACAAGGCGGCGCTGGCGGCGGGAACCATGAATTCCGCCGAACCGTTGCGAACGGCGATGCGTTCGGTGTGGGACGGCTGCCAGGCACCGTCTGCCCCGACGGGCGCGGCTGCCAAGGTCACGTCGGTCTCGTCTTCCAGAGCCGGCGCAATCAGGCGCTGCACGGCCACAGTCTGCCCGGCCTGACTGGCTTGCAGGTGCAGGCGAGCGTCCTTCTGGGCGTGCTTGTTGATCACAACGGTCTGCAATGTACCTTGCGCGTTCTTCACCGCGTAGGCGACAAGCAACGGATCGGAAGCTGCGGTATCGAGCTGGCTTTGTACCATGCGGCCGCCGACAAGCTGCGAGAATAAAAGCAACGCATAATACTCGGGCCGCGCGACAAATCCGTTTTGCATGGTACCGACAACGGTTGCGTACCAGCCGTAGCCCCCGGTATGGAAATTGACGCCGCTGGCTCCGAATGAGATGAGCTGAAACATGAGATCCAGCGCCCACAGGGCCGACGCGAAGGGGTTGCTGACTCCGGGCTTGCCGCCCCCGTAGCAGGAGTTGACCTCGGTTAATCGGAACGGAAGCTGCGATTGGCCCATGGCGAGGCGAATTTTGGCAATGCCTGCCTCCCATCGCGGATTTGGATGCAGCAGGCGGGAGATATTCATGGAGGGATCGCTGGCCGGGCCTTCCGCGTAATAGTGGGTGGACAGGAGCATGATCTCCGCCTGAAACTGTCGCGCGAACTCCTCGATCCAGACAGCCGTACCGGCGGTGTCCGGCCCGGCAAACTTTGCCTGAGGAATTTTTGCTTTGACCGCATCGTGGAAGCGCTGCCAGTCTTTGGCAAAGGCCGCATAGTCGTACGTCGGGGGACGCAGGCCGTTGTGGTGGAACAGGTCGGACTCATTGCCAATCTGCAGGCAGATCAGCCGGCTGCCCAGCGTTTTGGAAACGAACGCAGCCTCGTCCGCAGCCTGCTCGGGAGTTCCCTTCCCGAGATTCAAGCCGTAGATGACGCGCCAATCCGCCATTTCAACAAAGTCTCTCAGGTTTCGAATGGCCTGCGGGGTCGTTTGGGTGAGCGGCGCGGGCTTGTGCCCCGGGTCCGGATTGACGGCCTGGGGGATTTCCGTGTTCGCGGATGGAGCCGGGTTCGGGGTCCACATGGCGTATTCGCTGGTGTTGCCGCCAATGCGCAACACACCGCCCGTACCCAGGGCGCGCAGGAAACCCGCGAAGCTTTTGTTCTGCGCGGAAAAATAATCCGGGTGCGCGAGTTGGGCCGACTCATAGCTGAGGCCAAGGAAATCCTTTGGAATGGGATAGCCGTCTTTGTCAGGCTGGATGGTCAGGCGCGCGCTGGTTGTGGAAGCACTTTGCGCTAAGAGGAGTTTTGGCATTCCGGCGAGTGCGGCGGAAGCAGCGGTTCTGGACAAAAATTCTCGTCGATTCATGGCACAGCCAGTGAAGCATTCCTTGCAAATCGATGCAAGTTTGCTCACCGGAGGGTAGCCCTTGCAGTGCGCACAAGAAACCCAGGTTAGCTGCGCGAACCTGGGGCACCCGGATTTCTGTCCGCCAGGCGGGTGACTGCCATGACGCTGATGTCGTCCTGCTGGCCGAAGTTTTGTGCGGTGGTGGCGATTTCGGCGGCGGTGATGGGCTTTTGCAGCAGAGCTTGAATGCGGTCGAAGCCGAAGAGATGGCCGCTTTCATCCTGCGCTTCAGCTACGCCGTCGGAGAGCAGCAGGAGCCGGTCGCCGGGTGCGAGTTGGAAGCGCATGACGGAAAACTCCGCGTCCTCGATCATGCCGAGCGGCAGCGCGCCTCGCATGGCAATTTCTTTTTCGTTCAAGTAGGGCGGCATGTGTCCGGCATTGGCCAGCGTGCAGGCACCGTCCCGGGCTATGCGCAGCGCCAGCGCGGTGGCGTGCGCAGAGCCGCGGCCAAGAAGGCGCTGATTTAGGTTTTGCATCATCACGAGCGGGTCATCACTGTGGGAGGCCTGATTGCGAATCGCGCCGACCAACAGCGCCACCAGCATGCCGGCCTGCAGGCCGTGGCCGGTCACGTCGCCGGTGACGATGAGGACGCTGCCGTCGCTCGGGTGCGGCACGATCTGGAAGAAGTCGCCGCCGACTTCGCGGGCCGGGCGGTATTCGCTTTCGATGGTCAACCCAGGCACATGCGGCAGGTCGGCGGGGATCAGCACCTGCTGCACCTCCTGCGCCTGCTTCATGTCCTGTTCCATGGCCTGCCGCCGCCCTTGCGAGCTTCGGAATTGATCCAGCAGGACCAAGGAAAAGCAGAACAGCATAGCGAATTCGAGCATCAGTGCGAGGGGGAACGAGATTCCGAATGCGAACCACGTAGTTCGCACATGCAGCCGATCCAATGCAGGTTGCGAAAACATTAGGGCGTACAACAAGAGAGCCAGAAAGAGCGCCAAGCTTGCCCGCCGCGGACGTCGCCAGCCAAAGTATGCAATCGAAATCAGCAACACCAGCGTGGTTGCGGAATTGCTAAAAGCGATGGTTGTATAGGCGAGAAACACAGCATGCGACGCGCTTCCGCCAAACATTAGAATATCCAAGAGAGAGAATACCGCAATATTCGAAAGGACGAGAACTCCGATGGTGTTGCGTATCCATTTTCTTTCTTGAAGGCCGAAGTATATCCACCATGTCATCAGCCACAGGCCGAAAAAGATGAACGATTCCACACCGTCAAGGATGGATAACTGCGACTCGGTCATGGCTTGTGTGTTTAGTCCATAAAACCAGAGCGAATGCAGCAAGACACCCAGGGCACAGGCGGCCAAGGGCCAAAGCAGAATCTTCTCGGCTCGGTCGAACGCGTAAAGCATCAGGATCAGCAGACCGAGGGCAACGTACAGAATTGCCGCTGCCACTCCGGATAATTGGACCCGATACATTTCTTCCCATGCGACATGGTAGGCCGCCGTAACAGCGCTGGCCAAGCCGATGACGGGCGGTGAGTGCATGCCCCCAACCAGTGGTTGTAACAAGGTAGCGGGTGCCATGTAAAAACGGTAGGCGACCACAATGTTCCCAGACGCAGCGGCATCCGAGGTATGTTGGATGGCACCTTCAGGGATAACGAGCATGACTGTATGGGAGTAGTAGACCCTCGGGATGGGGCGGTCAAAATTTCCGTAAGAATCGATCAGGCAGCCATTGGCAAAGACTTGATAGCCGTCGTCAAAATTCGACGGCGAGAGTAAAGCCAGTGGGCCGTCCGCGCTTGTGATGCGGATGCGCATGCGATACCAGGCAAACCCGGAATAGCCGGGGTGTCCCTTGGCGGTCCAGCCTGGAACGAAGCCGGAAAATCCTAATTGGGGATCGAAGCTGCCCTGCTTCGGCGTCAGATCGACAGTCTCCCACTGCGAGTCGTCGAAGTTCGGGTCGGCCCATTTGGGGTTGTCGCCGATGTGGAACTTCCACGGGCCGGTGAGCGCGACGATGGATTGGCCGAGAGTGATGGTCGTGACCGGCGGGGAAGGGGTGGGCGCGCTTTGCGCTGGTGCGCTGAGCGCCAGCAGAGGCAGCAGCAGAAGCAGCGGTAAACAAATCTTTATCCCACCCTTGCTGCGCAAGGAAGGGGCACCCAGGTTGCTGGGCAAAGCCGGAACACCCAGGCTTCCATCTGAAATCGAAACAGCAATCCAGATTCGTCGCATAGGCGGGCAGATAACAAATACCAGCCATGGTGATGATTTGCAACGAGAAAGCGAGCGAACCAAAACAGATTCCTTGCGGGAATGACAGTAAAAAAAGGCAAAGAACAGAAGCAGATTCCGTACGGGGTGCTCGCAAATATTTTGGCTATTCCGAGAAGGCGGCGCAGGCGGATGCCTGGTCGGTGTGGAGCCTGGTGTACTTGGTGATGCCGACCATGGTGAAAACCTTTTGAAAGTGGGGAGTGAGGCCGAAGGTCTGGATCTTTTGGCCTTTCTTGCTGGCGGCGTACATCAACTGGATCACAAGGGCGATTCCGCTGGAGTTGAGATATTCCACCTTGGAAAAATCGAGCAGAATGCGTTTGGTTTCCTGCGCGAGCCCTTCGTAGGTTCCCAGAATGGCCGGTTCGGAGGCGCTGGTGATGTCGCCGGAAAACCGCAAGGCGGTGATCGGTCCGCCTGAGCCGCAATTGACCTCTTCCATCTTGACGCGTGTACCGGTTTCCTGCATGACATTTCTCCTTCAATCCTCGGTTTTGTGGAGGCGTATGACCAGACGGGCATAACTTCCTGATGGGGGCGAACTGACCCACTCCGCCTCATCCACCAGCGCCTGGATCAAAAACATTCCCATGCCGCGGCTGGCTTCTTCGCCGTGCATTTTTTTATCAATATCGGGAGCATGAACGCTACCCGGGGGACCGGCACCGGAGTCGAGCACCTTAACCTCAAGCGAGGTTGCATCCATGGACAGGATCACGCCGACGATGAGCGATTCGTCAAGTTTATTGCCGTGTTCCATGGCGTTGATGCAGGCTTCAGCAACAGCAGTCTTCAGGTCTTCAATGCGTGCATCGCCAAATCCCATCAGGCGGGCGACACTGGCCGCGGTTCCCATCGCGATTTTTTCGTATCCCAATCGAGAAGGCAGGCGCAATTCAATGCTGCTGAGATTTTTGTTAACCAAACGACCTCCTCTATCCCTGCCTGCCCAGGACGAGCGCAGTCATATCGTCGGTCAAAAACTCCTGATTGGAGAAATTGTCCAAAGCTCGCCAAATTGAATCCAACATAACCTTTGCATCGCAATCGCGGCAAGCAAGAAATGCCTGCATGAGCCGTTCCGGGCCAAATTCTTCATTGCCGCGAAACACCTCAGTCATCCCGTCGGTGTAGAGTAGCAGTTTTGAACCGGCTGAAAGAGCAAATTTTTCAGATGAATAACTGGCGACCGGGAGCATGCCCACAGGGGTACCGCTGGCCTGAATCTGGGTGGCTCCTGCATGTCCAGTGGTCAGAAATCCAGGATTGTGGCCCGCATTGACGATCTCCAGGGTATGCTCCTGCGGGTTGAACCTTACAAAAATGGCGGTGATGTAGCGGCGGCGCGACTCTTCACCCTCCCCATAATGCAAAGCGTTAAGATGTGCGGCCATCTCCGCCAGAGGAATACCGGAATGGGCGATGGCGCGAAATGCAGAGCGGAAAGAACTGCCGACCAGCGCGGAAGCGAGTCCTTTGCCCGCCACGTCGGCTACAACAACCATGATCTCGCCGGAGGCAAGAGGAAGGATATCGAGATAGTCGCCGCCGACCTCATAGCATGTCTGGGAGCGGCCGGAAATACTGTAACCGGGCACGTTGGGAACGGATTGCGGCAGCAGACTCCGCTGGATATCGCGTGCAGACGCCAAATCCTGCTTAACGCGCTCCATGTCCAGAGTGCGCTCATGATATCGGGCGTTCTCAATCGCGACGGATGCCTGGACGGCCAGGTGTTCCAGAAAATCCTGTTCATAGAGAGAGAGCGGGGCGCCGGCGCGTGTGATCACGACCATCTCTGTGAGCACTGCACCGTCATGATCCAGGAGAGGGAAACGCGCGCAGCCACGCTTGGGGTCAGAGGATGGCGGACGCAACAAGAACCGGGGAGGGATTTCTCCATACGAAAATGGGAACGAGGTAAAGAAGGCACCAGCCATCTCCAGCTCGCGAACAGTAATCTGCAGTACGCACCGCAGCACGCTGTCGAGCTCAATGGTGCTGTGGATGGTGTGCGTCGTGTCGAGCAGCGCCTGCAGTCTGACAATTTGCTGCTGCAGGTGCAGACTGCCTTCAAATTCCATAAGTGCCTCCGGAAAACGGATGCCTTACCTTTGCTTGCTATCGTGCCACAGCACAGAAGCTTACGCCATGTTCTCCGTTGGCCAGAGGAGGGATTTCGAGCAGGTGCAGGCGGGATATTCTCTGTGCGTGCGCCGCGTCAGATTAGTATTGCGCGAAGCCGCAGCACCCCTTAGACTCGATAATTACTCCCATACATGCGACGTACTGTGCATCTGTGGCTATGCCCATGACGCAAAGTTTCGAGTGCTCGCCATCCATGACTGGAATGCCCATGTCTCGCAACATATCCGTGCTCGTAATCGATGATGATCCGGACCACCTGAAAATTTACGGGTGGATCTTGAAAGCTGCGGGATTCCATGCAGTGACGGCGCAGGTTACGCCGGTGCGGGTTTTTCTACCCCCAGAGGGGATGGTCGACGCGATCGTGCTGGATTATCGGCTAGTGGGCTCTGTGACAGCGGTGGACGCGGCCAGGCAAGCGAGACAGCGATATCCGGACGCACCGATCATCATTTTGTCGGATCTGTACGACATGCCGACGAACATTGCGCCATTCGCCAGAACGTTTGTGCACAAAGGCGATCCTGATAAATTAATCGCCGCGATTCGTGCCCTGCTACCAGAAGAAACCGCGGTGCAAGCGGACGAAGTTTCGTGATCAGATGGCTTACAAAACCGGCCCGGCCAAGCGCCTGCGGGGGTGTGCGTGGCTGGAGTGTGGCTGCTCGCGCAACGGGCTATGCGGCACGGCCGGTCCAGTACCCGCCCGGCGACGAGCAGATCGAATCGCTCAAGACAATGTCGCTGGCCGAGTTAGGCGACTTGAAGGTCACCACAAGTTCTAAAGAGCCAGAAGAAGTGTGGCATACACCAGCGCAGCGCCTCCGGTTTTCGTGACGATTCGCGGCTGCTGTCAAAAAGCTTTTTCGCAGACGTTGCCCTGTTTCTTAACCAGTATGACGATCTGGAGAGCTACGGAACTCCGCTCTTTGTTATTAGTGAGCCAAAGCAGCCTTACCCTTATAGGCTGCTGACAGTCACATACGCCCACGGGATCAAAGGGATTAGGGACGGGCTAGAGTTTGCGCCGGACTGGAAGCCGTTCCATTGGCTTGATCTGCGCGGCGCCTATTCGCATTTGCATATGAAGCTGCACTCGAAGGGGCGGAGCGCCGGTTTTGACGGTCAGCGAGCTGCCCGGGGTTGCCTCATACGGCGGCATGATCCAGTTTGTGCTCGATTATGCTCGGGTGCGTTTCGAAGTAAATCTGAATGCGGCGCGCAGAAGCGGCCTGACACTCAGTTCGCAACTGCTGAAGGTGGCGCTGGAAGTCGTCGGCGAACCAGGAGGGACCGCGCGATGAACTTTCTGCCTCGGACGCGGTCCATCTCCGCGCAATGGAGTCGCATGAACCTGCTGGTGACCGGAACGGCGCTGGTGCTGGCGTGCATGGCATTCTTCACCTACGACCTGCTCTCGTTTCAGCACGGTCTGATCCGCAACCTTTCGGCATCTGCTGCGATTGTCGGCTCCAACAGCGTGTCGGCTCTGCTGTTCAACGACGCCGACGCGGCCCAGAAGACGCTCGCGGCGCTCAACATCTCTCCGGATATCTTGAATGCGTCCATTCTGACGCCGGATGGACGGGTGTTCGCACAATACAACGCGACCAGCGCACGGGCGCCCACCCATTTTCCCCAGCTTGCCAAAAGGAAAACGCTGCAAAGCTGGATTTTCGGTAGAAATGTGGTGCTCGCCCAGCGAATTGTATTCCAGGCGCCGGCATGTCTCCAGACTCTGCCAGCAGAGACTCAGACGGGCCCGGGATTCCAGAGGGAGCCCAAAGCTGAGGAGCCGTTCATGGCCACTCTTGAAGTTGGATCAGGCGGGGCGCTTTCATTTTGCCCGACCGAAAGGGACTCCGAAATCCTGGGAGCGGGTCCGCTCGATTCCCTTGCAATAAACTGGGTTGTCACCGCCACTTCTACGCCCGGCTTTCCTGGCTCCTGCAACATCTGCTGCAATAAACGGAAGGCGCAAAGTCCGATTTCGTCCTTGGGAATACCGATCGAGCTGAGCGGAGGATGTCCGTACGCGGCAAATGCGATATCGTCCGAGCCAATGATGGAGATGTCATTGGGAATATGCCAGCCGGAACGAAGAGCTTCCCCCATGGCGCCGAGTGCCATAAGGTCGTTACCACAAATAATGGCAGTGGGGCGAATCATTCTGCTGCGCATTTGCTGGATTGCCGCGGCCCCTCCGGTAGGGCAGCTTTCCACTTCGACACACCCCAGCAACTGCATCCCGTGTTCCAGCAGGACGCTGATCAGCAGCTTGCGATAGCGCCTGGCAGACAGCACAGTGAGCGGGCCGTGGATGATGGCAACTTTTCTATGGCCCAGCAGCTTGAGGTGCTCGACTGCCTGAAGGACTCCCCGCGAGTAATCGATGCGCACGTTGCTCTTATTGGGGAGCAGGCTGGAGTCATTCAGGCGCACCACAGGGATGTCCTGGCGCAGCAGACGATCCACCAGTTTGGAGTCAAATTGCGAGCTCATGACGGCGACGCCGCGGACCTTGTCCTCAATCATGCGCCGGACCGCAGCTTCCGTGCTGGTCTGGTCGTAATTTGTCATACCCAGCACAAGCTCCAGGCGATCCGCGTGACAGGCCCGTTCAAACCCCTTGATGAGCTGCGGGTAAAAAGGATTTTCAATATCGGAAATCAGCATGCCCAACGCGTTGCTGAAGCCACGGACGAGCATCCGCGCTGAAGTGTTTTTGTAGTAATTCAGATCGGTGATGGCCTTCAACACACGTTTCCGCGTCTCGGGCGCAATGGACCTGGTTTCATTCAGCACATGCGACACAGTCGTGATGGACACACTGGCCGCCTCCGCTACGTCATGCATCGTCACGGTCATTTTATTCTCGATGGTGCCTGCCAATTCATGCGGATTGTAAACCAGAATGACGGTAGGCGCGGAAATAAGTCTTAGACCGCGATTGTCGCGTCAGGTTCTACTTCAAGTTAGGATGTCTGCCGTGCTGCACTCTCAATGCACGGGCGAAAGGTTCTGAATCGGCTGGGAATGCTCGCGCGCCTGGAGCTGCCCGCAAATTCTTCGTTCCCGGGAGGCGGAAGCACTATCGCCGAGCATGCTCCAGGCCGTTCCCAGCACAAAATGCGCCTGCGCAAACCCTGGATCCGCTTTAACGGCGTCTTGTAAGGGCGCAATGGCCTGCCGGGCCCGATGCTGCATCAGGTAACATTGGCCCAATTCCATGAAAGCCTTGGCGTAGTGGGGATTTGCATGCACTGCTGCCTTAAGAAATGGGATTGCCTGGGCAGGCTGATTTTCACGTCGCATAATCCTTCCCATCATGTAATTGGAAGTCGGGTCGTTTGGAAATTGCGCGAGTTCCTGCTGAAATTCAGCTTTCGCCTGCGGCATTTTTTGCAGCCGCCAGTCAATCAGGCCGAGGCTGGAGTGTATCCCAGGATAATGAGGATCCGCAGCAAGCGCGGCCTCAAATTCCTTGTACGCCTCCTGCTCCTTGGAGGCGACGTCATAGGCCAGGCCCAACATGAAATGAGCTTCGGCGGAGCCGGGATCGACGGCCATAATCCTGTCGAACACCCGTGTGACGCCAGAGTAATTCTTAGCACGCCAATACGCTTTGCCCAAAATATCAAGGGTGGGAATGTCGCTCGGCTGCAGTTGGCTCGCACGCTCCAGATACGCAGCAGCCTCTGAGTAGCGGTCAAGCGCAAAAAGGTCTATTCCGGTCAGGTCGAGCGACTGGAATGTCGGCGTTGACTGGGAGAAGGACTCCAGCAGAGGAAGAGCCTGCCGATAACGATGAGCGCGAAAGTACGCCACCCCCAGATTGCGCCGGGTGATTGGGTCGCCTGGTTTCCAGCGAAGCGCCTGTTCATAGAGGGCAATCGCCTGTTGTTCACGGCCCTGCCGCGCGAGCGAAATTGCCAGATCATTCAGGATTTCAACCGATTTTGGCTGCAGTTCCAGCGCCTGCCGGAAAGCGCGCTCCGCCGATGCATTGTCCTGGCGCTGCAATGCCTGCGAGCCTTGCGCGAGGTAGGATTCGAGTTTCCGCTGCGAGGCGGATAGAGTATGTTGGTCCGCCTGCGCATGGGCACGGCTTACTCCGCTGAAGAACACAGCGACCCAGCACAGGAGGATCCATATTTTGCTCGAGGCTGTCTGCGAACTCAAACCGGAAAGTCTCATCACTCTAGAAAATCATGCCACATGGGGGGTGTGGCGAGGGAGAGGCCAGAGGTTAAGTACCACAATTTCCACTGATCTTCCGGTTTTCGGATTGACTTTCGGTTCCAATGGCGCTAATTTGGGATTCCATCAGACGCAAACGTTTGCTCCACTTGAATTGCGCGTTTCCTGACGTAACTCCAACTTCGCGAGGCTACTGAAAATGTCCAAACGCAACCTGCTCTTTACTTCCTTCCTGATCCTGTTTCTGTGTTGCCCTTTTCTGGTGCGCGCACAGGAACTGCACGCGACGATCAACGGCGTAGTCACTGATCCCTCAGGAGCCGTCATCCCCGATGCGCAGGTAGAGATCACACGCTCCGATGTCAATGGCGAGACACGGACAATCCACACCAACACCTCTGGCAGTTATACAGTCACGGACCTGGCGGCAGGCCATTACAACATCACGATCAGCGCGCCGGGATTCAAGACATTCGCCACCAACGACGTCATCGTCTACGTCGCGCAGACCCGCTCGGTAGATGCGAAGCTGCAGCCCGGAGCGGTGAACCAGACGGTTACGGTGCAGCAGAGCAGCGTGGCGCTTGATACGACGACGAGCGCGCTCGCCGGAACCATCTCTGGCACGCAGGTTCGGGAGCTGCAGCTGAACAATCGAAATTTTGAGCAACTGGTCACACTGCAACCGGGTGTCGTCAGTCAATTGCCGGACCAGGTGGGCTTTGGGCTTGAGAATACTACAACTCTTTCAGTGAACGGCGATCGCACCACCGCGAATAACTGGACGGTGGATGGCGCGGACATCAACGACAGCGGTTCAAATGCTACGCTGCTTAACGTGCCGAGCGTGGACGCCATTCAGGAGTTCACTCTGGAGCGCAGCACCTACGACGCCGGTTTTGGACGCAGCGGTGGCGGCCAGGTGCTTGTTGCGACCAAGTCCGGAACCAGCGCCTTCCACGGCGACCTGTATGAGTTCGACCGCAACACGGATTTCAACGCTAACTATTACTTCAATAACCAGGCTGGCCTGCCGCGGCCGATTGAGCATTACAACGACTACGGCTTTACCCTGGGTGGCCCCCTTTACGTGCCGAAGGTGTACAACACTGCCAAGGACAAGACGTATTTCTTCTGGTCAGAAGAGTGGCGCAAAGTTACGGCACCGGTGACCAACAGCTTGCTGCCCCCGACATCCAACGATCTGCATGGTGTTTTCACCGGGCCGATCACGGGAGCTCCCGCAGGATGCGTAGCGTACAACGCGACGACAAACACGAGCACCATCAATCCGGCCTGCTATAGCCGCAATGCCAGAGTTTATCTGGCGAACATCTTCGATAAGAATCCTGGAAACTCCAGTGGTCGCTTGATTCAGAGCTACTCCCAGTTGGAGGACACCCGCGAAGACCTGGTGCGATTCGACTGGAACATAAACCAGAAGCTGCATTTCTTCGCGCGTGCCATGCAGGACGAGACGCCGCAGACTTTTCCTGACGGTCTGTTTGCCGGAACCAACTACACGGGCGTCGCGGGAGCTTCCGTGAACGCGCCGGGAGAAAACGTGGTCGGCAACCTGACCTGGACAATTTCCCCGCGGATGGTGAATGAAGCAGAATTTGCGTATAGCCAAGGAACGATCAGTTCCACTTTCTTTCCCGGCGCGGCGATCGATTCCCCGGCAATTTCCAAGCAGTTGACGAACAATACGGCATACACTGACCCGTACGGGCGAATCCCCAACGTCAATTTTTTGGGAGGCGCCATTCAGGGGATCAATTCCGGCGTTACGCCTTATCACGAACGCAACCTCGACCGGAACATCTTCGATAACTTTTCAGAGACGATTGGCAAGCACACGCTGCGCATGGGCGCCACCGTTGCCCAGATGCTGAAGACGGAGAACGCGTCCAACGGCGCGGCCAATTTCCTGTTCAGCAATTTCCAGGATTTTCTGCTTGGAAGTGCCTTGCAATATTCGCAAGCCAGCCGCGACATTATCCCAGACCTTCACTATTTCAACATTGAGGGATATGTCCAGGACGACTGGCAGGTTTCCCCCAAACTGACGGTGAACCTAGGAATGCGCTATAGCTACTTCCCTTCCCCGGCAGACGTAAACAACACGTTGAACAACTTTGATCCGCTGCTCTTCAATCCGGCTGCCGCCCCGGCCATCGATCCGGTGTCGGGCAACTTTGTAGCAGGCCAGGGGAAGATTCCCGCTACCTACGTCAACGGCCTGATCTTTCCGCAGGGAGCTGCGTGCTCCCAGGCGAAGGCAATCGCTCCCGGGGTTACGTGTTCGCCGTATGGAGCGCACGTGAATCCCGATCCCAAGAGGAACTTTGCTCCAAGGTTTGGCTTTGCATTCGTCCCACGTGGAGACGGAAAACTGGCGATCCATGGAGGCTATGGCATCTTCTATGACCGGATGCTGAATGGAATCTGGGAGCAAAACGCTTTCCAGGATCCGCCACTGGTCCAGTACTCCACGGTTAACAACACCAGCTTCGACCATCCACTGGCAGGCACGTCGGT
>DASSZI010000012.1:0-3200 GCA_035713565.1 Acidobacteriaceae bacterium | reverse complement strand
CCAGTGATAGCTCCAGTCGATTATCTGGCGCGTCGAAGCATCGGAAATTGCCACCATTTGCTGCCTCGGAGCAGCATCCTTCGGCGAGTAGTTGGCGACGATGTCCGGCGGCGCGGTCCCATACGCCATAACGGGCCGATTAGGATCCGGCGGCGGAACGTTTTTCGGTGGCCTGCGATGCAGGGTTGGAAGCTTATGACCATCCGGACCGGTATCTGCTTGCGCGTTGAAATGCGGGCGGTCTGCATCCCCTGGATGAGCGCTCCCTGCGCTGGCGTAAGGATTGGCCGCATGCAGCGGCTCCCAAATTCCGGAGCCGAACCATTGATCACGCAGCTTTCCTGCTGCATCCAGATCATACGTGCCCTGCGGGACACCACTGCGCTGCAAAACGTACTGCGTCCCGCTTTGTACCGGCAGCGGAACAGGATTGGCAAGATAGTTGTCCCCGTCCATAAAGCGATCATCTGTATAAATCGCCACAGGAACCAGCAGAGAATTTACAGGCTTGCCTGCCGGGCCGTCCCACTCCAGCACTGCGATGGAGCGCAGCATAAGGTCCAATGGCTGCTGCGTGGTCGCCTTCTGTGCGGTCGCGCTTGTCCCTTCCGCTGGGTTGGAGGCCTGCGCAAAAGCCGGGAAAGTATGGAGTGCGGCCACCAGACACAGGACGGACGCTGCGCCGCCAAGGGCCAATGTGACGGCCCGTGGCGATCTGCGGCATAATTGCAATGCGATTGCGCTTCCAACCGAAACCGCGATCCGGACTCTCTTCATGTAAGGACAATCTCCATGGAACCCCATGACAAGATAGATGACTTTACGCTTCAAAATCAGGACGAGGAAACAATCCATCTGAGAGACTTTGCCGGCAAACCTGTGGTTCTTTTCTTCTACCCGAAAGCCGACACGCCGGGCTGCACCCTTGAGGCCTGCGGATTTCGCGATGCCTTCAGCAAACTTCAAGAGGCGGGCGCTGTGGTTCTCGGCATCTCGCGCGACACGCCAAAAGCGCAGAAAAGATTCAAGGAAAAATACGGCCTCCCTTATCCGCTGCTGGCCGACACTGACGAAGCCGTGTGCAAACAATTTGACGTTTTGCGCGAGAAAAACATGTATGGCAAAAAAGTCATTGGCATTGAACGAACCACATTCCTCATCGGTCCCGATCAGCGGCTCCTTAAAAAATTCCCTAAAGTTAAACCCGAAGGACACGCCGGGGAGGTCCTGCAAGCGCTCCAGAACGAAACCAGAAACGGTGCATGAGATCCGCCAGCCCTTCTATGGCAACTGACCCGCTGACAGGCGCGGGGATGCAGCCACTGCCCCGCAGTTTTTTTGATGCCGAACCGGAACTGGTCGCCCGCCAATTGATCGGAAAGCTGCTCGTCCGGCGGCAGGGCGGCTATCCCCTGGTCGGACGCATTGTGGAAACCGAGGCGTATCTGGGAGAGCATGATCCCGCAGCCCACGCCGCGAGCGGACGCACTCCGCGCAATGCGGTACTGTACGGTCCACCGGGTCATGCCTACGTCTACGGCATTTACGGGCTGCACTTTTGTCTGAACGTCAGCTGCCTTGGCGAGGGTTTCCCCGGCTGCGTCCTTGTTCGTGCGCTCGAACCCGTCGAGGGCTTGGACGCGATGCGAGCGAACCGGAGCATGACAAACGAATCTGCGCCGTGGAAGCTGGCCTCCGGCCCGGGAAAGCTTTGCCAGGCGCTGCAGATCACACGAGCTGCCGACAACGGCACAGACCTGACCGATATACGTGGCAATCTGGGCCTGTATCAGGATGATTTCGCTTGTGGAGAAATTCGCGCGACTGCGCGTATCGGGATCAGCAAAGCCGCCGATTTGCCGCTGCGATTTTTTCTTTCAGGAAATCCGTGCGTTTCACCAGGCGCATCTCGCGCGAGCCGAACTTAAGTGTCAGAGGGGGCCTAACCTGAGCCTCCGCTCACTTCCGCTAAGGTCATTCCTGCGAAGAAGTACTGGCCCTCGGCAGCACCATGTTGTCAATCAGTCTCGTTGTCCCCACGTAGACCGCAACGGCCAGCAGACCACGGTTCTGCAGGCTTGCAACCGGCAACAACGTGTCCGGCTCCACCAGCGCAACGTAATCCTCGCGCAAAGCGGGTTCCTGCTCCAGAACACCGCGCACGGCCCGCAGCAGCACCTCTGCACGCTGCGGGCCAGACTGCGCCAGCTTGCCAGCCGTCTCCAGGCCGCGCCAGATCGCCAGTGCCTGACGCCGCTCTTCGGGGGAAAGATAGCGATTCCGGGAACTCATTGCCAGGCCATCCGGCTCCCGCACAATCGGGCATCCTATCAGTTCCAGCGGGATGTTCAAATCGCGCACCATCTGCCGTAAAACCGCTAGCTGTGCCGCATCTTTCTGGCCGAAGAACGCGAACTCAGGCTGCACGATGTGGAACAATTTGGCCACGACCGTCGCGACACCGCGGAAATGCCCGGGCCGTGAAGCTCCGTCCAGGCGATCGCCAATCCCTGCGACTTCGACCAGTGTTGTGGATCCCGCCGGGTACATGATCTCCGCCGTAGGTGTAAAGACCAGATCCACGCCTTCATCTTCCAGCATCCTGCAGTCAGCCTCTAGGGTTCGCGGATACCGGGTAAAATCCTCATTAGGCGCGAACTGCATCGGGTTAACAAAGATCGAGACCACCACCACATCGCACTGTCGCCGCGCAGCCTTCACCAGGGATCGATGGCCTTCGTGCAAAGCGCCCATTGTAGGAACGAACCCGACACTGCGAGACGCGCCGCACGCCTGCGCCGCCCGCAGTTGTCGAATCGCGCTTCTGGTCTCGGGAATATCGGCAACAATTCTCATTCCAAGGAGCTCTATGCCTTGCGGCGCTGCCGCGCGGCGCGCGCAAAACTGTCACGCATCTCCTGGGGCAAGTGGTAGCTTTCGCTGTCACCTGGGAAACTGCGCGTTACCACGTCCTTGCGATAGCTTTCCACTGCGCTGCGCACCAAAGAGGCTGCGTCCGCATACCGGCGAACGAACTTCGCTGGCGGCGCGAACGTCAGATTCAGTAAATCGTGCAAAACAAGAATTTGCCCGTCGCATTCCGGCCCTGCTCCGATGCCGATCGTCGGAATTGCAAGTTCCTCCGTGATCTGCGCCGCAACTTCCCGCGGAACTCCTTCGAGCACCAGCAGCACGGCTCC
>DASSZI010000011.1:0-11827 GCA_035713565.1 Acidobacteriaceae bacterium | reverse complement strand
GGATGAGATCAATAAATGAGCCAGATGCAAGCGAAAACAGCAGTAGTGCTTGGTGCCCAATGGGGCGACGAAGGCAAGGGAAAGATTGTCGATGTTCTCTCCGGTCGTTTTTCCGTGGTGGCGCGCTATGCAGGCGGTCATAATGCCGGCCATACGGTCATCATCGGTGGAAAGAAATTCATCCTGCAGTTGGTTCCCTGCGGTGTGCTGCGCCCGGACTGCCGCGGGGTCATCGGCAATGGAGTCGTCCTGGATCCCATGGCCTTTCTCCAGGAAATTGATCGGCTCAAGACCCTCGGAGTGGATGTAGCCGACCAGTTGTTTATCTCCGACCGGGCGCATGTCATTCTTCCGTACCACCGCATGATCGAACTTGCCGCTGAAAATGCTCCCGGCAGGATGAAGATTGGTACAACAAGCCGCGGCATTGGGCCGGCCTATGAAGACAAAATGAAGCGCAGCGGGTTGCGTGTCGTTGATTTGCTGAATCCCGCAATTCTGCGGACGCACATCCAAAATGCCTGCCACGAGAAGAATACAATCGCGCAGGCGCTGTTTGGGACTGACCCGCTGGACCCAAACAAAATGTATGAGGACTATGCCCAGGCCGCTGAGCGCATTGGGCCATTCATTGCTGATACGTCGACAATGCTGAATGACGCTCTTCGCGATGGGCAGAGCATTATGTTTGAAGGCGCACAAGGCACGATGCTTGACATCGATCACGGCACCTACCCCTTCGTGACCTCATCGTCCGCAACCGCGGGCGGCGCTGTCATCGGCACCGGGGTGGGCCCGACCAAAATCGGAACGGTGATCGGAGTGACCAAGGCTTACGTAACGCGGGTCGGCGAGGGCCCTTTCCCCACAGAAATTCTTGGCCCCAGTTGTGAAACTCTCCGGTCTCGCGGTCAGGAATACGGCGCCGTGACGGGCAGGCCACGCCGCTGCGGATGGCTCGATCTGCCGCTCCTGCGCTATTCCAGTCAGATCAACGGCACGGAATGGCTGGTGGTCACCAAGCTGGACGTTCTGGATGCGCTCAAAGAGATCCCCGTCTGCACTGCCTATCGGGTGAACGGGAAAGAGACCGATATCATCCCGGCGGATGTGCGCGGTCAGGATTCCGTTCAGCCGGTTTTGACCACCATGGCAGGGTGGAACGAGTCGAGCGAGAATGCCCGCACCTGGGACCAGCTTCCAAAGGCCGCCAGAGAATATCTCAAGTTTCTGGAATCCGAGTCGGGCGCGAAGATCGGCATGATTTCCACCGGGCCGGATCGCGAGCAGTCCATTCTCATGCCGGAATTCGCAGCGTGCCTGGATTCCATGTCCCCGGGTCACGTCGCACTGTAGCCCACGTCTGCAATGCACAAACGGCCGCGCCTCACAGCCTGTCCACGGAGAATCTTTCAATGATTTCCTTTGTAGTACGCATGCGGTTTTCGCCGGAAGATCGCGAACATGTGCTCAATGCCGTCAAGCATCTTACAAACGCCTCCCGGCAGGAACCAGGATGCATCACGTATATCCCGCATGAAGTCGCGGGCGACTCCGGTCTGCTGATGATCTACGAACAATATTGCGATCAGGCTGCACTCGAAGAGCATCGCCGGTCGGAACACTTTCGTCAGCATGCCATCGCAGGATTGTACCAGTGGATGAAAGAGCGGAGTGTGGAAGACCTGATCGCGCTCGCATAATTTTTTTCAGTGAGTTTATCGCTTCAATTCCAGCAAGCTCCACGCCATGTTTGATTTGGCGGCTGAGAGTCTCGCAGCTTTCTGGTTCAGCGCTCCAGGCCCAATAGCGGCGCTTGAAAAACCTGCATCCCACTAGATGCGGGTAAGAGATGTGCGTTTGAAGATTTCGCATTTCCATCCTCATCTTCCGATCGGCCCGTCAAGCGCTTCTACCCACCCTCCACTTTCACGAAACAGGAGATTCTATGCCACAGACACAATTTGAAACGGGAACCATTGCTGCGTATTTCGAAAACAAGTCGGATGCAGCTGAAGCCATTCAGGCCCTGCAGCAGGCTGGTTTTTCCTCAGCACATTTAGGAATGGCGCATCGCGATGATTCCACAGCCGGCGCTTCCACGTCGACCACTTCGAGGGACGATTCTTCAGCCGGGGACAAAACCACGGGCACGTGGAGCAAGATCAGAAACTTCTTTGAAGGCAACACCGCCGAGCCGTACGCGGATGAGCGCACCGAAGGCGAACTGGCAAACCGCGAAGTCACGGCCAATCCCGGCGACTACAACACCTACGATACCTCCGACCTGCACGGCTCGTTGACGGGCATGTCCCTCCCGGAAGAGCACAGCCGCTACTTCGGCCACCGTTTTACGAACAGCGAACAAGGCGCGGTAGTCACTGTCAACGCAGGAGATCGCCGGGTCGAAGCCGAGAATATTCTTCGGCAATATGGAGCTGATCTCGGCGAAAATGCCACTTCCTACGATTACTCCCAAACCACCGCTCGCACTACCCCGGAGACCGGCAATCTGCAGGAGCCTCAGAACATCCAACTTCTCGGAGAGGTTCTGCGAGTTCACAAGGACCGCGTCAGTCGAGGCGAAGTTCGGCTTCGCAAGGAAATCGTCACTGAAAACCAGAACATCCAGGTTCCTGTCACCCGTGAAGAGATCGTGATCGAACGCCGGGCGGTCGGTCAGGATTCTCCAGCGAGGGGCAACATCGGGGAAAACAGTGAAGTTCGCATTCCGTTGTCTGAAGAACGCGCCTCCGTTGACAAATCGACAGTCGTCCGAGAGGAAGTTTCGGTCGGCAAAAAGCGGGTGGAAGAAGTCCGCGATCTGAGTGACCAGGTTCGGCGCGAAGAATTGGTCGTGGAAGACGCTGCAGGTAGCAGGAACAGGTAGTACTAGAACCAGCAGGCGTCTGTTTCGGGACTCCTGCTGGTTGTTCTTCAGAGTCAGTTTGCAGGCGTTGCCGTGGGCCGTTCTGGCCGTCAGAACTGCATCCCACCCTGTGCGGATTTTCCTTTGACTCCGTCCAATCTGCCAACTACTATCCCGATACAGGCATGCGAGCGCAATCCTCATCTGATTCCAGTCTGATTTCGGCCCTCAGGACAGCGGCTGCAGTACGGACTGCTTTGCTCCCTCTTGTGATCCTTTTGTGTTCACCCTCGGGCCTGGGCGCGACTGTTCCCCGCCCCCATCGTCAACCAAAGCAAGTAGTGCGGATTATTGAGCGGCTGGAGAGGCGCTGGCAGCAAGCGGAACTCGACGGCAATACCTCAATCATGGCCAGCATGCTCTCCGATGGCTATCTGGCGATCTATGCCAACGGAATGCTAGCAACCAAGGCGGAGACACTCGCCAGCTTCAAAAATGGCAGCACCCATTTCAAATCCATTGAGACCTCCGACAGGAAGATACGTGTTTACGGCAGTACGGCCGTTGTAGTCTCCAAGGCGGACGTAATCGGCGTAAACGACGGAGAAGCCTTGAACGGGCACTATCGCTATACGCGGGTCTACCATCGCAGAAATGGTGTGTGGCAAATCGTCAATTTTGAGGCGAGCTCGATGCATGCGCGGCAGGTGGCCAGACCGGCATCTCGTTGAATTGGGAACGGCGCGCCTCCTGCCCTCTGCACGCATTAGCGAGACCTAGACGCATCCGCAAAGGCGGCGTACAGCCGTTGCCAGGTTTTGTCCAGGCCTTCTGGCAGAACCCGAGTCTCCCCAATCACCGTCATGAAATTGGTGTCCCCGGTCCAGCGCGGCACCATATGCAGATGCAGATGTCCAGCCACTCCCGCGCCCGCCGATTTTCCTAGATTCATACCCAGATTGATCCCGTCGGGATTGTAGATTTCCCTAAGGACGCTCTCCAGTCGCTGGGCCAGCATCATCATTTCAGAACTGGCCGACA
This sequence comes from Acidobacteriaceae bacterium, assembly GCA_035713565.1. GTDB lineage: Bacteria > Acidobacteriota > Terriglobia > Terriglobales > Acidobacteriaceae > JAKAAZ01. The sequence goes on along the minus strand of DASSZI010000011.1, from coordinate 7,917 downwards.
CCTCAAGTCTGCATAGCTGATCCCTGTGGGCGTACGGGACAAGCATGGCATGGCCGGAATTGTAGGGGTAAGCGTTCAGGCAGCCGAAGCAAAACTCTCCTCGATAGAAGATATTTGCCGCCCGGTCGGCCTCGGCTTGCGGCTTCCCGTGCGCGGTGGCATAAGCCGTCGCTTCCACCATGTTGCAGAATACGCAGCGCTTATCCCCGGGCCACGCAGATAATTCTTCGGGAACGCCCTGCCGGGATGACCCGTCGGCCTTGCTGACGTAGTCGTATCGCCACGGAGTCCACAGCCGGTCCATATGGGAAGTATAGATGCGGCCTGAGGGACTGTTCGCTACAAGCGGATGACCAACTTGCCCATGTGCGCATCTCCAGACCGAAGCAGGGAAATAAATGCCTGCGGCGCATTTTCAATTCCCTGCACGGCCGTTTCCTGGTGCAGCAGCTTGCCCGCCCGGACGGCCGGAATGGCCTCGGCAAGGAACTCCGTCATGCGGTGCAAATAATCGACTACGATAAACCCCTCCATTCGAAGCCGCCGGACGATTGTCAGCGCCAGATTGCGCGGCCCTTGCGCTGGCTTGTTGTAGCCGGAGATCGCCCCGCACATGACCAGCCTCCCGCGATTCCGCATGGAAGCAAGTGCGGCCTCCAACTGAGGTCCGGCGGTGTTATCGAAGTAAACATGCAGGCCATCGGGCGCGGCTTTCTGTAATTCCTCCACTGGGTCGGCTTCCCGGTAATTAAATGCATGGTCAACCTTTAGCTGGTTTTTCAGAAAGGCCACTTTGGCGGAGGACCCAGCGCTTGAAATGACCTTGCAGCCACTCTGCCGGGCCAGTTGGCATGCCACGCTGCCTACCGCGCCGGCTCCTCCGGAAATAAAAATCGTTTCGTTCTCTCGGATTCGCGCGATCTGATGGAGACCTATCCAGGCAGTCAGTCCGGTAGCGCCCAAAACCCCCAGATAGGCGGACGGAGGTGCCTGCGTCGCGTCGATAAGCCTCAGTTGCTGCGCCTGCACGACGAAATAATCCCGCCATCCGCAGAGGCTCTGAACCCAGGCGCTGACAGGAAAGCCCGCATCTCGCGATTGCACCACCTGGCCCACTGCGGCCCCGTCAAGCGGTTTGCCAAGCGCAAACGGAGGCACGTACGACTTGCCTTCATTCATTCTTCCCCGCATGTAAGGGTCGATAGAAAAGAATGCATTGCGGACAAGCACCTGGCCCGGCTCCAGGTCCGGCAGCTCAACCGTCGAGAGAGCGAAGTTTTCGAGCGCGGGCTCCCCTTCGGGACGGGAAACCAGACGTATTTCCTTGGATTGGAGCTTACCTGATGCCATCTTGACCTCCCTGCCCCGGGGGAATTACCCCTAAACCGCCGCGTAGACATCACTCCTGGCCCGGTTTCAGCAGTGCAGAGCTATCTCTTTACTTTAAGTCCAGGGGGCGGAAATGTCGCGGCGCTCGCCAATCGGGTCCTCAACCCCTAGCGGCCCCGACGCGTTGACACGGTTTTCCGCCGGTTGGTATAGTTTGAAGTGGGATTGGGTGTTTGGACTCGTACACCTTGATTCCATCGAGGGTTCCTCTCGTCCTGGTACAAAATCTCGCTCAGGCCCAATATAGTTCCAGTGTCGTGGTGGATTAATTGCCTTTCCTCCTCTGCATTGCAACCCCAACCGCAGGCCCGTCGGATTGCCGGAACCGGATGCACCTCCGATTGCTCGCATGCTGCTGGAACTCCGCACTGCGGCGGTTCCCCGCAGTCGGTGAGAACCAGCAGTTGACTGCTCCGCGTCTCTCGGAGTTTTTGATTGCTCGATACAGCGCGCCCGACGCTCTGTAATGAGTCTGGAGCCATCTGTCCTATGGTAGACGTCCTCAATCCCGAAAAAACCGAGAGCAAACCTCTGAACACTGAATTGGAAGCCAACGCAGTCGCCACAGTCACGGCAGAAGCCGATGCACCCGAATCCACCCACAACTTTTCTGCTCAGGCAGAAAACCACCACGAAAATAGGTCGCACCAACCACCCTCCTACACCCCTTCATCGCATGTTGAGAATCCGTCCGAGCCGGGTCACCTGGCCCGTGTCGATGCAGCCTCCTCCACCGAAGAGCCTGCGCAACACGAAGAAGAGATGGACTTTGGCGCGCTGCTCGAGTCTTTTGAAAATGAGCAGGCCGCTGCGGAAGCTGCTCAAGCCGTCGATGGTCATGTAGTTTCCGGCAAAGTCATTAAGTTGACCGACAAGCACGTCGTCGTAGACGTCGGCTTGAAATCCGAAGGACTGATTCCGATCGAACAGGTGCTGGACCATACCGGCCAGCCCAAGCTGCACCCGGGGCAGATGATTGAAGTTGTCGTCGAGCGCGAGGAGCCTGAGGGCGGTTTCCTGCTGAGCTACGATAAAGCGCTTCGTCATCGCGTTTGGGACACGATCGAAAAGGCCGCGACGGAAAAAACGCCGGTAAGTGGACTCGTGGTGAGCCGCGTCAAAGGCGGCTTGACAGTGGATATTGGCATTAAGGCTTTCCTGCCGGGCTCTCAGGTGGAAATCCGGCCGGTTCGCAACCTGGAATCCTATATTGGCCAGACCATCGAAGTTCGCGTCATCAAGCTGAACAAAAAGCGGGGCAATGTTGTCGTTTCCCGCAAGGAGTTGCTGGAGGATGAGGCCACAGTCAAGCGCAGCCTGACCTTGGATCATTTGGAAGAGGGCACGATCCTGACCGGGACGGTAAAGAACCTGACCGAGTATGGCGCGTTCGTGGATCTGGGCGGAATTGACGGCCTGTTGCACGTCACCGATATGTCTTGGGGACGGCTGACCCACCCCCGCGACTTGGTCAACGTCGGCGATGAAATCCAGGTCAAGGTGTTGAAGTTCGACAAGGACAAGCAGCGCATCTCCCTCGGGTTCAAGCAGCTCACACCGGACCCTTGGCTGGATGTGGCGGAGCGCTACCCTGTCGGAGCGCGCGTGCGGGGACGTGTTCTAAGCGTCACCGATTACGGGGCGTTTGTAGAGCTGGAACAGGGCATTGAAGGTCTGGTTCACGTCTCGGAAATGACCTGGTCCAAGCGCATGAAACACCCGACCAAGCTGGTAAAGCCGGGCGATGAAATCGAAACGATCATCCTGAACGTGAATCCAACGGACCGCCGGATTTCCCTGGGAATGAAGCAGCTCCTTGAGAATCCCTGGGAACACCTGCAGGAGCGCTACACCACGGGCAGCATTGTCGAGGGCCGCGTCCGCAACCTTACAGAGTTTGGCGCTTTCATTGAGATTGAAGATGGCATCGACGGTTTGGTTCACGTCAGCAATATGAGCTGGACCAAGCGCATCAAGCACCCTTCTGAAGTTGTGAAGAAGGGCGACAAAGTCAAAGCCGTCGTGCTCGGAATCGAATCCGAACATCGCCGCCTCTCACTCGGTATCAAGCAATTGCAGCCGGACGTATGGGAGTCCTTCTTTGCGCAACATCGTGTCAACGATGTTCTAAAAGGGAAAGTGCTCCGCATGGCTCAGTTCGGCGCATTTGTGGAACTGGCCGACGGTGTCGAGGGACTTTGCCATATCTCAGAAGCCACTGACATCAACGGCATCCCGGTCAAGCTGGATGTTGGCCAGGAGCATGAGTTCAAAATCATCAAGATGAACCCGGACGAAAAGAAGATTGGGCTGAGCCTTCGCGCGGTTGGCGAAGAAGCGACGCGCGCGGATGTGGAAGCCTACAAAGCACCATCTTCCAGCCATTCGCAATCCAGCTCACAGTCGCAGTCTTCCTCTTCGTCCTCTTCCACAACACTGGGCGACCTGATCAACTGGAAGCGCAGCGAGCGTTAATCTCTTCCGTGCATGAAATACGAAGGGCGTTCCCCTTCAAATGCACCGGAACTCACACGCACGAAAATCCCCCACCTTTCTTTCGGGTGGGGGTTCCGTTTCAGAAGCCGCCACGGAAATCGTCGCGGTTTTTCGTTTTGGGCGGAATTACTGGGCAGGGTGCTTGGCCCTGGGCTGCAGAATCTGTCCAAGCAGATCCGGCCTGGTTTCGACTCGCTGCAGATGCGGATATCGCTCGCCGCCATGGTAATCGATCTTCACCACCCTGTAATATCCGGTGTTTTCAACGATCATCTCAATTGGAGCCTGGCTCGCCTTTGCATTGCGAATGGCATCATGCATCAGGCTGGCGTCGAATTGGCGTCCGTTCACGGCTACAATCTTCATTCCAGGCCCCAGACCAGCTTTGTACGCGGGGGAGTAAAAAAGCACATCCCCGATCGCTCCGCCGCCGCCTACACGCAGTCCCAGCGAATACCACGCATCCACGCCACCCAAGGAAGCGCTCGCTTCGGTCATGGAGTTTGGCTTGTCCGTATACACAAGCTGATAGCCTCCATGCTCAATGCCGCCCATCGGTGCGTGATTGATTTTCCGCGTCAAGCGGTCGTTCAGAAAGGCAGACCAGTCATACGGCTGTACCGCATTCAGGTCATCCACTACGTCCTGGAAGGTATAGGTCACTGTTTTCGGTCCCGTATTGCCGCCAAGCCCGTGGAACCTCGCACAGAAGTTGTCGATGCTCTTTTTGCCGTGGCTTAGATCACGGAGCTTCGCATCGACATCCAGCCAGAGCAGTTCGCCTTCCGGGTAATAATCGACGCTGCGCCGCCAATTGCTCCATTGCCGGCCGGAACCGTACAACGTTTGCGCCGCCGTGGCTGTGTCCTGCAGATCGCGCCACGTCCTACCGGGCCGGTAATTCAGATTGGCTGCCGTGTCCGCCAGCGCATCGCGATATTGTTCACCGGTCCAGAGGCCACTCCGCGCCGTCAACACGTCCCCCAGATACTCCGTCAGCCCCTCATAGACCCAAAGCAGATCGCCCTTCATAGGCGTCTGGAAATCTGGTGAAATCAAGCCCGCGGGCCGCCTGTATTTCCCGTTCCAGGAGTGGGTAAATTCATGGGGCAACAAGCCTGCCTCAAGCACATCCAGATTTGGGTTGACGAAAGTCTTTTCCGGCACGCGATCGTCATTCGACTGGTGGTGCTCCAGTCCGAAATGCGCGACCTGATCGCTCAAGGTCATCAGAAAATGGTAGCTATTGTAGTGACGCGCAGTATAGAGCGCGCCGGTTTCGCGCACGAGATTGTTGAAGCCCGCCAGCATCTGCGGAGGAACATCAAGGTCTTCGGGGCCGTCGGCCGCCAGATCGAGATAATGCTTCGGCGAAATTTCCGGCGCGAGATCAAATTCCTTGAAATACCGCCCGGAAAGCAGAGGTGAATCGACCAGATCGTTCACCGAAACCGCTGCGAAGTGGGTGGTGTTTCCTTCATGGCTGGTCGGCGTCAGTGCCGTGCCGTACTTCCACCCATCCGGAAGCGTGACACTGGGCTGGACCAGGGTTTGATGAGCAGGTTTGCTCGCCGGCCAAAGAATGAGTTCATTCCAGCTCACCATGGCCAGGTTCGCGCTGGTGGAAGCGCCTGCGGAAAATCCGGCAGCCGCAGCCGTGGCCAGAAAATCGTCATGAACCTTCAGCGACATCACACCTTCCGGCACATGCACATGGAAGGCGAACATATTCAAGCTGTCACGCACCCAGGCCAGCGTTTTGCCGTGCGCCTGAATTGTCAGTCCGGCTAGATTTTCGATCGGCCCCGTTGGCCCATGCTCGCCGGGGATCCATTTGGCATAGAGCAGTGTTACGTCGCCTGGCTGCACCGGGATGACCATATCAGCGTGCAGCATTTTGCGCGGAGCATCCGTCGCATCGACGGTAATGGTGATGGGCTGGTCCGCTTGGGCCAGCAACGGTACGGCTGGAGCAAAGGCCAATGCGGCCAAGGCGAGAAATGAGGTACGTCGCATATTCCTCCAAAATTGTGGTGATGAAAAGACAGATTAGTGTAATCCAGAACGTTCGCGCTAATCGACGCGCACTACGGTTGAATCGCAGAAAACGACCGATTGAGCAGTGCTTATCGCTGGCTGGCTTCTCCAGCGCGTACCTTTGCGTTGAATTCTGCCGATTTACCTTTAGGAACGGTGAGGGGTTGCCATGACTCATGCTGAAAGTGTTTGGCCAACAATACGATTTGCCCGCAATGATAGCCATAGTGAGCGATTTGCCGATTGATGGCCTGCATAACCGAGTGCGCTTCTCCGCGAATCGTGATTTTGCGCGCGAGATCGGCTTCGCACAAAGATAGGAGCGACTGGAACAGAGTGTTCCAGCCATCCTCCCACAATTCCATCACCGCTCTACGCCCGTGTGGAGGCGCGACAAATTCGCTGTCCCGGTCTCGCCACAACTTTTCGCCATCGGTGGTCAGCAGTTCCGTCCATCTTGACTTCATATTGCCGGCCATGTGTCGGATTACGATTGCGATGGAGTTTGCGCCTTCATCCAGAGAAGCATGCATCTGCTCGTCCGTGACCTGCGCAATAGCCCTTTCCGCAAGTTGTTTGTAATAGCGAAACAGGCCAATGGAATCTTCCAGATAGGAAGCGGTGAACTGCAGAGCCATGGAGTTTTCCCCGAATCCGCGAAGTGGGTCTCCGCCGCACTCGCCCTGGACCGGAAACAACTAGACCAGCAGTTCCAGAGCGTCTCTGCGGAGAATCGTCATAGACGCCCCCTTGATTGCAATCATTTGCTTGCGCTTCATCTCGCTGATCACTCGCGTAACGGATTCGCGCGTGGTGCCCAACATGCTGGCGAGTTCTTCATGGGTCAGCGCCAGGGTGAAGCGCGGCCGAAATTCATGCAGCCCATCGGCCATTTCAAGAAAAAGACGAGCCACACGCCCTGCGATGGAAAGCGAGAGTGCCAGCCGCGTAGCGTCACTCAACGCAGCACGGTATTCCTTATTCAGCATCTTTGTTGCATGCATGCTGCCTTCAATATGACGCTCGATGAACCCCACGAAATCTTTCCGCTGAAAACACTTCACTTGGACCGGAGCGATTGCCTGTGCGGTAATTTCATAAGGCGTGCTGGAAAGGGCGGCACTTAAGCCTAGCACATCTCCTGGCCTGCCGATCCTGACGAGGAGCGTCTTCCCTTCCCTCGACGTCGTTGTCAGCTTTACATGGCCACTGCACAGAATGAAAACGCTCCGCGCAGACTGCTCTTCAAAGAAAAGGGTTCCTCCCGAGGGAACCGACATGTGCATCCCAAGAGTGTCGAACTCGACGAGGGCTGCGGGCGACAAATTACAAAACCATTCCTCATGCCTGTCCTTGCAAGTAAGACAGCTATCTGCGCTCGCAGACCTGAAACATTTGTTTGGCATCGTCACTACGCTCTCGCACTTATGGTATCGCACCTCGCCTGCAGGATTCCAAGCATAACGTTGCGTATATGAGCCGTGACGACCATCACATAATCCGGTGATCGATTTTAGGAAGAATGCCGAGGTTTTGATTGATAATCGAGATGCAGTCGCACAGTAGAACGTGGATTACCACCACGTTCTTTGAACAGACAAGATGCTTTTGGATTTGAGGCTGAAATGCTAAAATTTTGCTGCTCGATTTCCGTCTTGATCGCTCTGACAATGCTTGTGAGCGACGCTCGTGCGGTACCCAGCTTTGCGCGGCAGACAGGCCTCTCTTGCAACGCTTGCCACAGCAACCCTCCCGAGCTGACCGCCTTCGGTAGAGATTTCAAGCTGAAGGGATATGTACTCACCGACCTCACCACAAGGGACAAGGTGGGAAACTCCAAGGATCTTCTGTTATCGAAATACATTCCGCTCTCGGCAATGATCATCCTCTCCGATACTGCGGATCAGGCAAGGCAGCCTGGTACGCAAAACAACTCTGCGGGCTTTCCGCAGCAGTTGAGCATTTTTCTTGCCGGTGCATTCGCCTCGCATTTCG
>DASSZI010000010.1:0-11331 GCA_035713565.1 Acidobacteriaceae bacterium | reverse complement strand
GTTGGTCTGCACCATGCTGTCGTACTGCTCATATACCCAGTGCTTGGAGCAGATATTGCTTGAGGCCAGGAGCCATTTCAAATCTGCTGCAAGATCGCGCTTGGCATTCAGTTGCCGCAGAATCTCCCGTGTCGGCTCGCTCGGGACGGGCGCTTTCCATGTACCGATGGGGCGATGATAGCGCGGCGCATCGTCGGTCAGCGACGTATTCGGAATGTCCGCCACCAGTTCGCCGCGATGCAGGATGCGCAGCCGTGGCTCGGCGATGACGGTACCGACAGTCACAGCATCCAGTCCCCACTTTGCAAAGACCTTCGTTACTTCCTGCTCACGGCCTTTCTCGGCCACCAGCAACATGCGTTCTTGAGACTCCGACAGCATCATTTCATAGGCCGTCATGCTGGTTTCCCGCTGCGGCACTTGGTCCAGTTCCATTTCAATGCCGACGCCGCCGCGGGCGCCCATTTCACAGGACGAGGAAGTCAACCCGGCCGCGCCCATGTCCTGAATTCCGACAATTGCCCCTGTGCGCATCGCCTCCAGGCATGCCTCCAGCAGCAGCTTCTCCATGAAAGGATCACCGACCTGCACGTTGGGCCGCTTCTGCTCGGAGCCTTCGTGAAATTCTTCGCTGGCCATGGTCGCGCCATGGATGCCATCCCGGCCTGTCTTCGCGCCTACATACAGGACCGGATTGCCGATTCCTGTCGCTTTGGCATAGAAAATCTCGTCCGTCCGAACCAGCCCCAGCGCAAACGCATTCACCAGAGGATTCCCCGAATAGCACGGCTCGAAGCGAGTCTCGCCGCCCAGATTCGGAACCCCGAAGCAGTTTCCGTACCCCGCGATCCCGCTGACCACACCTTCCAGAATGCTGTGATTTTTGTGCAGCAGCGCTGTCTGTGCGGAGGCTTCCGCAGGGCTTTCCGGCGCGATCGGGCCAATCCGCAGTGAATCCATCACAGCGAGCGGTCGTGCTCCCATGGTAAAGATGTCGCGCAAAATGCCGCCTACGCCGGTCGCCGCGCCTTGGTATGGCTCAATATAGGAAGGATGGTTGTGGGATTCGATCTTGAAGGCGCAGGCCCAGCCGTCGCCCACGTCGATAATTCCGGCATTTTCGCCGGGGCCCTGCACCACACGCTCACTGTGTGTAGGAAGCCGCTTCAAATGCACCCGGGAGGATTTGTACGAGCAATGCTCGCTCCACATCACGCTATAGATGCCGAGTTCAGTGATGCTCGGAGTGCGTCCAAGTGCCGTGAGAATGCGCTGAAATTCGTCCGGCGTGATGCCGTGCTGCTGGAGGAGTTCCGGCGTGATCTGTACCGGCTCAGGAATCGCAGAGGAGGATGCAAGATTCATTCGGAATGGGAAGCAACATAGATATTGTTGCACGGCTGGGAACCATCGTCCCGAGCGGGCCTTTGGAACGGGTGCATCGGCCCGAAACGAAGCATCCCTGGCAAATCCTGTAGCCCGGTTCTGATACACTTTGAGAACGCGCGAAAGTGTCCCGATGCCGCACAATCATGCAGGACGCGGCAGCATTGCGCATCGGTTCGGGGAGTGGCTCAGCCTGGTAGAGCACCTGGTTCGGGACCAGGGGGTCGGAGGTTCAAATCCTCTCTCCCCGACCAATCTCATTCCACATTATGAGCTTCCGGAAACCTTGAGGCACGGCGAACGCCGCTAATTCGCTTGCGTCTGCATGTCCGCGAGAATTCTTTCCAGATAGACTTTCTCGTTCTTCACATCCGCGATCTGCTGTGGACCTGAGATTTCGCGCTCAATGCTGATTGCACCGGTATAGCCATATTTGCGAAGTCCGGAAAACACCTTCTGGAAATCCACGCAACCCTGGCCAATCGGCACCTCCTGGCCCAGATCCATAGGGTTGGTGGGCCAACGGCCGTCTTTGGCATGAACGCTCCTTACGTGCGGCCCCAGGATTCCGACGGCATCGACGGGATTGGCCTTCCCATAGAGGATCAGGTTGGCCGTATCTAGCCCGACGCCAAGGTTGGGCTGGTGCACATCCATGATGGTTCGGGAGAGCGTAGTTGGCGTCTCCTGACCGGTCTCCATCAGAAAAGCCTGCCCATTGGTACGGCAGTGCGCGGCTACTTCGCGGACCGCCTCAACCACCTCCGGATAGAGTGGATCTTTGGGGTTTTCCGGAATGAATCCACAATGCGTCTGCACCTGGGAGACGCCCAGCATCTTTGCAAAATCGGACGCCTGCTTCAGTGCGTCGATCCTGGCGGCGCGTGTGGCGCGCGGCACCAGTCCAATCGTGGAGGGCCCCTCCAGAAAGTTCCACACAAGTTTCCCAGGCCCAACCACCTCCACGGTGGTCGCAACTACGTCATACTTCGCCAACAATCCGGTCAACTGCTGCGCGAGTTCCCTGCTGAACTTCCCGATGTATGCGTCCATCGAGAGGAAACAGTTTGTCAGGCCCAGTTGTTTCACGCGAGCGATGGCAGCTTCCGGGTCGGGCGCGGGCTCGATAACCATGCCAATCGCCATCGGCGGCAGACCGTTCTGTGTCTGGGTGGAAGCAAATGACGCATTCCACGAGGCGACAGGACCGCCCGGCAAAACGCCCGCGAATGCGCCCGAGTGCAGGACCGCTGTCCCCATCGCGATCTGAAGAAAGCTTCTTCTGCGCATTCCATTCTCCTTTTGAGGAAAAAACAACGTCCTTATCTCTACCCCGTAAGAGTACCTGCAAAGCAGGCGATTCCCTGGTCTATATGGTGGAAAAACACTGCTTCCGTTTGCCCTGAATCCACTATCCGGGAGCACTCGACAAGGAACCGTCCGTCAGGCGTTCTATTCTGGTAGGGGACGTCGAATCTTCTTGCGGAGCCTCGTGGTTGTCAGAATCGGCCTTTCCACTCCAGGAAGCAAGTAGCATGTCCAGCCCACAGCATTCCGAACGCCGCGCCCGCCATGTGGAAGCCCTTCTGACGGCCTACAAGCATTGGGTTTCGCCGCTTCTTCATGGGGTGAGCGCCTCGATTTTCCCGCTGCAGGGCGGCTGCAGGTACCAACCCTCCTGCTCAGAGTACGCGGCCATCGCCGTCGCGCGGCACGGATGGTGGCAAGGCTCCGGTCTGGCGGCGCGCCGGATGCTTCGTTGTCACCCGCTGAGCCGCCGGGGGCGTCAGGGAGGGTTTGACCCGGTTCCCTGAACATTCCCCTAAACATTCCCTGAACAGCGCCAGCCCGGCTGCCGCAGGCGTGCAGGTTTCCTTACTGCAACTTGGGCGTAAAACCGGTACGATAGTAGAACCCGCAATTTGCACGAACCGCGCCGGTCGACTAGCACCCGAGTCGGGCCAGCCGAAAGACAGGCGCAGCCTGAGTTGTGCTGGCATACTTTGCACCAGACATTGCACTGCGGAGATTGAGAGCAACAGGAAGTCCCTTGGCCGAATATAAAAATCCCAACCAGCAGGGCGGCGGACAGGATTCGCGCTCGCTGATGGTTTTCACGTTCGTATTTGCCGTAATCCTGCTGGGCATGCAGATTTTCCGCCCGAAGAAGCCCGTGACTCCCGCGCAGCATCAGCCGGCCGCGGAACAGCAGTCGAATGCGGCGGCGGCGCATCCTCCCTCCGCAGCGCCTGCGGCTGCGACAAGTTCTGCGGTGTCGTCCGCGACCGTACCGCAGATCGCGGCGCAGAGTGAAAGCACCACGATTGTCGAGAATGAGCTGTATAAAATCACATTCAGCAATCGCGGCGGCCAGGCGACCTCGTGGATATTGAAGAAATACACCAATTTTGCCGGCCAGCCCTTGGATCTCATCAACCCATCCGCCGCGGCTAGATTCGGCAATCCGCTCTCCATCTACACTTATGACGCCAACTTGCGCCACCAACTTGCTCAGGTTCTCTACGTTCCGTCGGCTTCTGGAAGTCTGAACGTACCCGGGCAGTTGACGTTCAAGTATTCCGCTGGTGGCCTGGAGGTCCGCAAGACATTCCATTTCGACAACAGCTATGTCATTCACGCGGAAGTGAGCGTAACGCAGAACGGCGCGCCGGTCCAGGCGTTGCTGGCCTGGCCATCTGGATTTGGAGATCAGCGCGAGGCGCGTGACTACTCGACGGACCAGAAGGTCGATCGATCCAGCAACGGCAAGTCCGACAGTACCGCGCCCAAGAAGGTGGTCGGCGGACAGACGGAGAACGGCCCTCTCGATTGGGGCGGCGTCAGCGATCTGTACTTTGCCGCAATCTTTCTGCCCGATACTCCGGGTTCCAGCGCTCTGGTGTCGCTCCACCACACGATGGACATTCCCAAGGATCCGGAGCACCCGCAGCCGGGCCAGGTTGCACCTCAACCTATCCTGGGCGCGGCGGTCGGCGCGACCAGCGGCACGACCAGCGTCCGGCTGTTCGCCGGTCCCAAAGTGTTGAGCGTCCTGAAATCAATTCGCGGCATGGGCCCCGACGGAAAGCCGACCGGAGCAGACCTGCTGCCGATCGTGCATTATGGCATGTTTTCCCTTGTCGCCAAGCCGCTGTTCTACGCGTTGCGCTGGCTGCACAATCATGTGGTGCCAAACTGGGGATGGGCGATTTTGCTGCTTACCGTGCTGATTACCGGCGCAATGCTTCCGACCCGCATCACCATGATGAAGTCGTCCATCAGGATGCAGCGCATTCAGCCGCAGATAAATTTCATCAAGGAGAAATACAAGAAATACAAGTTCGACGACCCGCGCAAAGCGGACATGAACCGGGAAATGCAGGAGCTGTATAAGAAGGAAGGCGTCAACATGTTCGGCGGGTGCCTGCCTATGCTGGTGCAGTTCCCATTGCTGCTCGCATTTTATGAAATGCTGGAAAACTCGATTGAACTGCGCCACGCGCACTGGTTCTGGCTGCATGACTTGTCCGCGCCCGATCCGTACCACATCCTGCCTATCCTGATGGTCGGCTCGCAATTTTTCTTTCAGCTCTACACTCCTTCCCCGGGCGTCGATCCCGCTCAACAGAAGATGATGGCTTTCACCATGCCGCTTTTCAGTGGATTTGTGACCTGGCACTATGCTTCAGGAATGGCACTCTACTGGACTGCCAGCAACCTGATCAACATCGGTCAGCAGGTGGGCATCAACAGAACGAAGCTCGGCAAGGAGCTGCGCGACATTCAGGCGAGACGAGCTGCCAAGAAGAGCGGCAAGCAGTTGAGCGCTGCCCGCCGATGAAAGAGATTTCCTGCACAACCCCACGCGGAGAGATATGCCGATAGAAAATTATCAAGCCGCTGCCGAAAGACTTGACGCACTTTTAAAAACCATTATTGCCACGGGCGGCCTGCGCCTGAAGTATCGAATCACCGCTGGCCCGGGCGCAGCCGATCCGCTCCGCTTTGAGCGTCGCGAGGTCTATGTTGAGATCGCCGGCCCGGACGTGGATATGGTTCTGGAGCGGCACGCGGAGTTGCTGCGCTCCCTGGAACATATCGCCGCCAAAGCGCTTCGCCTGGAGCCGGAGGAGCATGATCTTCTTTCCTTCGACGCGAAAGGCTACAAAGCGATGCGTACCCAGGAACTGCGGCTGGCTGCCGAGACTGCGGCGGAGCAGGTGCGCCGCACCAGTCAGCCCTATCAGTTCGCACCTATGAATTCGCGCGAGCGACGGATGCTGCACTTGGCGCTCAGTGAGCACGATGACCTGCGGAGCGAGAGCAGCGGAGAGGGTTTGCGCCGCTCTGTTGTCGTCTATCCCAGGAACTGGCAGGCGACGGCGCCTGGATCGACACGGGCGCGCAGCTTCGGACGCGGCTAAGACCGTGCGATAGGCACGACCAAATTTTCGGAACGCTCTTGCCTCGCGCTGCATCGGGTGCGTATCGGAAATTGTTCCATGTGGTCTGGCTCGACCCCGAGCACAAGCTCCTCGAATCGGAACATCCGAATACAAGCGTAATGCGCGGCACATAATTGCCATGGGGAACGAAGACACCATCGTAGCCATCTCTACGCCCCCGGGCCGCGGCGGCATAGGAATCGTGCGGCTATCCGGGGCGCGTTCTCTGGAAATCGTTTCGCCTTTGCTGCGCATGCGGCAATCGCCTGGCCACGCACAGGCCCAGTTTGCTGAATTGGTTGACGTGGCCGACCCCGGGCGGGATGCGAGCCAGCGACTGGATGAAGTGGTCATCACGTATTTCCAGTCTCCTCACTCCTACACACGAGAAGATGTTCTAGAAATTGCCGCCCACGGTTCGCCAGTCATCCTGGACTTTCTGGTGCGGGCCTGCGTGGAACGCGGCGCGCGACTCGCACGACCGGGAGAATTTACGGAGAGGGCTTTCCTCTCCGGACGCATCGATCTGACGCAAGCCGAGGCTGTGCGTGATCTGATTGACGCGCAGACGCTCTACCAGGCGAAAATCGCTTCTGAGCAGATGGGCGGAGCACTCTCACGTCGCATCGCTCCGGTGAAACAAGCACTGGTTCATCTGATTGCCGAGCTCGAGGCGGGAATTGATTTCGCGGAGGACGACATCGACTTGTTGCCCGCGCCAACCATCGCTGGCCGCATTGCGGACATTGCCGGCCCGTTGCACGCACTGGCGGCGGGTTTCGTGTACGGGCGCATCGTTCGGAATGGTTTTACTTTGGCAATCGTGGGCAGACCGAATGCCGGGAAATCTTCTCTCTTCAACCGTTTAGTGCAGCGCGAACGGGCCATTGTCACCTCCGCGCCCGGAACCACGCGCGATCTGGTGACCGAAACGATCGCCCTTGGCGGCATTCCGCTGCACCTGATCGACACCGCTGGCCTGCGAGAGGCGGAGAACGAAGCCGAGAGCATCGGCATCGAGAAATCACGCGAGGCATTCGCCGACGCGGACGTAATCGTCCTGGTTCTGGATGCGACGGCCGATGTTCTGACCACGGAAGAGCTTGCGATGCTGGAGTCGCTGCCGGAGCGCCGAGCACTGATTGCGATCAACAAGACAGACTTGCCGCAGGGCTCCTCTGCTATGCAGAGGTTTCAACAGCAAGGCAAAAACGTCGCACCGCTCGTCTCTACCTCAGCACTTACAGGCGAGGGCATTCCGGCACTGCAGAACGGCATTTTGAAACTGATACGGGCCGACGCACGCGAAACGGAACACGGCCTGATGACGAACTTGCGTCAGCAGCAAGCAGTCGCAAGTGCGCTGGGCGCGCTCCAGGATGCAGAGTCCGCGCTGGCGACTGATATTCCCCACGAGATGCTGCTGCTTGACCTGTACTCCGCGCTCCGGCATCTGGATGCACTGACCGGCGCTACCACGGCGGAAGACGTACTGAATCTCATCTTTTCCACCTTCTGCATCGGAAAGTAAGCCAGCAGATGCAGACGTGTGCAGCATGGCGTCTCCTTCGAGGAATCTTTTCTCAATGCGCGGCCCTCATGCGGAACATACTCCGTGGTCGAACAATGGGGCGTCCGGGCAGGCAGGCACAGCGCATCGCGCCTACCAGATACGAACTCGCTCCGCCGGGGAAAGATAGAGCGTCTGCCCCTGCTTTACATTGAAATCCGCATACCATGCGTCGATATTGCGAACCGTGTCGGCACGATACTGCGCGGGCGAGTGGGAATCTGTCATCACCTGCCGCCGCAGAGCCTTGGGCCGCTCCTTCGATCCCCAGTTCTGTCCAAATGCGATGAAGAACTGCTGATCGCCGGTAAACCCGTCCAGTTTGGGCGCAGCCTTGCGCCCAAGCGAAGCGTGATATCCATCGTATGCGGCGGAAATTCCGGCCACATCGGCAATGTTCTCCGCCAGCGTCTGCTTGCCATTCACCGATAAATCAGGAAACGGCCTGTAGGTGTCGTACTGCGCGGCCAGTTTGGCCGTCGCCGCGTTGAAATGGGCCAGATCTGAGGACGTCCACCAGTTACGCACGCGCCCTTTGGAGTCGAACGCGCTGCCTTCGGTATCGAAGGTGTGGCTGATCTCATGTCCGATGATCGACCCGATCGCACCATAGTTCGTCGCCGCCGGAGCCTTGGGGTCGAAGAACGGCGGCTCCAGGATGGCGGCGGGGAAGTTCAGTGCGTTCTGCAGCGGCAGGTTGACGGCATTCACCGTCTGCGGAGTCATGGACCATTCCTTACGATTTACCGGCTGGCCAAGCCGCCCCAGATTGTAGTGATAGCGGAACATGCTTCCGCGCCAGACATTCCCAAAAATGTCGTCCGGTTTTACGTCATAGCCGGTGTAGCTGCGCCATTGCTCAGGGTAGCCCACGCCGACATACAACGTGCTGAGCTTAGCCTGAGCTTCCGCTTTGGTCGCCGGGTCCATCCACTCCAGTGCTTCGATTCGCTTGCGGAAGGCTGCGACGATGTTCGCTACCATCGCCTGAGCCTCTGCCTTTGCCTGCGGGGAAAAATATCGTTGCGCGTAGATCTGACCGACGGCGTCGCCCAGTTCACTGTTCACCAGCATGACGCCACGCTGCGACCGCGGGCGTTGCTGCGGCACTCCGCCTAGGGTCTGGCCATAGAAGCTGAAATTTTCCGTTGCGAACGGCTTAGGCAGGACTCCAGCATAGGCTTCAATGAAATGGAATGCCAGCCAGTCCTTCCATGTATCGAGCGGTGTCGAAGCCACCAGCGCTGACTCTCCAGTAAAGGCAGACGGCTGCCATACGATGAAGCTGGCCTGATGGTCCAACCCGGCACCGCGAAAGTACTCCGCCCAGTCCAGTCCCGGAGCTTTGGTCGCGAAGTCCGACTGCGTCCAGGGATTGTTGGCCTTGTGGATGTCTTCATTCTCAGCAAGGGTCAGATGCGTCTGAGCGATGGCCTTCTCTAGCGCAACGACGCGAGTCGCGCGAGCGTCTGGATCGGAGAACCCGGCGAGCTTGAGCATCGTGGCGACGTGTGTCTGATATTTGTCGCGAATGGCAATCATGCTGGCGCTGTTGGATAGGTAGTATTCGCGATCGGGCAGTTGCAGGCCTCCCTGCAGCAGGTAGGCCGCGTAATGTTCTGAGTCGTTGAAGTCCGGGGCGACCCACATCCCAAACAAATTAGGCGTGTGGAAGTTGGTGTTGTTCAAGGCGTCCACGTCAGCGCGTAAGGATGCGCCCAATGCGCGGGCGAGCTCCTGCTTGTTTTGGATCGCGGCAATTTCCTGCAGATGAGGCTGCAGTGGAGCAACTCCTTTGGTCTCGATCGCCCCTTCGTTCATGTAGGAGTGATAGAGGTCGGCGATTTTTCGATTGTCGGTCCCTGCGGAGGCATTTGCCTGCGCGGCTTCTTTGATAAGTGCCGCCGTGCGCTTCTGGCTCAGATCAAACAAGGTGGTGAAGACGCCCACGCCGCCGCGATCCGGTGGTATGACGGTGCGCTTGATCCAGTTGCCGTTGGCGTATTCATAAAAATTGTCCCCTGGCTTGACCGACGGGTCCATGTTGGCCACGCGGATCCCGTGACTGTCCGCGTTTGGAGAGGCCGGACTGGGTGAACTCTGCCCATGGGCTGCGCGTGGCAATCCCAGACAGGCGCAGGCGAAAACAAGAGAGAGAGCAAGACGGGCGGACAAAAACAACTTAAACCTCACGCGGAACACCCCGATCCCACAGCGGCCGTTTCCGGGCCACAGCAGGTAATTTGGCCAACGGCAAGATTAGCATGCAAGTCCAAAAATATTACTTGCAAATTGCAAGTGACATCTGTTAGCGTGGCTGCGTGTCTGGAAAGCCGAAACCAATCCCCCGATCTGGCTGCCCGGTCAGTATTTCTCTTGAAAGGTTTGGAGACCGCTGGTCGCTGCTGATTCTGCGCGATCTGATGGTGCGTGGCTATAAGACTTTCAAGGAATTTTTGCAAGCCGGCGAGGGAATCTCGACAAACATTCTGGCAGACCGGCTGAGAAACCTCGAAGCATCCGGGATAATCGCGAGGGAGCCTCAGGGCAACGACGCCCGGCAGGTGCATTACCACCTGACGCAGAAAGGGATCGATCTCGCTCCCGTTCTGCTGGAACTGCTGATCTGGGGTGCGCGGCATGAACGGACGGGTGCGCCCTGCGAGTTGATTGTGCAGATGGAGAACTGCCGCGAACAGGTTCTGGCCGAGACTCGACGGCGATGGCGGGAACGGGATTCCACGCCGTTGATCCCGAGGTTCGATGGCAAGCGGCCGCGCAGGGCGAAGTCTTAGCTAACGGGAAAACGATATGCAAAAAATCACCCCATTCCTGTGGTTCGATGGCAACGCCGAAGAGGCAGTGAACTTTTATGCTTCTATTTTCGAGAATTCAAAGATCATAGGTGTAAGCCGTCATAGTGACGAATCGGCCAATGCTTCCGGTAGACCGAAAGGGAGCGCGATGGTCGTCAAATTTCAGGTCTATGGCCAGGAATTCATGGCTTTGAACGGAGGCCCCCGGTTCAAGTTCAATGAGGCAATCTCGTTCGTGGTGAACTGCGAGACGCAGGCGGAAGTGGATTTCTTCTGGGAGAAATTGTCCGAGGGCGGGCAAAAGAGCCGTTGCGGCTGGCTGAAGGACAAATATGGCGTGTCCTGGCAGATCGTTCCCACCGCTTTAGCCAGGCTGATGGAAACCGCCACTCATGGACGATCGAAGCGCATCATGCACGCCCTTATGCGGATGGACAAACTCGACAAACAGACGTTAGAGCAAGCGTAGGAGCAGTTCCGCGTCACAGTTCAGAAAGGGAGCGAATGAACCATGAGCAGTGTACGAGTCCTGGTGGGCACGCATAAAGGAGCGTTTGTACTCACGTCGGATGGCAACCGCGAACAATGGGATGTGAGTGGGCCGCATTTCGGCGGTTGGGAGGTCTACCACCTGAAGGGATCGCCTGCCGATCCGAACCGGATTTATGCCTCGCAGTCCACCGGGTGGTTCGGGCAGTTAATCCAACGTTCGGATGATGGCGGTAAGACATGGCAGCCGGTGGACAACAAGTTCACCTACGACGGCGTCCCCGGAACGCACCAGTGGTACGACGGCACGCCGCATCCGTGGGAGTTCAAGCGCGTGTGGCATCTTGAGCCGTCGTTGACCGACCCGGATACGGTTTATGCCGGAGTGGAAGATGCGGCGCTGTTTCGTTCAACCGACGGCGGAAAGAGCTGGGGAGAACTCTCCGGACTGCGCGAACACGGCTCGGGTCCGCGCTGGCAGCCGGGAGCGGGGGGTCTGTGTCTGCATACGATCATCCTCGATCCCCGTGATCCGCAAAGAATGTTCATCGCGATCTCCGCCGCGGGCGCGTTCCGCACGGACGATGCCGGCAAGACATGGAAGGCGATCAACCAGGGGCTGCGT
>DASSZI010000009.1:0-30144 GCA_035713565.1 Acidobacteriaceae bacterium | reverse complement strand
CCCATGCTGGAGATGGTGCTGAAAAGCCTGGCACAGACTTTGCACATCGACAGGCTGGCCGTGCTGCTGCGGGCCGGAAACACTTTTCAACTCAAGCACGCAATAGGACTGGATGGTTTGGCCGCCGGCTCAGTACAACTCCCGCTCAACTCCACCACGGTACGCAACCTGATGCGCATCAATACTCCGGTCACTCTGTATCGGGAAAATCCCGATGGGTGGCTCATGCTCGCCAGCGCCTCCGAGCGCAAGCTGCTGGAGACCATGTCCACAGAGGTCCTCCTGCCGCTCTCTGGACGCGACCAGTTGATGGGCCTGATGACGCTCGGCCCCAAACGTTCCGAGGAGCCTTATACGCCCACGGATCTGCGATTGCTGGAGTCCGTCGCGGCGCAGACCGGACTGGCGCTCGAGATCGGCAACCTGGCGCGCTCTCTGGCACAGGAGGAGATGCAGCGCGAGCGCATTCGGCGGGAACTTGAAGTCGCACGCGAGGTGCAGGAGCGACTGTTTCCGCAGGTGTTTCCTGAGGTCGAGGGAGTCACGCTGGCGGGCCATTGCCGCGCCGCGCAAGGGGTTGGGGGCGACTACTATGATGTATTTCGCCTTGGCGACGACCGGATTGGTCTCGCCATCGGCGATGTCAGCGGCAAAGGCGTCTCCGCCGCGCTGCTGATGGCCAGTCTGCGAGCATCTCTGCGCAGTACCACGCTCGACGCCCCGCAGGACCTTGCAGCGGTCATGGAGAAGGTCAATCGCCTGGTGTACGAGTCTTCCGCCACCAACCGGTACGCGACTTTTTTCTTCGCAACCTATTGTCCACACACGCATGAACTGGCGTATGTGAATGCCGGCCACAACGCGCCGTGCTTGGTCCGGCGACGGGATGAAGAGTTTGAAGTACAACGTCTGGAGGCGGGTGGGCCGGTGGTGGGCTTATTGTCCTTCGCCACCTATGAAGAGCAGCGCCTCCTGCTGCAGCCGGGCGACCTGCTGCTGACCTACACCGACGGCATCAGTGAAGCGATGACTCTGGACGACGAGGAATGGGGCGAAGAACGCATGCTCGCCGCCGCCCAGGCTCTTCCCGATGGAACGGCGCAGGAAGTGCTGATCCATCTTTTCGAAGAGGTCGATCAATTCACCGGCATCGCTCCGCAGCACGATGACATGACACTTCTGGTGATGAAACTGAAGAATGGCGCAAGCAGCCCACGTTAGCACCCGAATGCTGGAGCACCCGGGCATCTCGGTTTTAGGCTAGTCCTCCTCCTGCTGCAGGGTTGCGATGACGGCCAAATCTTCCAGCGTGGTGGTATCGCCCTTCACCTCGCCGGTTTCGGCCAGCTCGCGCAGCAGACGGCGCATGATCTTTCCGGATCTGGTCTTCGGCAGGCTTTGGGTAAAGCGTAAATCGTCCGGGCGCGCCAGAGCTCCGATCTCTTTGGCGACCCAGGCGCGCAGCTCCTCCTTCAGTTCCGGGGAGGGCTGCTGTTTCGCTTCCAGCGTGACGAATGCCGCGATGGCCTGACCCTTCATTGCGTCCGGCCGGCCCACCACAGCGGCCTCCGCGACTTTAGGATGCGCGACCAGCGCCGACTCGATTTCCATCGTCCCCAGGCGATGGCCGGAAACGTTGATTACGTCATCCACCCGGCCCATCAGCCAGTAATACCCATCGGCATCGCGCCGCGCGCCGTCGCCGGTAAAGTATGCGCCTGGAACGGTACACCAGTATTGCTTCAGGTAGCGGTCTGGATCGTTGTAGATGGTGCGCGCCATTCCAGGCCACGGTTTGCGAATAATCAGAAGGCCGCCGTTGCCTTCCGACACCGGCTGTCCGTTCTGGTTGACTATGTCCGGCACGATCCCGAAGAAGGGCTTGCTGGCGGATCCTGGCTTGCTGGGCACTGCGCCGGGAATGGAGGCAATCATGATACCGCCGGTTTCCGTCTGCCACCACGTATCCACAATGGGGCAGCGGCTCTTGCCAATGACTGCGTAGTACCACATCCATGTCTGTGGATTGATTGGCTCTCCCACGCTGCCCAGCAGTCGCAGGCTGTCGAGCTTATGACGATTGGGAAACTCATTGCCCCACTGTATGAAGGCGCGAATTGCTGTCGGCGCGGTATAGAAGACCGTTACGCGATGGTCGTCGATGATCTTCCAGAAGCGGTCTTTCTGTGGGAAGTTGGGGGCTCCTTCATACATTAGAGTCGTGACGCCGTTCTGCAGAATGCCATAGAGCACGTAGGAATGGCCGGTGACCCAGCCGACATCGGCGGTACACCAATAGATATCGTCGTCCTTCAAATCAAAGGCGAGCTTGCTGGTCAGGTAGGTGTGCACGGCGTAGCCGCCCGTGGTGTGTACGATTCCCTTCGGCTTGCCGGTAGTGCCGGAGGTATAGAGGATGTACAGCGGATGTTCCGCATCGAGCGGGACGGCTTCGCATGTGGAGTCTGCCCGTTCGATCACCTCGTGCCACCACTGATCGCGGCCTGGCAGCATAGAGATTTTTGCAGCTGTCCTACGGAGCACAATCGTGCTGCGTACGGACGGACATTTGGCGAGCGCCTCATCTACCGTTGACTTCAGCGGCACCTGATTTCCGCGCCGCCACGCTGCATCCTGAGTGACGACGAGTACTGCCTGCGCATCGTTGATGCGATCCACCAGAGCGCTGGCTGCGAAGCCTCCGAAGATGACCGAATGAACCGCCCCAATGCGCGCGCAAGCCAGCACGGCGATTGCCAGCTCCGGCACCATACCCATATACAAAGCAACGCAGTCGCCCTGCTGCACACCCGCGCCGCGCAAAACGTTGCTAAAACGCTGCACTTGCCCAAGCAATTCGCGGAAAGTGAATTTTCGGACGTCGCCAGATTCGCCTTCCCACAGGATGGCGGTTTTTTCGCCGCGGCCCCGCTCCACCTGCAGGTCGAGGCAGTTGAATGCGAGATTCATTTTTCCGCCGACAAACCATTTCGCCCAGGGCACATTCCATTCCAGAACTTTTGTCCATGGCTCAAACCAGTGCAATTCATTCGCTGCAGCGGCCCAGAATTCCTCCGGCTGTTCCACCGAACGAGCGTACAGAGCCTCATACTCCGCTGCGGTGCGGATGTGTGCCTTGGCTGAAAAGTCTTCTGCAGGAGGGATCACCCGCAGTTCCTGCAGCAGCGATTGGAAGCTTGTGTCCGGCTGGTCGGTCATCGACGAAATACACTCCAGAAAAATATCTCTCGCAGAAACACCACAAAAAGATGGCTAATGCACTGTTCAACAGAGTAAATCGGGGACCCAGCCTTTGCGCAACTCCTTGCCCGTCAAACGAAGTTCACGAACCGGTCAATGCCCGCGTTGGGCGCGGATTGCTCAATATGAATTTGCATCGGAATCCAAGTTACATGAAAGCTTCCGTCCGTTCCCCTGTGGCGTCTAAATATTCAAATAAATCCATCGGGCGTTCCCAGGAGGATCACGTACCATGCGATCGCACCGGACGGGCAAACAAACAAACCACAACCGGCGGCGATACGCCAAACACCAGCCGCTCCAGAAATATCTTCTCGCCCCAATCCTCTGTCTGACAGCCGCATTGGGATTTTCGCTGACCGGCTGCGGCGGGGGCACGATGCACCCTCCATCTTCTACAAGTTCGCGCTTTAAGAAAGCGGCTACGCAGCAGTGGATTCGACAATTCGGCACCGGAACAGTAAGCCACGGAGATGATCAGGGTGACTCCCTGACGGGTATCGCGACCGACTCGCAGGGAAATGTTGTGGCGGCTGGTTTTACGACGGGCACTTTTCCTGGATTCACGAATGCCAATGGAGCGCCGCAGGATTTTGTTGCCAAATTTAGTCCGGCAGGCACACAGCTGTGGCTCCAGCAGTTTGGCACGCCGAACGGCGACGAACTGGCCGGCGATGCAGTCGACGCACAATCGAACATTGCATTGGCAGGCGTCACCAGAGGCGCATTCCCGGGCTTTTCCAATCCAAACCACAATCTGCAAACAATGGTGGAGAAGTTGGACAGCAGTGGTCATCTGCTGTGGAGGCAACAGTTCAGCGTAGCCACGACGACCACTGTAGCCGGCGTGGCCACCGACAATCAGGGCAACGTGTTCCTCTCTGGTGAGCTAAGCCCTTCTCCGTATCCCAACCAAACCGCCCTTCTGAATGTCGGCTTTCCTGCATTCGGCACAATCATGCCGATGAGCCCCATGCGTTTGTATGTAGAGAAACTGAATGGCGCGACCGGAGCACAGGAATGGATCCAGGTATTCGGAAATGAGAACGCCACTGATACCGTAAGCGGAATCGCGGTCGATGGTCAGGGTGACCCCGTCCTGGTCGGCACCAGCAGCGGAACCTTCCCCGGGAATGTCTATCCCACGGACATGAACGCATCTCTTCCGTTCGTCCTGAAGCTCAGTGGCACCACAGGAAACGCGCTTTGGCTGCAGCAGCCTACAATGAGCAGTTTTCCCTCCGGTTATTTCTACAATGCCGTTGCGGTAAATGCGGCCGGGAATGTAGTGGTCGATGGCCAGGGACTGGTCCAGTCAGTAGGAGCACCGCAATGCCTGCTTTTCGAGTTCAGCGGTGCGGACGGACATACCATTTGGAACCAATACTTCGGCGGTGGTCAACAGTCGCTTGTAGGCGGCCTGTCAATTGCCAGCGATGGCAGCATTTTGGTTGGCGGCTTTGCACGCGGAGCGTTTCTGCCAGCATTTACCGCGAACATAGACGATGTCTTTGTCGCAAAGTTCACGCCTGCCGGGAAACCTGTTTCCATTCAGCAATTTGGCACCGGCAAAGAGATTGAGGCGCAGGATTCACAGACTTCTTCGCCGATAGCAGTCGCCACCGACGCACAGAACGATACCTTCGTCGGAGGCATGACTACCGGAGCGTTCCCGGGATCGAAGAATCCGAATGGAGCGCAAGAGATTTTTGTTGCCAAGTTTGGGCCGCAGTAGCTTCCTCTACGGCAGGGCTTCGTAGATGACCATCCTCGAAACAGGCTTGCCGTTTTCCTGCTGCTCCGGTGCATACACGCGGTGGGTGGCCGGATCCACGGCAAGGCTGTGTACCTTGTACTGCACAGGAAAATCCTGCAGCTTGCGATAGTGGTCAGGATCGTCTTGCTGGAAGACAGAAATTGATCCGCTGAAGCATGCCACATAAATGCGTCGCAGACCGGGATCGTACTTGATCACATCCGCGCCCGCAGCCATCGGGAGATAGGCGATGGGTTTGTTGGTATCCAGGTTGAAGACAGTCATCAAGCTGTTGTCTTCACAGGAAAGGAAGGCGCGGTGGTGCGCAGCGTCCAGTGTCATTCCGTGGTTTCCTTTGCAATTGCCGACCGGATAACTGGCGATCACGCGATCGGTAGCCGGATCGATCTCGGCGAAGAGATTTTGATCCTGCAGGTTGATGTACACACGTTTCGCAACCGGGTCATACTGCGGCATACCCGTTTCGCTGTTGAAATGCAGCGTCGTCAGGATCTTGTCCGTGCGCACATCGACAATGGCTTCGGCTTTGCCGCGTTCGTCCGAAACATAGACCTTGTGAAATGGAGAGGCATACGCGCTGCCATCGGGCTTAGCTTCAGTGGGCAGTTTGGCCACGATTTTCATGGACTTCAAATCGACAACGCCAATTTTGTTCTCCAGCCAGTCTGAGGTGTAGGCCTTGTGAACCTCCGGCACATAGACGACGCCCTCGATTCCCGGCACTCCTGGAATGGCACGCACCAGCTTGTTCGTCTTCAGATCAATGACGTACAGAATGCCGGCGCCCAAATGAGCGGAGAGCAGGTAATTGTCCGGCCGGTCGATCGTAAGATAATCAAACCGCTTGCCTGGAGGACCGGGGAGGTCAATGACCGCGATCTTCTTTAAGGTGTCGTGTGCTTGCCTGGTCTGCGCCGGTGAGT
This sequence comes from Acidobacteriaceae bacterium, assembly GCA_035713565.1. Taxonomy (GTDB): domain Bacteria; phylum Acidobacteriota; class Terriglobia; order Terriglobales; family Acidobacteriaceae; genus JAKAAZ01. Next base: position 24,183 of record DASSZI010000009.1, on the reverse strand, counting down.
AGCTGAGCGCGGAGAGTGCAAAGACAAATCCAATGAAAAACAGTCGCGTCCGTCGAAGCAGATATCCCCAATAAAGTCGGTCCATGGTGATCCCTCGCGTTTGTGCTCTTCTCCATATTCGCAGATGGCCGGGCAAATCCTCAAAGCAACGCCTTTCCGGAACATCACACATTTTGCTATGTCTTTGAATCTCGATCTGGGATAATGGGGTTGCTCTGGTGTCTCCGGCATTTGGCCGAGGCCGGTGAACAACCGGCATCCGATCGAATGTCCAAGCGCCCCATGAAGATTGTTACGAGTATTCTTTCACCGACCAAGAACCGTCGGCTGAATGAGTTGGTCGGCCTGCTTCTGCTGGTCGTTGGCTTCCTCCTGCTCCTTTCCCTTATTTCCTACACTCCGCTCGATCCTTCCTTGGACACGGCCGGCGGCTATCTGTCGGGCCGCCCGGCGCACAACTGGGCCGGAATCCTTGGGGCTGGCATAAGCGACCTGTTGCTTCAGGCGGAGGGCATCTCAGCCTTTCTTCTGCCGCTGCTGGTGTTTGCCCTCGGCTGGACATGGCTGCGTTCGCGGCCGGCGGGCTCCCCAATTTCCAAATTGACAGGCGCGTTTTTGTGCTTGCTGTTTGCGCCGGCGCTGGTGGGTCTTTTGCCGTGGCACCTGCACTGGGCTCACGTTATTCCCATCGAAGGACTGACCGGCAGGTTGCTCGCCCATGAAATGGTCCATTACCTGAATTACCCGGGAGCTTGCGTGCTATCGATGGCGCTGGTCGCGGCCGCGCTCTACCTCACAACAACGTTCAGCGTCAGCAGCCTGCGTGAGTGGATCCAGATCCGATTTGCCTTTGCCGCAGCCTGGCGCGACCGCTGGCGCAACTGGCGCGCTGAGCGCGCGGAACGCAAAGCCGCACGGCGCACGGCGCGGGCTCTGGCGAAAGAACAGGCGGCGATGGCCAGCCACGCGCAAGACGATTCTGACCTGCTGGCCGGAACAGCCGTCGCCCTGGAGGAGACCACGCGGAGGAATGTTGTGCCTACACTGGTCCGCAAACGTGCGGATTTCTGGGAAGAACCCGTTCCCGCTCCACCTCCCATCCGTAATTTCAATCCCGACACACCGGAAGAAAGTGTCGCGGTACGGCGCATCCAGACCGGCATCGAGCGTGAGAGCGCCCTTGCTGATGAGGAGATCAGCGTCAGAACGGTCGATAACATGGAGATCAGTCAACCGATTCCGCGTCCCACTCCAACGCTGCAGGCCATGCAACCTGCTCCGGTTGCCGAACCCGCATCTGCCAGAGAATTGCACGTGCAGATCGGCACCCGCGCCGACGCGAAGGCCAAGCCCGTGACGGTCACCGCTAAGGCGGTTGAGGGCTTTCGTCTGCCGCCCAGCACCCTGCTGCATCGCAGTGAGGGAAAGCAGGTTGTTCGTGAAGATGAGCTGCGAGAAGAAGCACGGGTTCTGGTGGAGAAGTATGCTGAGTTCGATGTGAACGGTCAGGTGGTGCAGATCAATCCGGGACCCGTTGTCACCACGTTTGAGTTCCGGCCCGATGCCGGCGTAAAGTACAGCCGCGTGGTTGGACTGCAGGACGATTTATGTCTGGCTATGCGCGCCGAAAGCATTCTGATCGAACGCATGTCCGGTAAAAGCACGGTGGGCCTGCAGGTGCCAAACGCCGAGCGCGAGACAATCTGGCTGCGTGAAATTATTGAAGCAGACACGTTCATCGGCAGCAAATCCAAACTTACGCTGGCCATGGGCAAAGACATCAACGGCCGCATTGTTCACGCAGATTTGGCCACCATGCCACACGTGCTGATTGCCGGATCCACCGGCAGCGGCAAATCCGTTGCGATCAATGCGATGATCATGTCCGTCCTTTTCAAAGCGACACCGGAGCAAGTCCGTCTGATCCTGGTCGATCCAAAGCGGGTGGAGCTGGGGATGTATGAAGGCGTCCCGCATTTATTTACCCCGATCATCACCGAACCCAAGCTGGCCGCGAATGCTTTGCGCAATGCTGTGCGCGAGATGGAGCGCCGGTTGAAGCTGCTGGCCTCTCGAAGTGTGCGCAACCTGGAGCAATACAACAGGCTGTTCGAGACGACGCCCAGCCTGTTTGAGGAAGCCACCATAGAAGACGAAAAGCCGCTGCCGCAGATCGTAATCATCATTGATGAGCTGGCCGATTTGATGATGCTGGACCGCGCCAACGTGGAGGAGTCCATCACGCGGCTTGCACAGATGGCACGCGCTGTCGGCATTCATCTTGTGCTGGCCACGCAGCGGCCCTCGGTGGACGTGATTACCGGACTGATTAAAGCCAACGTGCCAACCCGCATGTCGTTCCGTCTGGCGACCAAGGTAGATTCCCGAACCATCCTGGACTCGAATGGAGCCGAGTCCTTGCTTGGCCGCGGCGACATGCTGTTTCTGGCTCCGGGAACCTCACGTTTGCAGCGCGTCCATGCTCCCTTCGTCACAGAAAAGGAGATCTCGGCGGTGGTGGACTTCTGGAAGTCTCAGGGGGCGGCACAGTATGCGGAGGGCTTCCTGGAATCGCCGCATGACGAGAAAGCAAAAGATGGTGCGGATGGAGCGGACGACGGGGAGGGTAACGACGAACTTTTCGAAGATGCGATCCGGCTTGTTCTGGAGTTTGGCAAAGCTTCTACTTCCCTGCTGCAGCGGCGCATGCGGATTGGCTACGGGCGCGCCGCCCACCTGATCGACATGATGGAGCGCGATGGTATTGTGGGACCGGCCGACGGTTCAAGGCCGCGGGAAATCTTGAAGCCCGCGAGCTGGATGCAGGAAATCGAACAATCCATGCGCTAAGATTAGGGCCGATCAGTGATTCCAGCATTGCTAGAGGCGAGTGCGTTGCCACAGAAAGCGAGCCTTCACGGTGGCACTGCTCGATTCGCTGGAAGGCCAGGTTATCGTTTTAGTCGTGGGGCTGGCAAAATCAGCCGCTTAGCAAATGGGGCAGGCCCGAAGGCCTGCCCCATTTGCTTGGATCGAAACTGACCGCTATTGGGACGCTTTATGGAAGTACTTGGCCACGGTAGAGACGAACGGCCTGGCCGCAACAGGGGTCGCTTTCTTACCACTCAAAATGGTTGAGAACGGAATGTCCGACCCGTAGAACGTGCGTGTATCCACCGTGTTCTGGTTTACCACAGTTCCGCTAAGATCCACTCCTGCAAACAACCCTTGGGCACGCGAGTAGGTCAGCAGTTCGGATTTCAGTGTCAGGTTGGTCGCTGCACTCGCGTCGCGTCCTACTGGACCGGCAGCAGCGGATGCATTGCCGCCAATCTTGAACTTGTTTTTAAGCAAATCCTGCATTCCCTTCTCGTTCATCGCAACCAAGACGAGATCAGTAGATTGGCCGCCGATCTGGAAACCAAAGCTTCCGCCCTTAAGCTGAATAAAAGCCGGAGCACTCCAGCCGTGGGGAGTCTTGCAGGTCACCACTCCCTGGCCATATTCACCACCTACCATGAAAGCAGCTTTCTTGAAGCCGGGTACGACCGCAACGCAAGTTGCTCGAGAAAGAATGCTGTCAGGAATGGCCTTATCCGGCGTCGCCATAATTTCCTGCACCACCTGCGTCGCACTGTTGAGGCGGTCCTCGATCTTAGCTTTGTCCGTAGCAGCAAAGCCCTGAGTGACCATTAGGGAAACGGCACACGCACCGAAAATAAATTTCTTCATGTATATCAAACCTTTCTGCTCGCCTTTGTAAGGTATGAGCGCGGAAATAGGCCCAACGTTCACGCCATACTGCCGTCGCTACGTTTTCCAGCTTATAGGATGCGGAAGGTAACCGTGAGGTTGATTGAGAAACGGGAGCCAAACAAAAAAGTGGGTTGCAATCAGCAGTTTCCCGCTGTCTGCAACCCTGATCTCCCAAATCCATGATCGGTGAATTGATTAAAACGTCTTTTTCGCTATCCTCCTAGAGTACCTAGGTGCCGTAACTTAAGTAACCGCAATGTACTCAACCACAGCCACGATTCAAGAAGCGCTTCGAACTGGCAGCGGTGGCAACTTACGATTGAGGCCCTTACGATTCTGGTCCTACCTTGGACAGGGTGCGCATGGAGAGAGCCGTACGATTTTTAACACCGACTTTAGCCATCAGGCTGGCAACGTAGGCCTTTACGGTTCGTTCTTCGATATCCAGGCTGCTGGCGATCTCGCGGTTGGATCGGCCATCGAGCAGCAGACTCAACACTTCCTGCTCCCGCTTGGTAAAGGTTGGGGTAACTACGGGCGAGGTAACATCCCCACCCCGCAGCAATCGCTCAATCAGCATGGCTTGCACCTGGCGCGTGGCCCAGATGCAGCCAGAAGCAACGACGCGAACCGCTTTCTCGAACTCCCCAGCGCTCGCCGAATCGTGGAGAAAACCTTTGACACCGAGCGCGAGGACGCTTAGGACCGCTTCGTCCCCGGCTGCGGGGGACATGACCAGAATCTGCAGATCTGGCCGCGCCAGACGCATGGATTTGACCATGGTGGCGGTCACGTCTCCGATCTGGGCGCCCAGTATGGCGACCCGTATGGAAGGATCAAGCCACAAATTACCGAGCTGAGAGCCGGGAGCTTCTTCAATGAGAATTTCAATTCCGGAGTTGCCGTCAAACAACGCGCGCAAACCCGCCGCCCGCATGGGATCCAGCAACAAAGCGCATACCCGGATCACGCTACCCGGAAACTGCGCCACCGGCTCACCCAGGACGGAGCCGGTGGATTTTTGTGGTGAAGAAGAAGATCGTAGGGCGGGTATGTCGGATCGAGGCAAGGCAGCGACTCCTTTTCTCTTTTGATAGTGTCTAGTCCGCCGCACTCCGTCTCAACCAAAATCCAACATTCCCGAACCGGCGAAGGATCAAGCATTTCATTACAGTTTGGGAAGCACAATGCCCTGTTGGTTCTGGTATTTCCCCTTGCGGTCGGCGTAGCTTGTCTCGCAAACCTCGTCCGACTCAAAGAACAGAATCTGGCACAGGCCTTCGTTCGCATAGATGCGAGCCGGGAGCGGAGTGGTGTTGGAAATCTCCAGCGTGACAAACCCTTCCCACTGCGGCTCAAAAGGTGTGACATTCACAATGATTCCGCAGCGCGCGTATGTCGATTTCCCCACGCATATTGTCAGCACATTACGAGGAATTCGAAAATATTCCACCGAACGCGCCAGAGCAAAGGAGTTCGGCGGAATGACGACTGACTCGGCCTGCATTGTGACGAACGAGCGCTCATCAAAATTTTTAGGGTCGATGAGGGTGGTATTTACATTGGTGAAGATTTTGAACTCATCCGAAACTCTCAGATCATATCCATAGGAAGAAAGACCATAGGAGATAACGCCCTCTCGAACCTGTTTTTCGCTGAAAGGCTCAATCATTCCATGTTGCATGGCCGTCTGGCGTATCCAGCGGTCGCTTTTGATCGACATCCTGAAATCCTCAATTGAAATTTTGCGGCAACGCGAGGCGAACCGGGACAGATGCAACAGCGCGTGTGCTTTAGGCCGAGTGTACGAGAGTAGGGGTACGTTGACAATCATCAAAAGCAGTCCCTAGCATGACTCTAGCGAGCAGTTCCCTGAATTTTCAGGGCTGACGGAGAGGTTCCCTTGATCAAACAGGATGTTGTGCATAAGGTAGCGGACCGCACCGGGCTTCCTCGAGTCAAGGCTGAGGATGCGGTGGATACCGTATTTGAGAGCATGAAGAATGCGCTGGCCGCGGGAGACCGGATTGAGCTGCGCGGCTTTGGAGTCTTCAGCGTTCGACCGCGGAAAACCGGAATTGGCCGCAATCCGCGCACCGGGGCGGAAGTTCCAATTTCGCCCGGACGTGCGGTCCGCTTCAAGCCGGGCAAAGAGCTCCATCTGCTCGACTGACAAATAGCGTAGTCTGCGTCCATTCGCTCGCTTTCGTGGACGATGCCTTCTTCGCCTCTACAATGAGGGCGTGTCCCTTTCCTTCTTCTACCCAGCAGCGAAGTGGGCCCCATCCGCAGACGGCGAGGTTTCGCAGCGTGTCTCATCGGGGGGTGCTAAGTGAGACTCCTGCTTCGGCTGCTAGCCTATGTACGCCCTTACGCGCTGCAGGCGCTCGCGTCCGTTTTGCTCATGGCGATCGTGGGGCTGCTGGATGCGTTCCGCGTTCTGCTGATCAAGCCTATCTTCGATGAGGTCCTCAAGCCATCCGACACCACGCATCATCTCCGTCTCGTCAACTTCAACTTCCAGAGATTTCACATCCAGTTCAATTTGGAGCAGGTCGTTCCGGGCCATTTTCATAACGCCTGGACCATGGTCGCGTTCGCACTCGTAGTTTCCACAATCATAAAAAGTCTTTGCGACTATCTGGGTACCTATCTGTCGAACTTTGCCGGGTATGGCATGATTACCGACCTGCGCAATGATCTGTACGAAAGTATCCTGCGGCGATCCGTCTCGTTCTTTCAAAGACACTCGACGGGTACGATTCTGTCGACCCTGATCAACGACGTGGAGAGGGTACAGTTCGCCATGTCTTCCGCGATGTCGGACTTTCTGCAGCAATTTTTTACGCTCCTGTTTCTCATCGTTGTTGTCATTCTGTACGGGGGCAAGCTCGCATGGGTGTTGCTGCTATTTGTTCCCGTTGTCATCTCCTCAGCGCGGCGCATAGGCCGTAACGTTCGCACCACCACGCGTTCCGGTCAGGACAAGCTGGCGGAAATACAAAACATTCTGCATGAGACGGTGACAGGAAACCGGATCGTCAAGGCGTTCAGCATGGAACTATGGGAGATGACGCGGTTCCGCGATGCAGCTCGGCGGCTTTTCCGTGCAAACTTGCGGTCTGTGCGTGCACAGGCGATCAGTTCCCCGCTTATGGACGCTATTGGGGCGATTGCCATTGCTCTGCTGCTGTTGGTCGGGCGAGGGCAGATCCAGCGCGGAGCGTTGACGGAAGGCGCTTTCATTGCCTTCATCATCGCGGTCTTCAAGCTGTACGACCCCGTGCGGAAATTCGCTCTTTTCTATAACAGTTTTCAGCAGGCGGCAGGCGCTTCCTCGTCGATTTTTGAATTTATGGATGCGCAGGATGATGTCCGGGAGAAGCCTCATGCGATTGAGTTGAAGAGTTTTCAACATGCGTTCTGCTTCCGGCAGGTGAATTTTTCCTACGCCGGAGACGATGGCCCCAAGCAGGTTCTGCATGATATCAACCTGGAAGTGCAGCGCGGAGAGGTCATCGCATTGGTCGGTCCCAGCGGGGCGGGAAAGACTACATTGGTCAATCTCATTCCACGATTTTTCGATGTGTCCAGCGGACAGATCACAATCGACGGACACGACCTGCGGGACGTGAGCCTGCACTCGTTGCGCAGCCAGATTGCCAAGGTGACGCAGGACACTATTTTGTTCAATGACACAGTGCGAAACAACATTGCCTATGGACAGCCTGATGTGCCGAAGCAGCGAATCATCGAAGCGGCAAAAGCTGCCCTGGCGCATGAATTTATCTTGCAGATGCCCGATGGCTATGACACTGTGATCGGCGAGAAAGGCTTCCGCATGTCGGGCGGCGAGCGCCAGCGACTAGCCATTTCCCGAGCACTGCTGAAGAATGCGCCCATTCTGGTTTTGGACGAGGCCACGTCCGCGCTCGATGCGCAGAGCGAGTCTCTGGTGCAAGCCGCCCTCGGTAATCTGATGAAGGGCCGCACCGTCTTCGTGATCGCTCACCGTCTTTCCACCGTCCGCCGCGCCACCCGCATCGCTGTACTGGAGGAGGGACACATTACCGCGATCGGCAGCTATGAACAGCTGTTACAGAATTCCGCCACATTCCAGCGGCTGCATCAATTGCAGTTCTTCGACATCTCGGAAGCGGCAGTTGCGGCACGGAGCCGAGAAGAATAAACCCCGGCGCTGCTGCCCAATCTGGCGATCAGATGCAGCTCAAGGCCGGCGCCTTTGCGAAAAGACCATTCCGATGCGCAGCATGCAACCGGATTGGTAAGGAACAGTCAGGTAAACTCCCATCATGACCAACAGTACCGCAGCGGCTTGCTGTGAGCTACGTGGAAGAAACTGGTCTGCTCCTTTGCGTTTTGGGAGATCCTGCTGAGGCTGCATTCAATATCCATGGTGAATCCTAAAAAGCCGATTCCTTCATCTTCTGGCCCCTCCCGTTCGTCCGCGCCCGTGCGATCCATGACGGGATTTGCGCGAATATCTAAAAGCATGCCGGACAATACAGCGCTAGCTCTCACTCTGAAAAGCGTCAACCATCGTTATCTCGATTTGCAGTTTCACCTGCCAAACGGTATGGATGGGCTGGAGATGCAGTGGCGAAGCGTTCTCAAGAAGAGCTTGCTCCGAGGGCATGTTGAGGTTCGTCTTTCCGTCTCGCGCACAAGTAGTGAAGAGAATGCGCAATGGAACTCCGCGGCCATCGCAGCTTACATAAGGGCGTTCCGTGCAGCCGCCTTGGAGCATGGACTGAAGGGTGAGCCAGACCTGAACGTCGCGTTTCAGCTGCCCGGAACGTGGGCTGCGGAAAGCAGCGCGCCAGGGAAAGACGCTAATATTGTGCTGGAACGCGGGGCCGCAGCGTGTTTAATTCCCGCGATTGAAGCTCTGAATGCCATGCGTGAGCAGGAAGGCGCAGCACTTGCGCAGGAATTACGCCATACTCTCCTCCGATTGCAGAGTCATGTGGACGAACTGGCCGGTCTGCGTGCAGGCATGCAACAGGCTTACATGGAGCGACTGGAGCAGAAAATGCGCGAACTGCTGGCGAACTTGCCTGCTGGCGTGGCGCCTCTGGATGGGTCAAGGATTCTGCAAGAGGTGGCGCTGCTGGCTGAGCGCAGCGACGTGGAAGAGGAAATTGCGAGGATGCGCGCCCATATCGCGCATTTCGAAGACGTGTTGCGCGAGGGCGGAGAGGTGGGAAAGAGACTGGATTTTCTTCTGCAGGAGATGGCACGAGAGGCAAATACAACACTCTCCAAAACGAGCGGTATCGCCAGCCGCAGCCTTCGTATCACCGAATTGGGACTCGCCATGAAAGCAGAGATCGAGAAGGCGCGCGAGCAGGTCCAGAATATCGAGTAGTCTTAGCTGAAGACATCTCTGCACTACCGGGGGCATCCTGCACGTGGCAGGACTTTTATTTATCCTTTCCGCGCCATCAGGTTCTGGCAAATCCACCCTGGTCGGCCAGCTTCGCTCCATGGCGCCAGACCTTGACTTCTCCGTATCGTGGACGACCCGCGCGCCACGAGGCTCTGAGGAGCAGGGTCGCGAATATCACTTCACCTCGCGCGATGAATTCCAGCGGATGATCGAGAAGAACGAATTTCTTGAGCACGCGGAAGTCTTCGGAAATTTCTATGGAACAGCCCGCACCGGCTTGGCCGAAGCTGCGGCGCATGGGCGCGACCTGCTGCTGGATATTGACGTACAAGGGGCCGCACAGGTTCGCCAACGCGTCCCGGACGCCATCACCATCTTTATCCTTCCGCCGAATCCAGAGGTACTGGCCATGCGTTTGAACAATCGCAGCCGGGCCGAAGGTGGGGTTTCCGAGGAGGTGGTCCGCAAGCGCCTTGCGACCGCCCGCCAGGAAATTGCAAACTATCACGAATACCGCTACGTGCTCATCAACGACATCCTGGAACGGGCTGTCGAGGAACTGACGGCCATCGTCATCTCGGAGCGCCATAAGCACAACCCCGCAGTGGCAATGGATCCTGAGATCCAGCGCTCCCGCAAGCTGGCGGAGACCTGCCTTTTAAAAAATTCTGCAAATCGGCTGCAATTAGTACTGGCGTCTTTCGGATTAGGCGTGTAGGATGGCTGCAATCCACTGTCGTACATGTTTTGCAGCATTCGCCGCGATCCGTCGCAGCGTTCATAGCATCCGCGCTTCCCGTGCAGCGGATAGCAGCAGAAGAGCCACATCAAGATGGCTTTCATTGCAGTTCCCCTAACGCAGGAGGCCGCATTATGGAAGAATCAGCAGTTCGCGAAAGCAAATATCGCGCGGTCCACGTAGCCGCCCGTCGTGCTCGTCAGTTACAGTCCGGGTCGAGCCCCATGGTTCCCACCCGCGCTACCAAAGCGGTTCGCATCGCACAGGATGAAGTGCGCGCAGGATTAATCAACTACGTCGTGCCTGAAGGTCCCTCCCGCAAAGAGCTGGGCCTGCCGGTGGGGTATACACCCATACTGCACACATAGATGAGTTGTACGCTCCTGCGAAAGAGGTTTCACAGGAGCGTACAATCAGACCCATGAAGGTCACCGTTGGTGTATCTGGCGGAATAGCCGCATACAAGGCTGCGGAACTGGTGCGCGCTTTACAGCAGCAAGCGCTCGATGTGCATGTTGTGATGACAGCGGCAGCGCAACAGTTTGTAACACCCCTGACCTTCGCCTCGCTTACCGGACATCGCGTAATCACCGGGCTGTGGAACGCCGATGGAGAAACCCCCAACGCGAACTCCGCAATCGAGCATATAGCGGAAGCGCAGGATGCGAAAGCGCTGATCATTGCACCCGCGACCGCAGATATTCTGGCTCGCCTGGCTTGTGGGCTTGCCGACGATTTTCTTACCACAATGGCTTTGGCAACACCCTCGCCTCTGCTTCTGGCACCCGCCATGAACGTGCAGATGTGGTCGCATCCGGCGACTCAGACCAACCTGACTACCCTGCGTGAACGGGGCGTGTGCATTATCGCGCCGGAAAGTGGCTACCTGGCCTGCGGGATGATCGGCGATGGACGCCTGGCACCCATCGAAAGCATCGTCACTGAAACCATGCAGGCTTTGCACCGGCGAGATGATTATTCTGAAGAGACGGTGCTGGTGACCGCAGGCGGAACACGCGAGCCGCTGGACCCGGTACGATATCTGGGAAACCGTTCCAGCGGAAAAATGGGATACGCCCTGGCACAGGCTGCAAAAACCAGAGGTGCCCGCGTTGTTCTGATCAGCGCTCCGACGCACCTGCAGCCACCGCATGGCTGCGAATTTGTTCCGGTGATTACCGCAGAGGAAATGCGGCGCGCTGTGCTGGAGCGATTGCCTGGAGCGACGCTGGTCATCAAGGCAGCGGCTGTCTCCGATTTTCGCCCCAAGACTTGCGCGGAACAGAAGATGAAACGCGATGCCCCGCTCACCCTGGAGCTGGAACCCACCGATGACATTCTGGGCGAAGTCGTTCGCCAACGCGGTCCCGGCACACTGGTCGTGGGTTTCGCCGCGGAGACGGAACGCCCCCTGGAACATGCGCGCGGCAAGCTGCATCGCAAGGGCGCAGATGCCATTGTTCTCAACGATGTGGCGCGTCCGGAGATCGGCTTCGACTCCGACCGCAATGCGGTTACCTTTCTTACCGAAACAACAGCGATTGATCTTCCGGAAATGCCGAAACGCGCTTTAGCAGACCGTATTCTGGATGAGACACTAGCTCTGCGGCGCACTCGTCAAGTTGTCGCGGAGTTGGAGAACGCTTCCGATCACATGCTTCGCTAAACTTTTCTGTCCAACCCTTCTCGAACCCATGCATGCCAATTCCCTGCTACCGGAACAACGCCAGCAACTTGCAACGTGGCTTGCCTATTTGCGTGAAATGGGTGGGATGGATTTCTATCGTGGGGCGCAGGAGGAGTATCAGGCCAGTAACCAGCCAGAAGCCGCAGCTTCCCCGGCTTCCGCAGAGATCGATGGCTCGCCAGCTATCATCTCCAGCATTCAGCCTGCTGCGCCGGAACCGCCAGTTTCTATGACTCCTAAATCCACCCTTTTGACACGTCCTGCTGCGATTGATTATTCGTCGGCCGCAATCCCGCCGGACCAGCGCATCGCTGCCCTGCGTGCAATTCAGTCGGAGATTGGCGACTGCACACGATGCGCGCTCGCTTTTGAAGGCCGTAACAAGATTGTCTTCGGTGATGGAGATCCGAACTCGGAACTGCTCTTTGTGGGTGAAGGACCGGGAGCGGATGAAGACATGCAGGGCCTGCCGTTTGTAGGACGAGGCGGTCAGCTACTGAACAATATGATCGCGGCCATGGGTCTGAGTCGCGAGCGGGTCTACATCGCGAACATTGTGAAATGCAGGCCGCCGAAGAATCGGGTGCCGGAACCTGCGGAGGCGCTGACCTGCTCCCCATTTCTGTTCCGGCAGATTGGCGTGGTTCGCCCCAAGCTGATTGTGGCCCTTGGTGCAACGGCGGCCACATACCTGACCGGATCGAAGGCCGCTCTATCGGTGTTGCGCGGAAAGGTCCACGACTGCATGGGCACCAGGCTGGTCGTTACTTACCACCCGGCATACCTGCTGCGCGACCCACGGCAAAAGGCCGAGGCATGGAAGGACTTGCAACTCGCCATGCGCTTCCTCCACCTTCCGCCGACCAAACAATCGCAGCATTGAGGAACTGTTTAGTAGTCAATCGCATGAATTCTAATCCGATCGGAGAAAACAAATACATGGCACAGCACACTCAACTTCAGGCCGCAGACGGCCACAAGCTCGACGCTTACATTGCGCAACCTACCGGTGAACCGAAGGCCGGGATCGTCGTTCTGCAGGAGATTTTTGGCATCAACACTCACATCCGGTCTGTCGCGGACAGATTCGCGCAGGCGGGATATCTGGTGATTGCTCCGGCCCTGTTCGATCGCGCGGAGCGCAATGTGGAAATGGAGTACGGACCCGATGGCATGAAGAAGGGGATGGATCTAGTCCAGCAGATTCCGCCGGAGAAAACGCTGGCCGATATCGATGCGGCGATCCAGTATCTTCGTGAGCATGGGGCACGTAAGGTCGGCGTTGTGGGATTTTGCTGGGGTGGAACGATGGCATGGGCCAGCAATACCCGGTTGCACCCGGACGCAACCGTCTCCTACTACGCGGGCGGCATTCAGAACTACATCCACGAAAAATCCTCGTGTCCGGCGATTTTCCACTTCGGGCTGCAGGACAAGCACATTCCGCAGTCGGTCGTTGAGCAGGTGCAGCATGAATATCCGGGATATTCAGTTTTTACTTACGACGCGGACCACGGCTTCAACCGCGACGGGAGCGCCACCTACAATGAAGCGGCGGCGAAGCTTGCTATGAAACGTACCCTGGCACACTTTGACGAGTATCTGGTCGGCTCGCATTCCTCTGTTTAGCCGGACGGTTTAGACCTGTAGATCGAAGGGCAGAACCTGATGCGAAGCGCAGCGCCTTGTATTGCAATTGCAGGCGAGGTTCTCGTTTGCGCTCAGGATGCCCGGACTTCTCAATGCTCCTTAAGGTGGGCCGTTCCACCGGTCCACCTTCGAACAGTTTGGGCTCGCTGAAGTCCAATCGGAACCATGCGCTAGAACCAACTATGTCGTTCTACTGTGATGTCGCGCTTCCCGTTCCGGTGGATCGGACCTTTACTTATGCAATCAAGGACGCCATGCCGGTAGCGGGAGGACGCGTCCTTGTGCCCTTCCGCCGTGAGCAGATGCAGGGCATCGTGCTGGCGCTTCATGATCAAGCTCCCCCCGTGGAAACGCGCTCCATTCTGCGCGTGCTTGATCAGGAGCCGGTGCTCTCCTCCGAGTTGCTGACGCTTGGACGATGGATTGCCGAGTATTACGTCGCGCCCCTGGGGGAAGTGCTCCGCACCATGTTGCCGCTTGGCGCGGAGGTCCGCCACGAGACGGTTTATCGAATCACCGAGCGCGGCCAGCAGAGACTTGCGATCCCAGCGCAGCGCGCGCTGACCCAAGATGTCGCAGAGATGGGGCCTCTGCCAGCGGCATCTGATCTTGAATCCGCGGCTCTCGAGTTTCTGCAGCAAAACGGCCCCACCCGCGCCCGTCAGTTGCGCAGCAAAATCGGTGCAACCGCGGCAACTTTCGACGCGCTTCTGGCAAGTCGATGGGCAACACGAGAATCGACCGCAGCACCCCGTGAAACACGCCGTACGGAGCGATTCGCCGTCTTGATCGCGGATGCTCGTCTGCCGAAGCTGAATGAAAATCAGCAGCGTCTGCTGGCGGAGCTTGCAAGTGTGGGCGGCCGCATGCGCGTTGCCGATCTTCGCAAGTCAGGCGCGTCCGATTCCACACTTGGGGCGCTGTTGCGAAGAGAACTGGTACGCCTGGAGGAAGTACCGATCGGAGTATTCGATGCACCTGCAGCCTCTGGCGATCTGGTGTCCAGTGCTGCGCTCCCCGAAGCAATGCTCAACGAGGCACAGCGTGATTGCCTGCTGCAGATCGCGGCAAGCGTACATGCGGGCAAATTCCAGCCCTTTCTGCTGCACGGTGTGACCGGGTCCGGAAAAACGGCCGTGTATATGGCTGCCATGCGACGAGCGCTGGATGCCGGCCTTTCCAGCCTGCTGCTGGTTCCAGAGATTGGCCTTACACCCGCCATGGTCGCGCAATTACGCGCGAGCTTCGGCAGCCATGTAGCATTGCTGCACTCCGCCTTGACTGGCGCCGATCGTACGGCACAGTGGCACCGGATTCGCAACGGAGAAGCTCGCGTTGTTGTAGGCACGCGTTCGGCAGTTTTTGCTCCGGTCAGCAATCTGGCTTTGCTCATTGTGGACGAGGAGCACGACACCTCCTATAAGCAGGCCGACCTGCCACGCTATCATGCGCGCGATGTCGCCGTAATGCGCGCCAAGCAGGCAGGAGCGACCATCGTGCTTGGGTCGGCGACTCCTTCGCTCGAGTCGTGGTCCAACGCGCAACGCGGCAGATACAGTTTGCTCTCTATGCACAATCGAGTGGGCCAGCGGCCGCTCCCAGAGGTGTCGCTGATCGATATGCGGCGGGAGTTCACAGAAACCGGCCAGGAGACTCTACTGTCGCGGGCACTGCAGGAGGAAATTGAATCTACGCTGGGGCGCGGTGAGCAGGCAATCCTGCTGCTTAACCGTCGCGGCTACTCCATTGTGGCAATGTGCCGGGCCTGCGGAGACAAACTGGAATGTGAAAACTGCGCGATCGCGCTGACACATCATAAATCGGCCAGTGACGACGCACCGAGCATTCCAGAGCGTCCGCAATCCCAGCGCATGGAATGTCATTACTGTGGTTTTCGACGTATGGTGCCGAACCGCTGCCCAAGTTGCGAAAGCGAACATCTCTTCTTTTACGGGGTGGGGTCCCAGCAGGGTGAAGAGAAACTGCAGGAAATTTTCCCCCACGCACGCATAGCGCGCATGGACCGCGACACCATGCGCCATCACCGTGACTACGAACGCATCCTGGCACGAATGCAAAGCGGCGAGGTTAATCTGCTTGTCGGCACCCAGATGATTGCCAAAGGACACGATATTCACGGGGTCACACTGGTCGGCGTAATCGGCTTAGACCATGCGCTGGGCTTGCCGGACTTTCGATCCGCGGAACGGGTATTCCAGTTGCTGACGCAGGTGGCTGGCCGCGCGGGCCGGGGCGAGTTACCAGGGCGCGTCCTGGTCCAAACTCATCATCCCGACCACTACGCCATCCGATGTGCCGCAGTCCACGATTACAACAGTTTCGTCGACCAGGAAATGCACTATCGCCGTCTGCTGCATTACCCTCCTGCGGCTGTTCTGACCAATGTGCTGATCGAGCATACAGACCTTGCGAAGGCGACCCAATGGACCAATCTGCTGAAAGAGTGGATGCAAAATCGAACACTGCCCGGAGTACGTGTGATCGGACCGGCGGCGTCTCCAATCTCCCGTATCAAACGCGTTTACCGCTTTCATTTCATTCTGAAGGCAAGCCATCGCAAGCAGTTGATCCCGGCGGTCCGGCAGATGCTTGCCTATGCGGATTCCGCAGAGATTCCGCGACGGTTTCTGACCATCGATGTAGATGCCGTGCACCTGATGTAGTTAACGGGAAATCAACGAGGCATGTCGCGATGAATGGTTTTGACATGATAGCCTTCGGCCTGCAATAGCTTCTGCATCTTCTCTGAAATCATGACCGAGCGGTGCTGGCCACCTGTACAGCCGAAGGCTACGCTCAAGTAACTCTTCCCTTCCTGCACATAATGCGGCAGCAGAAACAATAACAGATCCTGGACGCGCTGAACGAATTCCTTTGTCTCAGGAAATTTCTCGATGTAACGCACGACTTTGGCATCTCGCCCGGTCAGAGGGCGAAACTCCGGGACGAAATGTGGATTGGGAAGAAAGCGGACATCGAAGACAAGATCGGCTTCCTGAGGAACTCCGTTTTTGTACCCGAAGCTAATCGTCGAAATCAACAGATTTTTATCGGCTGTGTCTGGCTGAAACAGTCCATTGATGTGCGTTCGAAGCTCATGCACGTTGAAGTTTGTCGTATCCAGACATACATCCGCGATGTTGCGCAGCGGCTCCAGCAGCTTGCGTTCCGAAAGTACGGAGCGGCGAATCGTGTTGATTCGTCCCAGCGGGTGAGGCCGCCGCGTCTCTGAAAACCGGCGGAGCAACGCGCTGTCGGAGGCTTCCAGAAACAGCAGCCTTGTAGAAATCATTTGGCGGACTTTGCGCAGGATGCCAGGAAACCGATCAAGTTGGGGTCCTTCACGAACGTCCACGACCAGAGCCGCACGATTGGTTTCGGGCGATTGACGGATCAGGTCGGCAAACGGGGGAATCAAATCGATCGGAAGATTGTCTACCGAGTAGTAGCCCAGATCTTCAAAGGCTTTCAACGCGGACAGCTTTCCGGAGCCTGAGAGGCCGGTAAGAATCACCAATTCATTGTCAGCCAGAGGTCGCTTCGCATGGTCTGCCGACCTGCTACGCAGAGTTGCACCTCTTGTACCGTCAAGCGATCGCAAGTTGGGAGAGGTTTTTCTGGATTTTCCCGCGGGCTTGGTGTGATTCGATACAGAAGTACGTTTCATGGGGCGTACAGAACTCCGCAAGATCAGGTTCAGGAGATGAGGATGCTACGCTGCCCGTGCTTGTGGCCTGCGAAGCGTCTGCTCGCCCCAAGGCTCCAGAATGATTATTCCACTTCGATGAGGCGCACCAGCCCATCGCCCGCACAGTGAAGCACCTTGACCAGTCCCGCCATATCGCGGAATACAAAGACTTGCTGGTTGCGAGATTCGGCTTCCTTTACCGCCTCCTCCAGAGTCATCGGTTCCTCGGCCAGGGCTTCCGGCGCGGGAACGATGTGCAGTCCAGAAGACCTGGCTTTTCCATTACTCAGGCTGCTGTCGCTGCGGGAAGCGGCATCCTCCGGCGTCGCAGGAAGAACGGAGCTGATCGGTTTGGACTGACGCTTTTTTTCGACCAGGCTTTTCTTCCAGCGTATAACCTGCTTTTCGGTTTTCTCCAATGCGGTTCGCAAGGCTACGGCGATGTCTGGAGCCTCGGCCAGCCCCACCACTGTATGGTGCCGGGCGTTGACTGTCACTTCGGCGATCTGAGCGTGCTTTTGGGAACTGAAGATGATGTGAGCACTTGCCCCACGACCAACAATTTTTTCAATGCGGGACAGACCTTCGTCCGCCATCGTCTGCAGTTGCTTGCTGATTTTGACTTTTCTTCCGGTTAGTTCTGATTCCATCAATTTCCTCCCGATGCTCGCTAATCCCTGACTAGTAAGATGCAGGATCAGATGCGCACCCGGCGCTGATGGGTGCTGGGAATCCCCATGTCTTCACGATATTTTGCTACCGTGCGCCGATTGACTGCGATCCCTTGCGCCTGCAGGATATTGGCCAGCGCTTCGTCGGTCAGGGGTTTACCGGAATCTTCTTCCTCAATAAGCTTTTTGACCTTGCGTTTGAGCAGCAGCAACGGAGTGTCCGCGCCCTCCGGCCCGTTGACGCCCTCGGTGAAAAAGAAGCGCAGTTCGTAAACTCCCTGCGGGGTATGGACGTACTTGTTCGCCACTGCACGGCTAACCGTCGAAGCGTGAACACCGATCTCTTCGGCGACGTCCTTGATCATCATGGGTTTCAGCGAATCCACGCCTTCCTCGAGGAACTCCCGCTGGCGGCGGATAATGACTTCGCAGGTCCTCAGAATAGTGTTTTTACGCTGCTCAATATTGCGCATCAGTTGGATTGCCGACCGATAGCGCTCTTTGACGTAGTCTTTCACTTCGCGTTCGGTTCCCACCTGGTTGAGCATCCGGCGATATCCCTGATTCAGCCGCAGCGTCGGCATTTCCTCATCGTTGATCATGATGACATATTCGCCATCACGCTTGATGAATGCCACATCGGGCTCAATCAGGCGGACCTGCTCGCGGTTGTAGCGTTGTCCCGGCTTCGGGTCCAGGCCTCGAATGGCTTCAATGGCCGCCTGAACACACGACTGTTGCGTGCCGGTCAGACGGGCCAGTTCCCGAATGTCCCTCTTGAGCAGATGGGGAAGGAACTGGTCGATGATACGCCGCGCCAGTGCAAGGATGCTCGAACCCTCGCCCGTAGAGGCAGCGACCATAGTGCGCACCCCGCCTGCGGCACCATTCTCCTCGAACTCACTATAGTCTTCCGCAGAAGCTGCCAGCCGAAGGGTAGAGGATGCCAGCGCAGCCGCCTCCTGCGTCCGGCTGTCCAATTGCACCAGCAGACACTCCTTCAAATCTCGAGCTGCTATCCCTACAGGATCCAACCGCCGAACAATGTTCAGCGCCTCTGTCAATTGCTCCCTGAGAGCGGCCGGGTATTCGAAATGTGAAAGCGATTTTCCCGAGTCGCCGGGCAGGCTTGGCTGGTGCCGCTCCATCTCTTCCGGCGTACGATCGATCATCACACTAACGCCATTCCCGGCAGAAAAAGCGTGATGCAGTGAGTAGGCATTGCGGCCGTTCGAGCCGTTCAGGCCAGACGATCCATTCCAATGCTTCAGGTTTCCGTTCGCTGCAGTGAATGTCTCCTGCTTCGGTGCGACAAAATCAATCCCGCTGTTGTGACCGTTGCTCGCATGATGTCCGTTGGAATTGCCGCGGGAGAGCGCAGCCAGAAGCTCTTCGTCCGTCGCGGTAAGGTATCCATCTTCGTTCAAATTGCCAACAATCAGCTCCGCCGCTTCGCGGACGGCTGCCGAAAGATGCAGTGATCCAAGTTGCCACATCAGATGATCGGTCAGCGTGCTAGCTTTGGAGAGAAAATTCTCAAACGACGGCCGCTCACTAATCTCCGTGCTGTTTGGAGTTCTGTATCCCGGATCAAGATAATCCTGAAAATATGATCCGAAATCGATCTCATCGAAGGGATCTCTTTCTTCACTCTTTGCCTCGACTGCAGGATCAGCTTCTTCTGGCGTGCGTACGTCGTCGATCGACGGAACACTTTCGTCCAACTCCTCCAGGACGGGATTTTCCAGAATTTCGGCGTCGATCATCTCCTTCAACTCCTGCTTGTTGAGCGCAAGCAGGCTGACCATTTGCACCAGGCCTGGAGTGAGCACCTGTTTCTGTGCAACCTTCAAATTAAGCCTGGGTTGAAGCAGTGCCATGGCAAAAGTCCAGTTTTGGTGAAGTTGGCTACAGTTTACACGTTGGACAGAAAATAGGGAGGAATATTACGAAGAGACTCGTCAAGAGCGGTTAGGAGCGCTGTTTCCAAAAGACAAACCGAATCTGGGATGTTCAGTCAGCCGCTTAGGGCGTGGAACCGGGGCAAAACAACTCGATGCCCTGCAACTAGAAATCCTTCAGCCCAAGGTGAAACCTTCGCCGAGGTACACGCGCTTGACTTCAACATCCTGGCCCAGTTCCTGAGGCGTGCCGGTGCGGAAGATTTTGCCTTCGTTGATGATGTAGGCACGATCGGTGACAGAAAGAGTTTCCCGAACATTGTGGTCCGTGATCAGGACGCCGTATCCGCTAGCTTTCAGATCAAAGATAATATCCTGCAGATCGTGTACTGCAATGGGATCGATGCCAGAAAAGGGCTCATCCAGCAGGATGAAATTCGGCTCGATACAAAGGCAGCGGGCAATCTCCACGCGCCTGCGCTCGCCACCGGACAGCGCATATCCGCGCGTCTTTCTGACATGCCCCAGGCTTAATTGCTCTATGAGCCGCTCCATGCGCGCACGACGTCTTTCCCAGCCACCCGGCTGCGCTTCCAGAACAGCCAGAATGTTCTCCTCGACGGTCAACTTGCGAAAGACGGACGGCTCCTGAGGGAGATAGCTGATGCCGAAGTTGCGCGCCCGCAAATACATAGGCAACCGAGTGATGTCCTGGTCTCCGACCATGACACGGCCGGAGTCTGGCTGCACCAGGCCGACGATCATGTAGAAACTGGTCGTTTTCCCCGCGCCGTTGGGTCCAAGAAGGCCAACTACCTCTCCTTTATGAATCTCGAGACTGACACCCCGCACCACCTGACGTCCGCGGTAATGCTTGGCAAGCTGGTCCGTCCTGAGCAACTGCATCTATTTTTTTCTCACCCGTGTGGTTGTCGTCGTGGGATGCGCCGCGTTTCCTCCCACTATTATCGCCTGTTCCTGTGAGGCAAACGTCAAAGTAGGACCGGTAACCGTCCCTTGGGTCGCGTCGACCACCTGAGGCGGTTTTCCATCGCCTGTCAGAATAAAGTTTCCGTCGGCCGCCGTGTACACCAGGCGTGCGCCCATTGCCCGCCTTGACGGTTGCACAAGCCGTACGTCTCCTGTTGCTACGATTCGGCTTACAGAGGGCTGTTCGTTGTGACTCCGCAAGGACACCGCCGTACCGCCGGACGCTGCGGGAGCTGCGGGAGAAAGAAACAGCTCGGCGTGGTCGGAAAAGAGTTGGTCGTCAGCATGGATCACCTCCACATGTCCGGTGAAGGTTGCCTTTCGCTCGGCATCCGAATAAAGCAACCTCCGGCTGAGAACTCTGAAAATCTGTGGCGCATTGGAATCGAACGAGGAACGAGATTTTTCAGGAGGAGCAAAACCCGATGTCGTTTGCTGGGACGCGTCTCCTGTCATGCTTGTGACGCGACCTGTGGGCTTAGGCGCGGGACCTGTGAAGGTGCTGTGGACACACTGATTGCAAGCATGATCTGAATATCCCAACAACGCCTGAAGGTTCTGAGAGATCTCAATCACAGGTGCCGCAACAGTATCGCCTCCCTGCCACAGCCGCGCGTTGCCTGTGAAAATCGCTTTCTGCGACTCGTGAAGCAGCACAGCCCGTGCTGCGATGATATGAACCGGCTGGTCGCCTCCACTCAGCAGACCGCCCGGTGCGGCCTGATGCAATGCATGCCCGGCTACCGTTCCGCTCCGGAGAGTTCCCTGCACCGCGCCTACAGCCGTCACTTTGCCCGTTGAACGCTGCACCTGCATGTCATCTGCCGCCAGTTCTATTTGCGGATCGCGAAACACGGGCCCACCGGTCAACTCTACCGTGTCCGTGCTGGAGCGATACTCCGCGCGCATTGCGGTTGCGCCAAAAATCGGTGCGGGTGCGGCTTCACCACGCGTAGCGCTCTGTCGCATAACCACATGGCCAGTCTGCACGGCGTAACGGATCGACTCGGCGGAGACACCCGCCGCTCTGGAGGAAATTTCTGTGGACTGCGTCCCGACCACACCAGTCGCATTGTCCCTGGAAAAATCAATGTTGAGCGTGTCGCCGGAACTTGAATTCATATTGCCATTTATCGAGACAGTTTGCACTTCCGTTTGGACGGCTCCCTCCATGTGGTCCATCTGATTGCCGGGCAAAAAGCGCGCCCGGAGCGTTTGCGCGGAGACCCTGGTCTGCTGAGGTGCCTTGCCTGGAATGACAGACAGAGCTTGAAACGATGCATCGCCAGTCGCTTCCGCTGTTTGCAGTTCCGACCGGCCGTCCGCGCCTGGCACGAGGAAAATGTCGAGATGATTGGAGCGGACATTACGCGAGATTTTGGTGGCCCCGGTCTTCTGTTGCTGCTGGAAATGAACATTCGTATCGAAAATTGCTCGTCGGGCGCGACCTTCGGGATCGAAGTCAAGGCGCGCCTCGCGTGCAGTTCCTGAACTGACCTGTCCTGCCTGAAATTGAGCTATCTCCACCTGGCCGATGAAGTGGACATGTTGAGGCCGGCTGCTCCCGTTCAGTAATGCGTGCATCGCTGAAGCGTTGATGGAGTTACCGTCGGGCGAGGAAAGTTGTACTCCGCCGCTCGCATCCAGAAGCTGGGCCGATGCGTCTCCGCGCAAAAACACCCTCGCAACTCCGGCGCTTCCCTGCTGGGTTGGGGAACTGTAGTGCGGGCGCTGCAAAAGAACGCGGTTGGCATCGCGGTCATAGACCGCCTGCTCCGCGTGCACCGTCGCCGGACGGTTCTGCATAGTGGTTGTCAATACCACATGCGATTGCAAAAGAAGATGGCCTTGATGCGAATCATATTCCGCCCCGATCGCCTGACCTTGAGAAGTCGCGAGACGAAAATCCACCTCGCCGCTGCATGTGGCAATGCCGGTTTTCTGGTTGAAGACAAGCCCGTGGGTTGTGACGCGAATCACCTGCCCTGCATTCTTCCCAGACGCGGCAGCCGTACCGTTATGGGGTGTGTGGAGCGCGATCTGTGCTTCACCCTGGGATTCCACAATCTGACTGTTCCGGTCATATTGGAAATCTCTCCCAGCGATAGTGTCGGCCTGTCCCTCCTCGTTATAGACATCGATATGCACGTTGTGCAGAAGCACACGTCCGCCAGATTTGAAGGCCAGAGCCCGCGAAGCATGCAGGGTGAAGATGGTCCGTCCCTTCTCCGTTTTGGAGAGCACGAAACCCTGAGTGGATTGTTGAATTTGTACTCCCAGATGAGCGGGAAGGTCCTGCGCCAGGTGCCGAGCCCGCCAGCGCGAGTAGAGGAGGAAACCGAAAATCGCCACCACCAGAAAGGCGGCTATAGCTAAGATAGCAATTCGCAGCCTCTCGATGGTCCAGCCCATAGCAACATCTTCTCATTTCAGCGGAGCCACGCGTGAATACTACAATCAACTCTATGGCCGATTCACTGTACTACAGCCTGTGGTTCCCTAAATTTCGCTTTGCCGCACTACCGGAAAAGCTCGTCCTGGTGATGCAGCAGATGCCACAGCCGCTGGTTACCGCAGCATCCGTCTACCCACTGGATTGGCAGCAGACGCCAAGCTTTCAGCGAATCTTTAGCACCCGCGAGACCTACCCGGACGAAGCCGCGACTCCGGAAGCAGCGGTTGCCGAAGCCACGGCGTCCTTACATGAAGATTGCGCCTACGAGTTTGAATTGCCCTGGAGTCTCTGGTATCCCGATACGGATGGTTTATTGGACCCAATCTGGAAAGAGGAAATGCGGATTGTGCGAATCGTTGGGTTGGGACCGGAGTTTGATCAGGCCAGTTTCGAGCAGAATGGCCAGATTCTGATCGACTTCGGACTGGACACTCCATTTCTCTATGAGGACACACCGCTCGATGAAGAAGGGCAAATCCATGTCCAACAGAATGTCGAGCAACTGGTGGCCTTTACCACTGCGGTAGAGAAAAGTTGCGGCGTGGAGACTCGCCTATTGTGGTCGGAGAGCGACGATAATCTGGCGCAAAAACTGATCGCACGGCTGCAGAAATTGCATTGATTGAGGGGCGACGAATCGAGGATCGCCGATATTGCAACGCGCCTGTTTGTCAGTGAACCTGTAATCCCCCGAGCAGAGGTTTCGCGCGACCACTTGGAAAGTCGAGTTACTCGAACGGAGGGGTGGCAGAGCCGGGTTGAATGCACCTGACTGAATGGGAAAGTAATGTGATTTGCACTGGGTCAATCGAAACGCAACGACGCGAATAATCTCGTTTTCTATATTCCTGGTTTATGTGTTTGCACATTGGTTGCGTAGAATCGCCCGAAATGCAAAATCAAAGGAACACCACCTCGGACACCAAAATTTCGTATGGCCGCTCGGTTCGTCATTAACGGGTGAGACGGCTCTTTCTGACAGGATGATCGCGTCCAGTTATAGACACCATGACAGACACCAAATTCTTTCACTGCAATAGAAGCAGGTGGATGGCGGAGAGGGGGGGATTCGATTGTGCTTCTTTCCTGTACTGGATTCATTCTCTTCGATTTAGCTCTAACCTCTGACTTCAGTTCAACTCAGAGCGCTTTCGATAGATTCGCTCTTTTCCACAGCTTCGCTTGTTTGGACTCAATTCCATAGAGTTATAGACA
>DASSZI010000008.1:0-35634 GCA_035713565.1 Acidobacteriaceae bacterium | reverse complement strand
AAATACCCGGCCCGTAATTCATTCAGGGTGCTTGAGTTGATCGTTCGCGTCCAGGATGCGTTGAATATCTTAATGTGGGCAGCGTTGTCCGCTAAGAACCCAGGCAAAGTGGCACCTGTGCCTGTGGATTGAGAAGCAGGTGCAGGCAATGTGTTCGTGCTTGGGTTTGAATCGAAGATTGTAGATGCCCAAAGTGCATCCTTTTGGGTCAACTGGTCGTCGATGCGAATGATTCCCTGGTCATCGCCGGATGTATTTGGCGCATTAAAATTGTAGTAGTTTATACCGGCACTTACATAGTTAGGGAGTGGGACATATGTCTTCACCAACTTGGTAGCAATGGCATCGAAGTTTGTCATCGGCACTTGCGCATTTGGAAAGCACTTGTTCCAAGGTGTTCCAGAAGGGCAGAATCCATTTGGACCTTGCAGTCCATTCGGAAACGGTATCGGATTGCTCGACAATCCCCCGTTGATTACCCGGCTATTGGAAATGACGCTCGTATCTGCGGAAAAGTCGCCGTTACGCTGTGACTGAGAAAAAACAGGCGTGAGCTGAGTTTGTGCTGTTCGATTTCGTATGCCTTGATAGGCCACAAAGAAAAACGCTTTGTTCTTGTAGATTGGCCCGCCGAGCGTACCCCCAAACAGGTTTTGATGGAATACAGGGCGAGTCGCCGAGAAGTAGTTTCCATTGTTAAGAAACGTGTCGCGATAAAACTCGAAACCATCGCCATGGAACTGATTGCTCCCGCTCTTCAAGGCTTCATCGACAACCGCGCCAGAGTTACGGCTAAATTCTGGATTGAGTGTGCTAGAGACAATATTTACCTCTGCCAACGCATCAGGATTCGGCGTGATGCCGGGCTGGTTGAGCAGAAGGTCATTGATATCCGTGCCATCCAGCAGGTAAGAGTTTTCCTGGGTCTGGCTGCCGTTGGTCGAAAAGGTTCCCATGCGGTCCGAGGATTCCACGACCCCGGGAGCAGTCTTCTGGAGTTCAACGGCATCCCGTCCGAGAAGTGGAAGATCTACAATTTCCTTGCCTCCGACCACCGTCTTGAGTTGTGTGTCGGAGGTCTCCACTTGTGCCGGTGCGGCCTTCACCTGGACTGTCTGCGAAGACTTGCCTATTTGAAGTGTCGCGTTTACTTCTCGTTCTGAACTGAGATTAAGCATCGAACCGGTGGAGATAAATGTCTGAAAGCCGCTCTTGTCAATCGTGATCGTGTACGGGCCGCCAATGTGCAACTGGGGAAAAACATAGTAGCCCTTACTGTCCGTACTGGCAGATGTGGCTATCCCCGTGCTGGTATCCAGCGCTGTTGCCTTAGCGTTTGTGACGACTGCGCCGGTTGAGTCCGTGACTGTCCCGTGGATAGAAGCGCTCGTGGCCTGAGCCACGATAGAACGCGGCAAGAACATGCTCATCATCAGGGATAAACAGGAGTATAGGACAAACCGACTCATATAAATATTCATAAGAACACCTAAAATGTGGCTGACAAATGTTTCGTCTAACGATCAGTTTTGTTTGGTGGGCACACGAGAAAGGAATGTAATCCCAGGAATGAATAATCTATGAACTCGTCCCAATACACAAAATCCAAAGGGTGGACATCGATATCCACTCTTAGATGGATCATTAACTCTGAAATATCTGCGATGTACATACGGAAATGCCGTATGCCACAGATCGAGAATCCATCTGTGTCAAAGGGTGGTGTTGAATAGCATCCCGGTAATACCGGGCACACTTACAACTGGAGTTCTTTGGCTGCTAACTCTGTCCCGGCAACTCGGGCGCGAATCTTCCCGAAAGCAACGTCGCGGCTGGTTGAAGTGTCATCCGCGAATGGGGAGAAGCCACAGTCATCTGTTGTGCCACGTTGATCCGCTGGAATGAAAGCGGCAGCCTCGATCACACGATCACGAATTTGATCCACGCTCTCGATCCTGCTATGGATCGGATCCACGACCCCGATGAAAACAATATGCTGCGGCTGCAGCAGCTTGGCGACGAGGGCCAGTGTCGGCTTCCTATCGGCCTCACTCGCCATCTGGAGATAAAAACGTCCTACATTGAGTTGGAACAGGTCGGGCAACAGTGCTTCATAAGCTACATCGGCACTGTGAGTGGCGTCTTTGTCTCCGCCAGGGCAGACGTGGACGCCGATGCGTTGACGCTCTTCCGCACTGAAGCGGTCCAACACCTGATTATTCAGGTCGATGAACTGCCGCAAGAGGTTGCCGGAGGGATCAATCTTGAGCGAAAGCCGCCCTTCCGTAAAGTCAATCTGGACTGTTTCAGCTCCAACTTCCAAGGCGGTTCGGATGTCGGCTTCAGCCTCGTTCAGAAGGTCAACAATGAATTCCTGGCGGGAGTAGCCTGGTATACCTTCTGCGGGATACAGCAAGCTCAGGGCTGAAGCAGAAATGACTGCCTGTTTGATCGGTGTTTGTGTGAAATGCTGGGCCTGGCGCAGGAAGGTCGCTGCATGGACAGCATACCGAAAGGGGCCAGATGTCAGGCGAGGCAGTTGGCGGACATGGCCATCGGCAAAGGGGATAACTATACCGTCGGGTGCAATGTTCTGTAGACCTGTGAGCGGGTATGTGGCAAAACTTGGCTTGGTTTGCTCGCCGTCTGTGATCACCGGAGAACCTGTGTCTTCAAACCGGCGGATGGTGTCGCGCAGAGCTTCTTTGTATGTTCTGTCCAGCACCTTACGACTGATGCGACGATATGCGAAATCATCGATGGCCTTCAATAACTGTGCTGGACGCGGAATGCTTCCAATTGGTTCGGTAGGAATACTCATTGCTGACTTCACCTCCTACTTTGAATTTGTAAGCGGTCTTGAGGCTGGATTGTCCGGCAGTTACAACAATCGTTCTGGAAAAACATAGAGTTCTCCTACAGCTCAAGAAAGAGTTGGTTCGACCCCAGCAGTGTGTTCTGCTGGTCGGGCGGTAAAGAAAAGGCGGCGCAGCAAGTCTCCCGCCAGAACAATTCCCAGGCCCAATAGGGCGGGCATAGGGTAATGCATCAAAATCAGGACACCGATGCTGAAGCACCCAAGAAGAAAGACGATAGGGGCTGCTGGATACCACCAGCGCACCACCGGTCGCTCAAGACGAAAGAGGCTTGCGGCAGACAAGCCGAGAAAAATCACAGCGGAAAAGATAATGTAGGCAAGGATATGATCGAAGGCCCCAAGCGTCAGCAGAAGGAGGGCCATCCCTGTCTGCAACAAGATTGCATTGACAGGTGTTCCAAAGCGCGGATGCAAGCGCCCGAACGCAGGGAAAAGTGCGCCATCGCACGCCATCGCATAGTACACGCGAGGCGCAGCCATCGTCAGCGCCATCAAGCCGCCAAAAACAGAAATCAATACGCACACGGACAGTATTTTTTCTCCAGCGCCCCCAAAGAGCGCGCTGCCAAACTGGGCGACAAAAGTCGTGTTCGATACCACGTTTTCCAGTGGGACTACATAGAGGAAAGCAAAACTGATCAGTATGTAGACCGCCGTTACCAGGAGTACACCGCCGATAAAAGCGCGTGGCAGGTTCTTTTCCGGATTGCGGATTTCCCCAGCAAGCTTGCCTGCTTCCCACCATCCTCCAAAGCTGAAAAAGGCCGCAACCATGGTACTTGCAATGGCAGGAAAAAGCGCTTCAGAACCAGCGCGCCGGATAGCAAAAGGAGCGAGATGGTGGATACTGCCTTTGCCTGCAAGTAACGCCCAGCCCACCAACGCAAAGAGCAGGGCAAACTTCAGAAAGTTCGCGGTTGCCATGACGCTTCCGCTTAGCCGTGTGCCGAAATAGTTGATCGTTGCTAGTGCCATAAGAATCGCCCCAGGCAACAGCAGCGTTGCAACATGCCGCCCTAATGGAACAAATATCTGGACATACGCAACCGCGCCGACGACAAGAGCAGCGGTAACTCCGGGGTCCATGACAGTAGCGCTCATCCAGCCATAGAGGAAAGCGATACGCTCGCCATATCCGTAACGCAGGTACACATATTCTCCGCCTGCTTGTGGAAACCGTATTGCAAGCTCGGAGTAACAGAGTGCGCCGCAAAGGGCCATACATGCCGTGGCGCTCCACGCCATCGCGAGGAGGAATGGAGAACCCAGTGCTTTGGCCATGGAAGCTGGAGTGAGGAAGATGCCAAGGGCCGTCGATTCTCCTGTCACCACAGCTATGGCTGCCGCCACACCAAGCTGCCTGCGCTGGTTCTTCAAACAAGCATCCTGTTTGCAAGCTGGAGGGAGATTTGTATACGAGACACGCTGTCTAGTTATTCCGCGAAATGGTTTCTATGAACAGCGCATGGGAACCGCCGCGCATGTACTGTTTTCCAGTGACGGTCACATGCTGTCCTGCATAAGGCAGAAGCTTTTGGTTTTCCGCCGTTGCGGGCGTCCTGTCGCTCACGGGAAGGAAGATAGTACCGTCATTCTGCATGATGACCAGGGGAGACCCGTTCTTCGCACATGCTACCGCGCACTGTTTGCTGATGGGTTTGCCTAGGCCTTTAGTAAATGCACATGCGGAGTCGATGACCCATCCTGAGACAGTTGCTTTTGTACCCTGCTCGGCGACTGCTGCAAAGGATGCAGTAGTCATGACCAGGGCGGCCAGTAAAGCCTTGCGTGATATTTTCATTGTTATTCGCTTTCCCGAACACTTATGCGGTTTATTCCGTACACGGCAACGAAGTACAAACTCCTGCCTTGGGAGTCCCTTATACTCTTCAACCCGCAGGCCCCGCATCCACCAAAAGGTGGAGATGCATGCGCTGAGCACCAGGGATGGAATCGAAAGTGCTCCCGGCAACATATCAGCCCATGCATCCAGAAGAAATCGCGCAGCCCCGCACAAATCTGCTGCAATCTGTCAAATGGCAGAGCATTGGCCGTCGGAAACTTGCCGAATTGGAAAACGGGCCAGGTGCCGTATTGCTGCGTATGTTGAAATTCAGCCGATGCAGCAGTACGTGGGTCGGCTCCCTATTGGATGAAAAACTTTCGACACCTCAGAAATCGCGAACACTTTGCAGAAGTTCCCCGTTAGCACAAGCCCCATCGTTGCCCTGAGCGGCAATCGGCCTTTTGCTCGTCATTCCGGCAGATCGATCTGGCCGTCGATATGGAACTTCCCCTTAACCACCGGCGCTGCTGTGTTCGGCTGGCCTCCACCGATGCTGATCGTGTAATCGCCTGGAGCTACGATTGGATTTCCGTCCTGGGTCACCATGCCCAGGTCGCGGTCCTTCAACTCGAAATGGACCTTCTGGCTGGCGCCCGGTCCAAGATGAATCCGCTGGAATCCACGAAGGGCGATTCGCGGCGCGCCTTTGACAGGAGGGAACTTGAGATACGCCTGCACGACTTCATCTCCGGCGATTTTGCCGGTGTTGGTGACTGTCACATCGGCGACGAGAGGCTGTCCCGCAGCCACGGCGTGCGTGGGCAAAGTAAGGTCGCTGTAGTTGAAAGTTGCATAGCTGAGACCATATCCGAACGGATAAAGCGGCTTGCCGCTGAAGTAGCGATAGGTCCGGTTCGCCATCCCATAATATTCAAAGTTGGGTAACTGGTCGACGCCCGTGTAGAACGTAAGTGGCAATCGTCCCGCAGGATTGTTTTTTCCACTCAACGTCTCGGCTACCGCAGCTCCGCCTTCTTCGCCGGGATACCATGCTTCGAGGATTGCATTCGCATGCTGGTTGATCCAATTGACGGCCAGTGCACTGCCATTGATTAAGACCACGGCGAGCGGCTTACCTGTGGCTGCCACTGCTTCGACCAGTTCTTCCTCAGGTTGGGGAAGGTCGATGCTTGTGCGATCTCCGCCTAGAAATCCCGGTTCACTTACCGGCATTTCTTCGCCTTCGAGCTGACTTGTGATGCCCACAACAGCAATGACGACGTCGGCACTTTTCGCTGCGGCCAAGGCCTCCGGCGAGGGGGTTTTGTTCACCCGCGTCCAGATCAATTCGGCCTGCCGTTTGCTGTTGGTGCTGCCGTAGCTAATGTTGAGGGCGACTTTCTGGCCTTTCTCCAGGTGGATGCGACCGACAGCCGCAGAGGTCCCACCGCCACCACCGAATGCCACTGCTATCTGCTTGCCATCGGCTGTAAGCCTTGCGAAACCTTTACAACGAATCCCGAGCAGGAAGTCGCCCGACTCGGTCGGCGTCAGAAATCCCGACCATTGCACGCCGAAGGTTTTTCTGTCAGCAATCTTCGGAGGCAAGTTGCTGCCTGTAAGTTCGACATTGGGCTCAATGCGGCTGGCAAGGGGCGTGGCGCTCGCTCCGGACGCGGGCCGGCCTCTCATCATGCCTGCGTTGTAGTCGGCCTTCAATCCAGGCTTCCCATCCGGAGTGGTGAGAAGATCGTTTGGCACAGGGGTTCCATCCGTGCGCAGGAACTGGGTCCCAGGGACAAACGTGATGGTGGAGTTGGGGAACTCAGAATGAAGGCCGTCTAGGATGGAAACGATGTGCGTGGGGTGACCGGCGTAGTTTCCGATCAGCGGCCTGGTCTGGTCGGCAAGCGGACCTATGACGGCGATTCTTTTCGTCCCCTGCTTGAGAGGAAGGAGCCCGTCGTTCTTCAGCAGGACCATGGACTCGTTGGCGAGTTTGCGTGCGTGCGCGCGATGTTCCGCGCTATCCAGTTCCTTTTCATCAATCTTGGTATAAGGGACCATATCCGGAGGATCGAACATGCCGAGCTTGATACGCGCGGTGAACAGTCGGATGAGCGCTCTGTCCAGGTCGCCTTCCGGCAGATAGCCTTGCTGCACTGCATCCAGGTAGGCCTTGTCGACCGGCTCGCCAAACCTTGAGGTGAAGGTGACGCATTCGTTGTCCATGCCGCGGATCACGGAGATGGCCACTCCTTGCGCCTGCGTGGGACGGTAATGATGTTCTGCGGCAATGTCCCTCACCGCATCGCAATCGGAGACCACATACCCTTGGAATCCCCACTTACCGCGCAACTGATCCTGCAGGAAATATTGGTTTGCGCATGCGGGCTGGCCCTTAATCGCGTTGTACGCACACATGATGGAAGCTGCCTTGCCTTCGACGATGGCGGCACGGAAGGCAGGCTCGTACGTGTCCACCTCATCGTGCTTGCTTACGTCCACGTCGGCAAAGTGCCGCGTTGGCTCGGGCCCGCTGTGCACATCAAAGTGCTTGGGCGTCGCGATGGCCAGATAATATTTCGGATTGTCACCCTGCAATCCCGTCACGTACGCCACGCCCATACGGCCGGTGAGGAATGGGTCTTCGCCGTATGTCTCCTGACCGCGGCCCCAGCGCGGATCGCGAAAAATGTTCAGGTTCGGGGCCCAGAAATCCAGGCCTCCCATGATGCCGGTATGCCCCTCGCGCAAATTTTGCACGTGCTTGATGCGTCCCTCAATCCCAATCTGTGCCGCCATGGTATGTATTCCCGGCGCATCAAAGGTGGCAGCCAACCCGATCGGCTCCGGATATTCGGTTACCCCCTCGTTGATGACTCCGTGGAGGGCCTCACTCCACCACTGATATGCGGGAACATGAAGCCGTGGAACCGCCGCGGAATTGTTCTGCATCTGCGTGACCTTTTCCGCGAGGGTCATCCGGTGAACCAGGTCTGTGGCCCTTTGCTGGGGAGTCAAATTAGTGTCCAGATAGGGAGGCGCTGTTGCACTTTGCGCAATCGCCGACTGCAGGGCCAGAACAAAGAAGAGCCATCCAGTGCCGAGGACAAGTTTTTGCATAGCGAACGTTCTATGTTTGTTCATGTGAGAACCCACCTTGGAATTTAGGCCGACCATCTGCAACTCGCATTTTCTTGCTAATCAATCCACTTGCTAGGCCACAATATGCAAGCCAGCACCGCTAATGACTCGCCCCTTGCCCAGTCGCGCTATCGCGCGGCCCGGATGGCTGGTTCCCCACCTGGAACAGTCGCGGCGCGAAGTTGTTCAGGTCGCGACGCCACGTCTGCCATTCGTGCGAAGTGCCGGGCGATTCATAAAAGACGTGCTTTACCCCAGCCGCTGTGAAGGCTTCGTGGAGCCTGGTAATGCCAGCCAGCATTTGTGGAGGCTCCGCGGTCCCCACCCCAATCCAGAGCAGGTGTACCTTCTTCGCGAAGGCGGCCGGGTCCGCGAGAGCGCCATGGAAGGCTGTCTTGAGATCCGGCTTCTCCGCGCTTCGCATCACCATCGTCCCGCCCGCTCCGCTAAAGCCGCCAATGTACGAGAAAAGGTCGAGATGGTCGAAGGTAATCTGGAAGGTCTGCATCCCGCCCATCGAAAGACCGGCCATGGCGCGATGGTCGCGGTCGGCAATGGTTCGGAAGTTCGAGTCGATATACGGAATAAGCACCTCGATCAGGTCGTCCTCAAACGCCTGCGTCATCTCCTGCATGGCTTTCATCATCTCGGGCGACCCGAAGGGCTTGCCCGTCAGGTTCGGATCGGGCTGACCGGCGCGTCGCGCATAGCCGTAAGCCATCACTAGGATCATCGGCTTGGAGCTTCCGCTCGCGATCAGGTTGTCGAGGATGAAGTTGGCATGGCCCTGCTTGGTCCAGCCTGTCTCATCCTCTCCGGCCCCGTGCTGCAGGTAAAGCACCGGGTAGTGGGTCTTGGTCTGTGTATCGTAGCCTGGCGGCAAGTAGAGGACTGCATGACGCCAGCTCCCCGTGACCTTTGAAAAATACCAGATATCGCGCACAGCACCATGCGGAACATGCTGCGGCAAATAGTACGTCGCCCCCGGTTCCGGAATCTCGATACCGCTGGCGTCTCTACCCCCACCGAAGAACGCGTGGCTTCCCGCATCGTTCACGTCCACTCCGTCGACGACGAAATTGTAGTAGTGAAATCCGGGCACAAGAGGCGGCGTGGTCACGGTCCAAAACCCGTCGCTTCCCTTCACCATGTCCAGTTTGGGATTGCTCCAGAAGTTGAGCTTTACCCCAGTCGCTTGCGGGGCCCTGATACGGAACTCGGCTCGTCCACTGCCGTCGACGCGGGGGTATTCCGCAGCCCACACGTTAGTCGATGCAGGTGCGAACCCGTCGGTGGTTTGAGCGCAACAGTAGCTGGAAAGCAAAAACATTGCGACTGCGATTTTCTTCATTGGAGTCCCCTTCGTGCCTGTGCTTTGTTTCCAATATCTCGCTCAGATCAATGGAAAAAGTGCCCCAGGCAAAGATTTGTAAGGCGCTCCGATCACTCAAGAGCCCGCAGTTTTCAGACTGCGGCATCCCACCTGACCGACGAAATCCAAGAATAGTCGCATTTTTCGCCGTAGTAAATCGATTTATATGATCTGTTTTTACGCTCGAGAACCGTCACTGGATACCTGGAATACTTCATGCTGTGGTGCAGCCTCAGCGGGGAGAAGCGGCTGACTGCGTGAGATTCTGGATTCCAGCGTGCACCGGCTACACGGACAAGGAGGCCGGTCCTAACGCATTCATGCAAAACCGTCCTTCTAACGTGCCATCGCCGAACGAATTCCTGCGGCCTCCAACAGGTACGCTTTCAGAGTTGCAGCGGGAAAGCCGCTAGCCCATCGACCTTATTACCGACACGAGCGGCCGTCTCTTCTTGCTGCGTGCGACGCTAAAACCAGAGGGGCATCGCTGGCCGAGGCGGCGCGGGGGTTTGGAGGTCAATCCCAACGTGTTGCAGCGTTGGCGGCGTGAATTTCGGCAAGCACCGGCAATGCGTTTGCCGACCAAAGGCAGCGGCGCTGGTTCGAGCGCCGGGCAGGCGAATCGGAAGGCAAGAAAACAGCCTCGCCGCGTCGAACTCGGTTTGGCGGAAGTGCGTGTGAGTCGAACACACCATCGCCCGTTAAGGACGACCACCGGTTTTGAAGACCGGGAGGATCACCGGAGCCTAAGCACTTCCCTGCAGGATGAGAGCACGCAGCGCAATAGAAGCTTTGCGGCTCCATTATGATGCTATTGGAACATGCCGGGGCGGGAAAGCTGGATGGAAGATTTTTCGACTGTAAAACTGACACAACAGGTGAAAGCGGGCGGATGCGCCAGTAAGCTGGCGCCGGGTTCCTTGGCAGCGGTCCTGTCGAGACTTCCAGTACAAAGCGATCCGAATTTGCTGGTTGGCTTTGAGACATCGGACGATGCGGGCGTGTATCGGATCGGGCCGGATCTGGCGCTTGTACAAACTGTCGACTTCTTTACACCGCTGGTGGATGACCCGTTCACCTTTGGCCAGATCGCTGCCACCAACGCGTTGAGCGATGTCTACGCCATGGGAGGCCGTCCGCTGACGGCGCTGGCTATGGTGTGTTTTCCGCAGGACGGCGACCTCACGATTCTGGAGCAGATCATGCGGGGCGGGCTGGCAAAAATCGGCGAAGCAGGCTGCGTGGTGGTGGGCGGACACAGCGTGCGCGATGCAGAGATTAAATTTGGATACGCAGTGACAGGCTTGATCGATCCGAAGCACGTGTATACAAACGTGGGAGCTCGTGCGGGCGACGTTCTCATCCTCACGAAGCCAATCGGAACAGGGGTCATTACGACGGCGCTCAAGCAAGGGAAGGCATCCCCGACATGGGTGGAAAATGCGGTGCGTTCGATGACCACCCTCAACAGGGCAGCGTCCAAGATCGTCGTGGAAGCGTCGGGAGTGCACGCGATGACGGACGTCACCGGGTTTGGACTGATGGGTCATGGCCGGGAGATGGCCATGGGAAGTGGCGTCACGCTTGCGATTGAGGTGGAGCGTGTCCCTCAGATTGAGGGCGCACTGGAAGCGGTACGCCTCGGCGCGATTCCAGCCGGGCTGACGGCAAACCGCGAGTTCGCGGAGTGCGTTGCGTCGGATGCGCCGGGCAGCAAGATTCCCGACGATTTGCGCACGCTAATGTATGATCCGCAGACTGCTGGAGGCCTGCTGGTCTCCGTTGAACCTGAAAGTTCCAACGCACTGCTTGCCTCTCTTCTTAGCGCGGGACTGACGGCAGCAAAGATCGGCTCCGTGCTCGACCGGCCTGGGCGAGAAGGTAGGGGGCCAGCCATCCTCTTACAGTGACTACCTCTCGGACAAAGTTACCGATACATGACAAATGATGAGCGCGGCACGGATGGCACAGATCTCGAGAGTTTATACCGGCTGCTGCCTTCATTGCATGATCTGCTGCTGACTGCTGAGTTTGGCGCGCTTCTTCAGTCGCACTCGCGAAAGGTGGTGGTCAGTGCCGCCCGCGCCACCCTCGCCCAAATCAGGCATGAAATATCGGACGGTCAACATACAGCCACCAGTCTAGTAGTGCGGATGGCTTCTCTGGCAGACGAGGTTGCAACCGAACTGGTCTGCAATTCCCGCTTCTCATTGCAGCCTGTCATTAATGCGACCGGGGTCATTCTCCACACCAACCTTGGGCGCGCGCCGCTAGGCGAGTCTGCGCTCCATCACCTCGTTGAGGTCGCCCGGGGTTACTGCAATCTTGAACTGGATCTTGAGAGTGGCGAACGAAGCCGCAGGGATGTCCACGCGCAGTCGCTCATCCTTCGATTGCTGAGGATGAAGACCGAAATGGCCGGCGGAAAACCATCTGACATGTCACAGGCCGTGGTTGTGGTGAACAACTGTGCAGCCGCCACATTTCTGGCGCTGAATACATTGGCTGACGGTGCCGAAGTAGTGGTCTCTCGCGGGGAACTCGTCGAAATCGGAGGTGGATTTCGGGTACCGGAGATTCTCGAAAAATCGGGTGCGTTGCTTCGAGAGGTCGGAACCACCAACAAAACAAGAGTGTCGGATTACGAGAGCGCCATCTCTCCGAATACCGCGCTGCTGCTGCGCGTCCATCAATCGAACTTCAGTGTCGAAGGGTTCACCTCGAGGCCAAAGCTTGAGGAACTGGTTTCATTGGGCCAGAGAAGACATGTGCCTGTCTTTGAAGACCAGGGAACAGGCCTCGTCTTCTCTTTGGAGCGGCACGGAATCAAAACAGAAGAAACGCTGCTGGAAAGCTTCTGTAACGGGGCCGATCTCATCGCCGCAAGCGGAGATAAGTTACTGGGCGGTCCGCAATGCGGCATTCTCGTCGGCAGAGAGGACCTGATCGAGCGAATCCGAAGAAACCCGTTACTGCGCACATTTCGAGTGGACAAGCTCACGTATGCGGCACTCGAAGCAACACTGATGGACCATATGTCGGAGACCGCCGATTCTATTCCTATCGTGAGCATGCTGAACACGTCACCGGCTGAGATTCTGCGGCGATGCCACTGGGTAGCCTACCAGGTGAGGTCAAAGAAGCTTTCAGCGGAAGTTGTTTCCGTCATGGGCCTGATCGGAGGCGGGACTGCGCCGGGAGCAAGATTGCCGAGTTCCGCCGTGTCACTCCGACACGTGGCGCTGGGGCCGCAGGCGCTTCTGCACGCCATGCGTCGGCTTCAGCCTCCGGTCATCGCGCGCATCAGCGACGACAGGGTGCTGCTGGACCTCCGCACTGTGGAACCGGAATTCGATGGGGAACTCGCACGCATGTTGCAAGGGGATATGTGGGCGTTGAGCCAGATGTCCCGAAGGAGTTAATGCATGGGCATGCAGTTAACATCCGTGCAGCCAAAATCCCTGGTGATCGGAACAGCGGGTCATATCGATCATGGTAAGACGACGCTGGTGCGCGCTTTGACCGGAATCGATACCGATCGATTGCCAGAAGAGAAGCGGAGAAGCATCACCATCGACCTGGGCTTTGCGTCGCTGGATACGCAGGATGCGGACGGTTCGCCCCTACGATTGAGCTTCGTGGATGTTCCCGGACACAAATTGTTTATACGAAATATGCTTGCTGGGGCCGGGTGTATCGGTGCCGTCATGCTCGTTATCTCCGCCGAAGAAGGAATCAAACCGCAGACAGAAGAGCACCTGGCAATTTGTAGTTTGCTGGGTATTCGCCGTGGTCTTACCGTCGTGACCAAGGCAGATGCTGTTAGCCCGCTCCGTCTCGACGCGGTATGCCGCGATGTAACTAGATTCCTGACCGATACATTCTTGAACAAGAATGACGCACGCATCCTGCCAGTAAGTGCGCGCTCCGGTCAGGGATTGGAAGAGGTGCGCCGCGAACTGGTAACGGTTGCGGCAAACACTCCGGTCGGCAGTTCAGATAGACTGCCGCGGCTTCCACTGGATCGAGCTTTCGTGATGAAGGGCTTCGGTCCGGTGGTTACCGGGACTCTGCTATCTGGAACCTTCCATATCGGCCAGACGATTGCGATCGAGCCCGGAAACCTCCCTGCGCGGGTTCGCGGAATGCAAACTCACGGTCGAGCGGAAGAGCAGGCTCGGGCGGGCTCACGCGTGGGATTGAATTTGGCGGGCATAGAAATTTCCGACGTGTATCGAGGCCAGATCGTGGTGGCCCCCGAGACGCTTGCACCAACCGCGATGATCGATGTTGAGGCCACTCTTCTGCCCGGCTGCGCGGAGTTGAAGCACCGTTCGCGTGTCCACTTTCATGCATTTACCTCGGATACGCTCGCCACGGTTTCGCTTTATGGATATCACAGCGCGGAGCCGGGCACGAGCCGCGTTATGAGGCTCAGTCTCAACAAACCCGTGGTATTGCTGCCCGGCGACAGATTCGTGCTCCGTCAGTGCTCGCCAGCCATGACCATTGGCGGCGGCCGGCTGCTGGATGCGCATCCGCTCTCCCGCCTGCGAAAAGAAAAGTGCGTTGCCTGGTTAGAAGAAATGAAAGATGCCTCTGTCGAGGAACAGCTTCGACTGCGGGTGGCCAGACGGGACACGGAGGGTCTTTCACTGCATGCGCTTTCTGCCGAGACAGGTCTGAGAACCGAAACGATTCAGCAGCTGACAGCGCCTTTGATTGCCAGCAAGAAACTTCTTCGCATCCCTGGCGACGTATTGTTAGCAGGGGAAGCTCTGGAAGCAGCCACGGAGCGCATCATGGACCAGCTCAAAATAAAATCATCCAGTAACAACGGACTGAAACGCTCTGAACTGAAAGGTCACACAGGGCTGAGCGCTGAGATATTCAGTTTTGTTTTGGAAAAGCTGTCGCACGACAGGAGGTTACAGCTTCAAGGTGAGTCGGTTTATCCGTCTGGAGCGTATCCCCAGCTTCCGGAATCAGACCAAACCATGCTGTCCGCCATTGCCGCGATATATGAGGCGGCTGGACTTACGTCTCCGTCAGCGTCCGAAGTGGCCAATAATCTGGCCCTCAACGAGAGTGAGATGCGCAGGTTGATGACTCTCCTGCTCCGGAAGAAAATCCTGGTGAAAATGGGCAGCGAAAATCTGTTTATGCACTCGAACGCACTGGCAAAACTGCGCGGCCAGTTGCGGGATTTGCGTGGTCAGACGATCGATGTGGCCTTCTTTAAAGAGAAGACGGGGCTGTCGAGAAAATACGCCATCCCGTTGCTCGAATATCTTGACCGCGAACGGATTACCTTAAAAAAGGGGGACGCTCGTCTCATCCTTTAAGTTGATACGGCTAGGGAACCTCAAACGTACTCCCCAATCCACAACTGGAGCCGGTAATGTGGAGCGAGGAGATCGATGAGGAATGCGGCAGCTTACACAACCTCGCAGGAAGAATTTCAACTCTACTCGAAGAAAGTCGGCGCGAACACTTTCGAATCAAGCCCAATGTGCGCCTTCGATCGAAGCCGCGCTCCCTCTTCTCGTTGTTGTACGTGCGCTCGGACGGCACTTGGAGCCAAGGATCTATCAATTCTTGGCTGCTACGGCGGGGCTCGCATCGTCACTCCCGCCCAACACTAGGGTTCACTCTAGACCCGCGCGTGTCAGCGAAGCCACTTCTGTTCCGACTCCGCGGTATTTGAGCTGTTAAAATACCTCGAAATGTAGAACGACGCTCCTCCCGCAGTGATCTGCTTTCATAATGAGTCTTGATAACGATTGGGCGTGTATGGTGTCTATACTTCTTTGGAATTCGGTGCAAACGAGCGAAGGTGGAGAAGACAGCGATTCTATCGAAAGCCCTCTAATTCAACCGCGCTCAAGAGCTAAAGCTATTCTTGACAGAATGAATGGAGTACAAGGAAGAATCACAATCGAATCGCTCCCTCTCCGCCATCTGTTTGGCCCCGCTAGTAAAGCCAGGTTTTCCGCATTTCCCAATTGCACGCCAACGACTGCCTGGCCCCAAGTCGCCCATCTTATCGTCAGTCCGAATGTCAGCCCGGTCGTGTAGCTCGCACATTTCGGAATTTTCCACCAAACCTGCTCCGCAAAACGCAGTTATGAGTGCAAGGCCGAAGGCTCAACTCAGGAGAATCAGATGAACCGCAGAGAGTTCAGTAAACAATTGGCATCTGTTGGAATGACCCATGCTTTCTTGCAGACCGCTCCTAAGACCGCGCCGCCTGCGAAAGGCTTCAAATTTTCCGTGATGTTATGGACTCTGGAGAAGTTGTTCCCCTTCGACCAGTGCCTGGACATCGTGGCGCAGGCCGGCTACACAGGGGTGGAACTGGTTGGCGAGCCTGATAAATGGTCGCCTGAAGACACACGCCGGATTATAAAGAAGATGTCCTCCCTGGGCCTGGTCTTCGATGCAATGACCGGGGGTAGCGTCGTTCTGGCAGACCCTGCCGGGACTGCCGACATACTTCGTCAGGTCACCCACAGGACAGCCATTGCCAAAAACCTGGGTTGCAGTCAACTCATTCTTACCTCGGGCAAGCGGATGGAAACGCTGTCGCCGGAGGCCCAATTCGACGCCGTCGTGAATAACCTGAAGCAGGTTGCGAAATTTACTTCCAGAAACGGGATGGAAGTCTTGATCGAACCGATCGATCTGAATGAGAACAAATCCGCATATCTCAATTCAGTGAGCCAGGCATTTCAAATCGTTCACGCCGTCGGTTCTCCCTCCGTGAAAGTGCTCTACGACTTTTACCACGAGCAGCAAGCCGGAGGTGACCTGATCAACAAGCTGGAGAAAAATATCGATCAGGTAGGCCTTGTTCATATTGCGGATGTTCCGGGCCGCCATGATCCCGGAACCGGCGAAATCGACTATCCAAACATCTATCGAGCGCTGGCAAAGCTGAAATATGACAAATATATCGCCATGGAATTTTACCCCGTCGGCGACCCGGTGACTGCGCTGCGCACCGCTCGAAGGAGCGCTATCCAGGCCGAGCGCGGTTGAGCATTGCGGAGCAATCCAGAGCGCGCTTCAGCAGTCCAGCGCGAAGCGGCAGTTATGGGTTCGTATGGTATCGCCGATTCTCTGCGGGAGAGAATCGGGTTGAAATGGAGCCGGAGACAGTCAATGGAAAACTGTCCTCTCCGTTCCGTCCGTCCAGGCCCATGGCAACCACCTTCACCTGATAAGTACCAGCATGCGTATATGCGTGCATGACGTGCATGCCTTCCAGAGACACCCCATCCCCGAAGTCCCATTGATAGGAGAGGGTGGGCGTCTTCGAATCTTCCGAATTGGCAGAGAAAGTCAGTGTCTCTCCGGCTTTCCCTGAAGAAGCATGCTGCGCATGGACCGACGGGGCCTGGGCCGGAATCGCCGTGTCGATAATTTTGAACATCCGAACGGAATGGGCCGGTTGATGGACTTGTAGAGTACTCGTATCCAGAGCAGAAATTGGCTTCTGATCGAAAACATCCGAGATGCTGTAGGTTCCCTTCGCTGATAGCCCAAGTGTGGGAAGCTGGATGGAATGAGTGCGTGGCCCGTCTGTCCAGTTGAAGATCGACAGAATATTTTGCCTTGGGCTCTCCCGGAGCAGAAAAATGCTCGGTTGCTCGTCCTGAGGCAGATACGTCATAAGATCGATCGGAGTGGATGCGTGTCCAAGGCGCGCCATGCTGATTAAGTCAATGTTCTGGACCAGCGCGAGCCGCTCCGGTTCGGCTCCCAGGGTTGGCAGGTCGTCGCCGATTTCGTACATTCCTCCTGAGACTGCGGAAAGGGCGATGGAGACCCTGGCTTCATCGGCAGTAAGGGGACGCTGGCCGCCATGCCAGGACTGGTCACTCACCGTCTGGGCGGACACGCTGAAGGCGTCCGGGTCAGAAACAAAGAAAGTACGATTCATGTAATAGCGTGCGGCAATGCCAGTAGCAGCATCTTTGCTTGAACTAAAGGTGTGGCCAGTATCCTGCGAAATCCGCCCGAAATCCACGTATCCTACCGGATTCAGCATGACACTTCCGTCCTTGTCCAGCAGAACATGATCGCCGACCGTCTTGCGGATAATCCTTAAGCCTGTCTGCTGTGCTTCCATCGCGGTCGTGTTAGGGCGGTAATAATGGCCCTCAACGGCGCTGTCATCCATAAAGTCCATTTTGATGTAACGGATGCCCCAGGCATGTACAAGTGTGGAATAGGTCCTTTGAAGATATTGCTGGGCTCCGGGGTTGGTACAATCCAGGACAAACAGACGGTCGTTGTGGTGGGTCACCCAGCCGATATGAATGGGCTTCCCTTTTGCATTCTGAACCAGCCAGTCCGGATGGTTCTGGTAAACCCAGGAGCGCTCCGACACTTCAAAAGGTGCGGTCCAGATTCCCGGAACAAGCCCCAGATTCGTGACCTGGCGCTCCATGCCTGCCAACCCCTGAGGGAACACCCTTGCATCCGGAGTACTGTATTCTCCACGGGCATACTGGTATCCTTCATCGATGTGGAAGAAGTCGTACCCCAGGGCTTTGAGATGCTGCGCTTCCCACTGAGCGTTGGTGAGCGCGGTACCTTCATTAAGCCCGAAATAGTATGCAGTCCAACTCCACCAGCCTATCGGAGTCGTTGCCTTGACCCTGGCGTGATGTAATTGCCGAATCAGGCTACCGTAAGTGTCGAGTTGCTGGTGGTAGTCCTTATTCAGGCTCAGTAACAATCGCTCGGAAGACAATTTCGCGCCAGGAGCTACCGTCAATTCCAGCGGCAACTTGTCTTCCGGGTCTGCGCGGCTTAGTGAACCCCATTGGTCCGTCTCCAACTCTGTAGTTCCGGTGGAGTCTACCTCGAACGCGGAAATCTGTGGGTCGGTAGTGTTCGAATTGACATGGACTCGGAGGATGGTGACAAAACGATCGGACGTGAGTGCACCAAGAAAAAGGCTCTCCTGACTTTGTTGGTTATAGATGAGTTGGCTGCCCACTCCCCGATGCATTCCGTCCTTTGCATCCCCTAGGTCATGAATTGTGATATTCGGCCGGTCCTCGCTGAAACTATCGGAGAGTACGCGGTCCCGCGCGGCGGGAGCATTGAGGTCCAGAATGGATTTTCCAACTGCCGCAACCGTGCGGATCGACTGTACGCTGACCGGTTTGGCTGTTGAGTTGTGAACCACCACTCGAATATCCGCATAGGGTTTATCTGGGTACGCGCGCAAGTGGTAAGTTAAGTCCGGCTCGCCATTCAGACCGGAAAACGTAACTGCCCATTCTTTAGCGTTGCCAAGATCGTCAGACACCATTGCGGTTTTCACCACATGCCGCGGATATTTGCTGGATTCCATCCATCGCCCATCCAACTGGACGGCAATTCCCGCATGCAACGTTGCGTGACTGGCCCCTGGTGTGCCTATGGTATAGCTGCCGTCAGAAGACGCTATGGCTATTTGCAGCGGCTGGCCGCTGGCTTGTGCAGACACACTCCTGCCGACGATCAGCGTGAGAGAGAGGCCCCCAAGGAGCAGAAAACGGCACGTTCCGGAATGCGTCCTCTTCATATTCGATCCCCGTTCAACCTTGAACTTATCTGCTTGCATGGTCACTGACTTACTCATGCTTACCTTTTGTAGCATAGTCCATCATATTTCAGGCCTGCGTCAAGCGGAAGGTCAAAGACGTCACATAAGCACATGAGAGTGACGTGCCCGCCTCGCGGGATCAAACTAAGCAGTGGACAATCAGTGTAGGAGGGCGAACGAACGATTGCCAGCAGGCAAACTCTCACCTGCGGGGGGACCTTGGGGATTAGCAGAAGAGTTTATACGATCGTGACTTCAATTCCCATATTGGAGAGCGCTTCGCTGATGTTCTTTGGAAGTTCT
The DNA here is from genome assembly GCA_035713565.1 of Acidobacteriaceae bacterium. GTDB lineage: Bacteria > Acidobacteriota > Terriglobia > Terriglobales > Acidobacteriaceae > JAKAAZ01. The sequence goes on along the minus strand of DASSZI010000008.1, from coordinate 16,544 downwards.
GCGTCAGTAATCACATGGTGAATGGCCGAGGGTGCCACGATACGAGAGAGACTGCGACGGTTAAACTTGGTCGAGTCACAAACTGCTACCACCTTCGCCGCCGCATTTACCATTGCGCGGTTCACGCGAGATTCCAAAAGATTGGGAGTCGTCAAGCCGATCTCCATGTCGAATCCGTCTACGCCGAGGAACAATATGTCGGCGTGGATTTCGGCCAGCATATCTTCCGCAAGCGGACCTACCAGAGAGAACGAATTTTTCCTTAAGGTGCCGCCGGTGAGAAGAACCTCAAAGTTCGTCCCTGTCAAATCGGCGGCAATGTTCACCGCATTTGTAATCACGGTCAGTTGTGAAAACCGCTTCAAGGCTCCCGCGACTGCAGTCGTGGTGGTCCCGGAATCAAGCATGACGCACTGCCCTTCCTGAACCATGCTGGCGGCAGCCTGGCCGATACGATCCTTCTCACTATGGTGACTCTTTTCCTTCTCCTGGATTGGCGGATCAAACAATGCGCTTGGCTGTACTGGAAGAGCCCCGCCGTGGCTCCTCTGGATGAGACCTTTCATCTGGAGATAGTCCAGATCCTTGCGAATGGTAATTTGGGAGATTCCTAAAGATTTGGACAATGCGCGAACTCGGACTCTCCCCTCGCTTTGCGCTACGGACAGGATGTGCTGCCGGCGTTCCTCAATCAGCATTGGATCGGCTTCTGAATCTATGGGCGAACTGTCGCGGGCCACTCTCAAATATTTTCCTTTCGCAGATGGTTGCCGTGCTCTTGCCCGTTAACGTCGGGCCTTTGGAACAGGTCAGGCCAAAATTGATCCAGTTTACGAAGGCAATGATAGAAATGGCACCACCCTGACGCTGGCAATTATAAGGAAAGGCTGCCTCTTTGACTATCACACATTACTCATCGAATTTTCTGGCACCTGGCTTTGCATGGGAGTGCGTATCAGCAAAACAATGCAAACTGTTGCCAGAATCGGGAGCAGTCCTGCGGCCACAAAGGCAGGTCCATAGGAAAAGCGGTCCACCACAAATCCAACGGTAAACGTGAAGGCAGCTCCCGCAAGACTTGCCACGAAACCGCTGAGTCCAGTAACAGTAGCTACTACTTCCTGAGGAAAAAGATCAGAGGGCAAGGTGAGCCCCATGGTCGCCCAACTTGCGTATCCCCACAGCGCGATACAGATAAGCAGAAGCGCCCAGTAGACGCTGTGGACATGCGCTGCTGGCATACCGGCGAGAATCGGCAGACAGCTGACAACGCAGACCCAGGTACGCGCGCGCATCACACTCAAGCCGCGACGGATGCAAAAGCCTGAAATCCAGCCACCAGTAAAATTGCCCAGGTCGGCGGCGACAAAGGGCGTCCACGCAAAGATTGCAATTCGCGCCAGGGTGAACCCTCGTGCATCGCTCAGATATTGAGGAAGCCAGAATACGTAAAACCACCAGATCGGGTCAGTCAATGAGCGCCCGAGCACAATTCCCCACACGTTTCTATCCCTGGCCAATCGCCGCCACTTTCCGGCTCCATACTTGTCGGCTATCGCAGGTGCATCCTGGCCTGCGCGGACCGTGGCAATCTCTTTCGCGGTCACACGCGGATGTTTATTCGGCGGATGATAGATGAGCAACCAGAGGGCAAGCCATACAGCCCCAAGCATTCCAGAAACGACAAAAGCCCATCGCCAACCCACAGCTAGGGCAATCCAGGGAATGAGCAGAGCAGCCAGAGCGCCGCCAACGCTGGAGCCGCTGTCGAAAATTGCCACAGCCAGACTACGCTCCTGGCGCGGGAACCACTCCGCTACAGCTTTGCTCGCGCCGGGCCAGTTGAACCCTTCGCCGATTCCCAACATGAACCGAAAAAACGCGAAGGCAAAGACCGAGCTGCTGAACCCCATGAAGGCGTTCATCACCGACCACCATATCGCCGCTACTGCCAAGCCTATTCTGACCCCGACAGCATCAAGAAATATGCCCCCCAACAGCCATGCGATTGCATACGCAATCTGAAAAGAGCCGAAAATTTTAGCCAGATCTGTATGATTGAAATGAAATTGGGCCGCGATGGTTGGGGACAGAACCGAGAATGTCTGGCGGCTGATGTAATTCGTAACGGTCGAGAAAAACAAGGTCCAGGCTATCCACCAGCGAATGCTTCCAGAGCGTCTCTTATCGTCCGGCATCAAAATTCTTTCTTTCGGCTGTGAAGAGCCCGTCTCCACCTGGATTTCCGCAGTCGTCGAATAGCGTGGGCGTTTCTCAATCAGGGTCTGGCTTGCCAGTATAATTCGAGCACAAAGCAAAGTAAATGAAATCCAAGAATGATTTCGGAGTGTTCCATGTCTCTCGGCAGTGATAGCTCTGGTGGACGTACGGCCAGTCCTGCAATGGCTCCAAAGCTGAATCGCACGCTAACGCTATGGAACCTGATCATCATCGGCATGGTGATCATCCAGCCCACTGCTCCGATGGGGATCTATGGGGTGATCAGCAACAAGGCAGATGGTCACGTTGTCACGACGATCCTGATTGCGATGATCGCCATGATTTTTACTGCGATCAGCTATGGCAGAATGGCACGCGCGTATCCGAGTGCAGGCTCCGCCTACACCTACGTTGGCCAGGAGATGCATCCCGCGCTCGGCTACATCACCGGATGGAGCATGGTGATGGACTATATATTGAATCCCCTGATTTGTACGGCCTTTTGCGCCAAAGCGGCAATGAACGTGCTCCCGGTGCTGCCTTACTATGCATGGATTGTGATTTTCGCTGCCCTGTTCACGTGGGGAAACCTCCGCGGCGTCAAGACATCCGCCCAGATCAACGAAACCATGTGCGCTGGAATGACAGTCATCGTTCTCATTTTTCTGGGCGCGGTGATCCGGTTTGTATGGGCGCTTCATCACCATGACGCTTCCTTTTACACGCGGCCATTCTACGACCCTGCGACATTCCGCAGCTCGCGCATTTTTGCCGGCACTTCCGTCGCGGTGCTTACCTACATCGGCTTCGATGGAATTTCAACCTTATCGGAGGAAGCAAAGAATCCACGACGGAACATCCTGCTGGCAACCGTGCTTGTGTGTCTCATTACAGGATTGCTTTCAGGGTTGGAAGTTTATGCAGCGCAACTGGTGTGGGGAGCAAAGCCGTTTCCCACCAACCAGGTGGAATCGGCATTTGCTCTCATTTCGCGCCAGGTGGGAGGCGTGCTTCTTTTTCAATTGATCAACTTTACTCTGCTGATAGCGAATGCCGGCTCCGCCATGGGCGCGCAACTGGCTGCTGGCCGTCTGCTCTATGGCATGGGACGCGGCAATGCACTACCCAAATCGTTTTTTGGAGCTATCGATCCAAAGACCAGAATTCCAAGGAACAACATTCTTGCTGTAGGCGTATTTGCGTTGTTTGGCGCGGGTCTCCTCGAATTTTTTTCCGCCCGTCTGGGCGGCGGAGCCTATGAAATTGGTGCTCAGGCGGTCAACTTTGGAGCCTTCATTGCATTTATGGGCGTCAATGCAGCAGCCTTCGTGCGTTATTGGCTGCATACCGAAAGGAGGACTCTTAGTAATCTCGTGGTGCCGGTTCTAGGCTTTACCATTTGTGGATTCATTTGGCTGAATCTTAGCCACACCGCACTCTTACTGGGGAGCGTCTGGATGGCGGCTGGGATTGCATATGGCGCGATCAAGACACGAGGATTCCGTGAAAAGCTGGTGAGCTTCGATATGGGCTCTGAAGAATCCGAGCCCATCAACTGATATCACGAATATTGGCCAGCTACTTGCCCGCTGCCATGAAATATTCTTCAATCTCTTCCAGCGTTTTCCCTTTTGTTTCCGGCAGGAAGAAGTAAACGGTTATGAGATAGAGCAAGGCGAACCCCGCAAAGAGAAAGAATATTTTTGAATACCCGAATTTACTGGCCACGGGCAGAAAGATTGCCGCCAATGTCGTTGAAACTACCTGATTCAATACAAGAGCGATGCTCATACCGTTGGAACGGATACGAGTTGGCATCAATTCCGACAAGGCCAGCCACACGCATACGCCCGGTCCAAGCGCGAAAAATGCAATAAATACGTACAGCCCGAGTGCCACAAGCCAGCCATGCTTCGTGTCCGGCACCCTTCCGATGGAGGCCTGATCAATCCTAAGTGAAGCACGTCGAGCGGCATCCACGCTTGCAAATGGATTTTTAAACAGCCCCTCAACCTTGCCGGCGGGTACGCAGGTCTCTCGTGTGATTTCGATCGGAGCCGATCCGTGCTCGTCAGACCGAACATAATTGGTGGCTGCGGAAAATCCACCATAAGAATAGATAATCGCAAGGGAGGCGTGGTTTCCATCGACTTCTTCAGCCGCCTGTTCCCTGCCAGTCAGAAGCCTGTTCGCCTCGGCGGCGCTGAAGTTGAGACTGAGAGTTTGATCCGGCTGGACCATCTGTTGGATGGCGGAGCGAACATCAACCTGCAGTTTTTCGGCTCTGGAGAAGAGCAATCCAACGGCGAGAAGTGACACGGATACGCCGGCCGTGCCAAGTATGAACAAGAATTTGCGTCCTTTCCTGTCCACAAGTGTCATGCCCACGATCGTCATCAGGAAATTGACGACCGTGAAAACGACATATCCCCAATGCGCCAAAAGATCCGACAATCCACTTTGCAGCAGAATACCGGTGTTGTAGCCAATGATCGAGTTGACGCCGGTCGCGGTATTACAGAACAGGATGATGCAAGCCAGCAAAAAGGGCACAACATATTTCCTCTGGAAGAGCGAGTCGTCTACCCTGCGGACACTCGCCGGCTGCCTAGAGTCCGCCAGCGAAATCCGTTCCATCTCATCCATTGCCAGTTGGGCTTGCTTCTGCGTGCCAGAGCGAAGTAGCGCCGCGAATGCGTGTTCTTTTCTGCCTTTCCGGAAGAGCCAGCGTGGAGATTCCGCCACAAAAAAGCTGCCCGCTGCGAAGAGTATCCCCGGTGGCAGGGACACCCAGAAGATACGCCGCCATGCCTGATCCTTGAATGCGAAAACAGTCAATGCATCTCCCATTCGGGATACGGCCGCGACGCGATAGCTGTAATAAATCCCAATTAAGGCTGCCGCTACAATGCCCAGGGTAAGCAACCACTGGAAAATTCCTGTTCCTTTCCCTCGATTGGAGGCCGGCAGGCATTCTGCCAGGTACAGAGGAACGACGACACCTATAAAGCCACCGCTTACGCCTTGCAGAAGACGACCCGAAAACAGCGGGCCATAGCCGTGGGAAAGAGCGATTACAGGGATACTGGCAACAAAGGCCGCTCCGCTTAGAATCATGAGGGGCTTGCGTCCGATCCAGTCAGCTAGCAACCCGGCAAACAAGGTGGAAAGCACGCTCCCTAACAACACGGCGGCAACGATGATAGAGAGTTGCCCGGCAGTCAAGTGCGCTGTAGCTTCCAGATACGGCAGCGCTCCACCGATGATTCCCAGATCTACTCCATAGAGCAACCCACCAAGTCCTGCGACGAGCAGGAGGAAGTGGTTATAGCGGTGGCTTTTGTTGTAGCTGGGAAAAAATCGCATAGTTGGAATCGAGTACTACACTGCTCGGCTTCAAACTTACCTGGCGCCGCAGCCGCGTTTCTACCTGTTCACCTGCGCGGAAGCAGCGCGATGGCATTGTCCCGATAGACTTTCTTCAACACGTCGTCCGGCAAGTCAATCCCGTAGATGTTCCATCGCCCCTGGCGCGAGGCATGCGACGGGTACTCAAAGTATTCGTCAGCAGTTTCAAGAAACCGGAAATGCAACCGATACATGGCGACGTCCGGGACCAGATCCGTGCCAAACAGGATGCGGTCTGCGAAGCGAATAAAAAACCGTCGCGCGGTGTATGGCTGACGACCCAATTCAGCTACTCTGGCACCCATATCGACGGAAACGTTGGGATAGGATTCTAACATTCCGGCAACATAGGCCAAGTCTTCCGCACGTTCGGCAACATGGGCTGCTACAAACCTGGTTTTGGGATGCGTGGCGAAAACACGATCTCTTTGAGCAAGCAATTCGGCTTTGGTGAAGTGAGTGTGCGAGAAACCCCAATCAGGGTGCGCGGCCAATTCTTCATATCTTTCGTTGTAACGATCGATCGGAAGAAAGAACGCATCGGGATCGGCAGTATGAAACATAACGGGCACGCCGAGGGCTCCTGCTTTTTCAAAGAGTGGCGCAAGCCGTTCATCGTCGATGCGCAGCATTTCTCCCGAAGCGTCTCGAAGCCGCAGACCCAGGTCTTTCCACAATTTCAGGCCGCATACCCCCTTCTCCACAAAATGCTCCAATCGATCGACTGAGCGCTGAAAAAAGCCGTCGCTCTGCAGATCCGACCAGTCCATCCATGCAATGGTGGAGAAGCGGTCTGGCGCGGCGGCGTGAAAACGCTGCAAGATCTCCAAGGCTTCTGCGCCAGTTTTCATTGTGATATTCACGACGCGTTCAATACCGCATGCGTCCATAATTTTGAGTACGCGACCTGGGTCCTGCGCATCCAGGTGATTGTGATAGTCAATGGCTGGAAATCTGGCGCGATTGATCGTGTGGACCGGAGTTGCCAGCATGGAACGTGGCTCAAAATCGCTCAGGCGCAGATCGACCTCGGCCTTCGCCGTTACCATTGCGATGAACTTGTCATTATGCTCGGTAGAAAGCTCCATAATTTTTAAAGCTCCAGTGACTGACACTTTGAGACGCTTGAATCAGCAGATCGTGGCGCTGACAGAACTGCGGCGAGAAGCGCGCCGCACATTTAACTCCCCGCGCCTCCAAGGAAACGACACGAAACAAAACGAAGCTAATGGTATCGAACTTAATCCCCTTCGGCAAACGAATCGATTTTTTGTGACCTTCGAAGCACGCTGAGCGCGCCTCCGGTGCGCGACAGCTAGAGAGAAATCGGTTCCGGTTCTTTGGGGAGCAGGCCCTGCTGCATTGCCAATGTCATGGTCAGTGCCGAAATCACGACTCAGGAAAGGCTGCTCCGTTTTCCCATTTACTCGTCATTTATCGATTGCTAAACCCCACACTTGCTGATATTGGTGGATTGCCTTGAAATGGGTCCTTGTCCATCTACGATTTTTTTGGGCCATCGGGTTGACCTCTGCACTCTTCGGAGCGGGGGTAAAGGCACAGGCCATCGCGAATGAATCGCCTGCCGGTGCAAACCACGTTGTGCAGATAAAGCTGGGCCAAGCTATGGTGGCGCTGAACGGCCCATGGAAGTTTCACACCGGCGATAATCCCTTATGGGCAAGCGCACAGTTCGACGATTCGGAATGGGAGACGGTGGATCTGACTCCAGCCGCAGGCGCTTTCGACCCGAACGCGGGGTTGTCAAGGTACGTTCCCGGGTGGACAGCAAAGGGGCATCCGGGCTATTGGGGATACGCATGGTATCGGATTCGCGTGCAAGTTTTCTCGCAAACGGGGCAGAAAGTGGCGCTCACAGGTCCTTCTGACCTGGACGATGGTTATCAATTTTTCGACGATGGAAAACTCGTGGGCAGCTTCGGCAAGTTTTTTCACGATGCGCGCACGCCGACGACCTATAACAGTCAGCCGCAAATCTTTTCAATTCCGGCCCCAGCAGACGGGAAAAGCGTGAGTTCTCCTGAAAGTCCCCCGACTCAAGTACTTGCTTTCCGCGTATGGATGAATCCATACACACTCAGTTATGAGTCCGATCCGGGGGGCTTTCATGTCGCTCCGCTTATTGGAGAAGCGAGCGTGGTCCGGGGGCATTATGAACTGGCATGGCTCGAACTCTTACGAAGCTCCGCGTCCTATATAGGCGAGGCGATCCTTTATCTCCTGCTCGCAATCATGGCCTGCAGCCTGATTCTGTTTGACCGGGTTGATCCGGTCTACCGCTGGCTGGGGGCAACGCTCCTGTTGTCCGCCATCGGATATGCCGATGTGGTCGTTGCTGCTTTGACCCAGATCGAAGGCATTGTCCAGTCCAGCTTGCTTGAAAATGCTTTATTTTTCGCCTTCGCCATAGGAGGCTGGATCATGATGTGGCGGGTCTGGTTCCGGCTAAGCCGTCCCATGTGGATGCCCAGAGCCATACTCCTTCTGACGCTGCTTTATGCGCTCTCAAGCGCCGTGGGGGACGGCCTGTTGTTCACCGTTGTGCCGTATCGAGTCAGCGCGATCTTCCATCTCAGTTCTTTGGGAATTCGGGTTATTTTTGCAGGATTGCTAATTTTTATTACCATTCAAGGAATTCGGAAACAAGGGCGGGAGGGGTGGTTCGCAGTGCCTGCCGTAGCCCTGTTCGGAGTGGGCGAATTTTGGCCCGAGCTGCAGACTCTGCATATCCGCACCCGCTGGTTTCCCTTCGGGATCTCAATCACCATCAGCCAAATCCGGGAAGTGGTTCTCGTAAGTGCGATTTTCGCATTGTTGCTGCGTCGGCTCCTACTCTCCATTCGCCACCAGCGCGAGCTGGCTCTGGATATAAAGCAGGCCCAGGAGGTGCAGAAGGTCCTTATTCCTGAGGAACTGCCGCATGTGCCGGGGCTGATTATCGAAAGCGAGTATCGCCCGGCGCGCGAAGTCGGCGGCGATTTCTTCCAGATTCTGCCGCACGCAACTGATGGCGGTGTCCTGATCGTCGTGGGAGACGTCACCGGCAAGGGTCTGCAGGCGGGCATGCTGGTGGCTTTGATCGTAGGCGCCATTCGCACGGAGGCCAGACGCAATGACGATCCGCTTGGGATGTTGGGGATGCTGAACGAAAGACTCTGGGGCCGTGGCCATGCCCACGCGACCTGTCTCGCGTTACGCATTGCACGGGATGGCTCCGCGGTCCTGGCGAATGCGGGCCATCTGCCGCCTTATCTGAATGGAACAGAACTGTCCATGGAGGGGGCTCTGCCGCTGGGAATGGTCGAGAACGCGGAGTTCTCCGTAATGAGTTTCCGCGTCGCGCCCGGAGACAGACTGGTGCTCATGTCCGACGGAATCGCGGAAGCCCAGGATAATCGCAACCGCCTCTTCGGATTTGATCGGATCCAGAAGATGCTAGAAAGGTCGGCCACTGCGGCGGAAGTCGCCGATGCGGCCCAGAACTTCGGCCAGCAGGACGACATCAGCGTCATGTCGCTAACGCGGGTAAATTATGCGTGAAATACCTATTGACCCGTAGGCAGTTCCAGCCGATCATAGTGGCAATCACTGCCGCCCCCACGGCAAGAGCTGTAAGTCATCCAGACCATAAATGGAGTACACAATGAGAATCAGGTTGACAGCGTTGCTTGCCATCGCTTCTCTGAATCTGTGCGTCGTGGGCCTTGCGCAGACGAATTCAACGTCTACAACATCATCCACGGGCACCGGCCAGACCAGCACTACGCCGTCCACGGACAGCGGCTTGGGAACATACTCTGTGACACGCGGTGCCACCAGGTCAGGTTCCGTGCAGGACGTTCCCACAAGAACAACTCAGACGCACAAGAAGCATCTTGTGAAACGGAGCAAGAAGACTAAAAAGGCCGCACCGGCAAAGAAAAGCTCGGATGCTGCGAACACTTCTGCGAAATAGCTCGATATTTACATTTACGGCATGAAATTCAGGCGTATCGAATTTGGGCGAACTACTGGATCCTTAGCAGATGGAGGCGCGTTTATTTCTTCCCCGTAATGCAGAGTTTCTCACTGCTGCTTAGGATCGCGAGAGACGTCAGAGCACCGTGCAGCCTCGCCGGCTACCACGGGGGGCGTCAATAACGCCCCTTTAACAATAGGTCCTGAATGCCGAAACAGCATCATGGCCGGCATCTCCAGATGCAATCTGCACAATCACGCATCAGGCATAGCTTCGTGCTGTGTGAAAGTATCCATCCGGACAAAGCCGCTCTTTTCGCGGGCCTGACTGCAGGATGAAGTTGAGGCATGCGAGATGCAAGAGCGGTTGTTGAGAAACAGCGTTGGAGACAAGCAAAGGCCGAAAGCCTGGTATGGAACTTTGAGCAGATCGGTTCGAGCCGCCGCCGTCAGGGGAACGGAGAAGTGGGAAATGCGCAGGGGTTTCGACGTCCCCCATTCCCGTTGCTATTGTCCCTTAGCCACACTGCCGGCGCCGACCATTCGCGGGAATTGCTCGGAATGGAGACTGAATGTTACGTAAGGTCCATCCTCTGGCCGGACTAGCTTTTGTCTTCAGTGCGGCCGCAATCAATGCACTCCCAAATAGCCCATCCACCCGTTGTTATCCGCCGCTCAGGATGATGACAAGCAGCATTCCAACCACGACGGCGGGCTCCACCTATCGGGTCCACCTGGCTGCCAACGGAGGCCAGCCTCCGGATATTTGGAGCTTCGGTCGACCCTCCCTGCCGGAGCGCTTCTCTATCCGCTCGAGTGGCGATCTTACGGGTTTGCCTGTGGCTGCAGGAACCTATAGCTTTAAAGCCGTTGTGTCCGATTCATTGAATAACAACCTCAACAGGATGCTGACTCTCTCCGTCACGCCGACTTCGCCACGATCCACGCCAACTGTCATCGTTGTGACTCCAGCAAACGTCTCAATTGCTACTGGATCGAGTCAGCAATTTGCGGCTTCCGTCACTGGAACTTCCAATACCGCGCTGACCTGGAGTGTGTCGGGAACCGGCTGCAGCGGAACGGCTTGCGGAACGATCTCTCCAAGCGGCCTGTACACTGCGCCTCCGGCAGTGCCATCCTCTACCACGATCACCGTTACAGCAACCAGCGTGTGGAATCCAAAACAGTCCGCGTCAGGCACCATAACCATTCTGCGACCTGCTGGCACTACGTACTACCTAGCGCCAGCCTCCGCCGGCGGGAATGACTCGCACAATGGCCTGTCCGCTACCACGCCGTGGCTGACGCCGAATCATGCCGTCAACTGCGGAGACGTGATTATCGCGGCACCGGGTAATTATTCAGCTTCCAATTTTGAGCATACTTTCGGGACGGTGACATGCCCAACCGGAAACAATGTCGCCTGGCTGAAATGCGCAGCCTTCGATACCTGCAAAATCAGCGCTGGTGGTTCGTATACAAACGGAATGACCATCAGTGCCGATTATTGGGGCGTGCAGGGATGGGAAATCACAACAACTCAGGATACGAATGCCTGTTTTCTTGCTTGGCCTTCTTCCGGCGTGACGATTCATCACATCATCTTTGCCAACGATATAGCGAATGGATGCTACAGTGACGGGTTCACTGGCGGCTATAATGGCCATGCAAGCGTGGACTATCTAGTAGTAATTGGGAGCATTGCGTACAACGCAGCTCAAACGCGTGTGTTCTGTGCGAGCGGTATCACTGTCGGTGAGGCTGTGGAGTCGGATCCTCTGCCGGGAACGCACATCTATTTCGCAGGAAACTTCTCCTGGGGAAACATCGACGCCAACCCGTGTGGGGGAGGTCCCCCTACGGATGGCAACGGCATTATTATCGATACTCTCGACGGAAGCCAGGTCGGGTATACGACTCCTTATGCTGCGCAGGTTGTGGTTGCCAACAATATTTTGGTGGCCAACGGGGGTCGTGGTGTGAACGTGTTCGACAATAGCGCCGGTTCGCAGCACGCCCGCATCTACGTCGCGCATAATACTCTATGGGGCAACAACAGGGATACGAACGAAACAGGCAGCATCTATTGCGGTGAAAGCCAGATCAATAATGCTTTGAATGTGCATGAGCTGTACGACCTTGCTGTAACTGACGCCTCCACCGGCTGCAGTGGAATCGCTCTTTACGATTATGCTGTTCACGAGGTTAACGGCAGCGATCACGTATACGACGATTGGGGTTGGTCGGCAAGTGGAACCTACACCTCCGTCACCGCGCCAAGCACGGGGTTCGCCTTTGGCCCAGATAACACCTTCGCCAACCCAAAGTTTGCCAATCCCGTAGCTCCCGGCGCGCCACACTGTAGCGGCTACTCCAGCGTTCCGGCGTGCATGGCTGCAGTAATTGCCGATTTTAAGCCTACCAACCCAGCGGCGGCGGAGTACGGCTATCAGATACCGAGCAGCACAGCAGTTGATGATCCGCTGTTTCCACAGTGGCTGTGCAGCGTTACCAACCTTCCACCAGGACTGGTGACGATGGGATGCCTGACAGGACCGGCGAGTTCCAGAGCCTCCAAAAGTGGAGCAACTGTTTACTAGGCCCGAGCGTTTTGAGACAGCGCCGTAAAAATTAACTACTGTTCCTTGTAGACCGCTGGGTAGCCTGCAGCTCGCCGAACGCGACTTCGCTGAATTCGGGGTGAGGCCCCATGATCACTTGCGCTATCCGCTCTGCCGCATGCCCGTCCCACAGGTGTGGCACAGTGCCGCGCTTCACCTGCCCAGCTAACACCCGCTCCAGTTCGTCGCGTAGCCGAGCATGATCGCGACCAACAAGAATATTCGTCCCCATGCTTACGGTAATTGGCCTTTCCGTGTTTTCGCGCAAAGTTAAGCAAGGAACCCCAAGGAAGGTCGTCTCTTCCTGAACACCGCCAGAATCCGTAATAACGACTGTCGCGCGACTTTGTAGCGCCAGAAACTCAAGATAGGGCGTGGGGGGCAATAACGAGAGGCCGGGATTGCAAGGGCGCGTCTCCATCCCGGTATTCTTGATCCGTTCCCGAGTCCTGGGATGGACCGGAAAGAGAATCGGTATCTCACGGCCCATTTCGTCTAGCAATTTCAGCAGAAGCTTCAACCAATCCAGGTCATCTACATTCGATGGTCGATGTAATGTTACCAGAACGTAACGTTCCGGTAACTCCTTCGGCATCTGCTCCATCGCCTTCGGCAACATGCGAACGATCGTGTCGATCATGACATTACCCACCAGATGTACTTTTTCTTCCGCAATGCCTTCCCTCTTTAAATTCCGGTTGCCATCCTCGGACGGAGTGAACAACAGGTCCGAGATCTGATCGGTGAGTAGTCGATTGATCTCTTCCGGCATTGTGCGGTCGAAGGATCGAAGCCCGGCTTCGATGTGCGCTACCGGAACGAGCAGTTTGGCACACACGAGGGCCGCGCCAACGGTTGAATTCACATCGCCGTAAACCAGAACGATATCCGGTTTGAGGGTAAGCACAACCGACTCAAATCTGTCGATAATCTCGCTCGTTTGCTTGGCATGAGTTTCAGAACCGACGGATAAATTGATGTCGGGCGCAGGCAGCCCAAGCTGCTGGAAAAACACGTCTGACATGTTGAAGTCATAATGCTGGCCGGTATGAACCAGGTTCTGGCGAACCTCCCGGTACTTTCCTAGTGCCTTAAAAACCGGCGCGGCTTTCATGAAGTTTGGGCGCGCGCCAACAACATGGAGTATTTTCATTTTTGTCCCCTTCGAATCAATCGAACAACGAACGCTCCGGGAATAGGAGACTCAGATACCTGTAGGCGAGCTGATAAACGCGGGACCAACTGCACCTCCGACAGGCTAGAATCGACTGTTTAGATTGCCTGCACTGGCGGGGAGCGAGTAAACATAATAACTACAGAGAAGAGTTAACGAGTCCTGCAAGGGAACGCCTTGCCAAATAGGCTCGTCCTTTTTTGTTAGTTAGGTCCCCTTCGATGGTCGCGGTGACTCCAGAAAGCAACGATTTCCAATATTGCAGTTTTCGCGCATAAAAGCTTCCTTCATGAGCAGGAAGGCCTAGATGCCAGTGCGTCGCAGCTGGGGACGGCCACGATCAAATAAGAACGTCTTAGAAAATCTTTCATAACGTCTGTCGCGAAATATTCGCACTCGGCTCACTTCGTCTGAATGCGCAAATCGGAGTAGCCCTGCGTACGGGTTTGAGCGCGGACCGCCTCAATTTTGTCCACCAGTTCACTGAGTAACCGGCGGCCATCGCGAGGAACAAAAGCAGATTTCACCTTCTTGCATAGGTTTATGCTTGCAAAGTCGTCTTTAGATTCGATGCGGACCATCCTCCCACTTGCGATAAGATGCTTGTCCACGCTGCCCATGGCTCCCTTGAAAACCGTATATACGCGGATTCCGAGAGCAGCGGCCTCACGGTTCATTGTGCCGCCGGCACCGATGACTAAGTCCGAGTGGTAAACGAGATCGGGGCCATCCAGAATTTTGGCTGGAACCAGCATGCGCGATCCTTGCATTTGTTCATAGTGTCGGCGCTGTTCGGAACCACGCGGAACCAAAACCACGAAAGTGTTCGGATGCGATAAAACATAGGTAAGCAATTCGTCAAACAGAGGGTTCTTAAATCGGTGATATGCCGCGACAAGGCTGGGCGGCCGCATCGTCACTACGACGTTGTGCGAAGGAATGCCAGCCGTCTCGGCGAATCCGGGATTCGGCACAAAATCTGCCAAGTACACATCTTCTTTCAGGCCTCCATAACTTTCGACTTTTCCGGGTGAGGCTCCAAACCGATACAGGCTTGGTGGATCGAAGAGGTTGGGCACTAGAATCTTCTTGGCAACCCTACATAGGACGTGATTGGCCGGGTGCCCTTCATAGTCTGTGCACGTGACCAGCGGAATGCCAAGAAAGTACGCCGCCATGGCCTGGCTGTAGGAACCGTGACTGAGCGCTAGGGATATGTGTTGACGACGCACTATCCTAGCAAGTTGTGCCGCGCGGAGCGAGAGTCCACCCGTTTTTCCGAGCATTGTGCGACCGCCGTGTGAGCCCACTACTGTGTGGGAGAGTCCAAGGCGGTCAGCGAGAGGAACGGTTTCGGTGGAATTACGTGTGGTGATTAGCAATTCGTGTCCTCGCCCGCGCAACTCAGCAATAATCGGGCGCAAGAATAATACCTGCGGAGAAGTGGCGATATCCACCCAAATTTTCACAGATTGATACTCCTTGATTTGGCGAGCCAAGATCGTGATGAAATCCAGCTGGAACAATCCCTGGTCGGCCGCGTCCAACGCCGGCATTTCTGGATCGAGCTGGTTGGCGGCATGGCTCAGTCCATTCAGAAGTTTCGGGAGAAACCAGAACCAAAGCCGAAGCCGGGCTGAATAAACCGGGACTCCAGATTCTCTATGGAGACCGACTTCATATCGATGCTGTACGCCTTGCTTCTTATCGTGACTGTCATTTCTTGCAGCTTCAAGGCATACGCTGGCCCCGATCATGCAACCCTAACGACTGCATCGGGCTAACTTCGTGTTATGTGTGCGTTGCGCTCGAAAAGGTTTGGAGGATAACAGCCAGCTCTTTTCGGATAAACGCCCGCAGAACTCGCTTCACGCGAATTGCCCGCGGCAACCACCCATAGGCGCCGTTGAGCTTTAGGATCATCTCGAGCCGTGTGTCTGTGGCACTGGCTGGTACGCGACCATACTGGTACGGAACTCTACTTTCTGACGCAACTTCAGGGACATTTGTAAAGACGTGGTCATATCCAGCCGCCGTCGCAAGCTCAACATCACCTGGGAGCCCCTCGCCATACGGGTAACTGAACATAGTTACCGGCCGTTGTAGGATTTCTTCCATGCGTGACTTCGATTCAACAAGCTCCTTCCTCCGCTCCTCGGCAGTCAGTGCTGCAAACCTGGTGTGCGTGACGGAATGAGACCCAAAGGCAACCAGATCTGGAGGTAGAGAGCACAGCTCCACGGCACTCATAATCTTTTCATCGGTGTCTTCATGCAGGCTGTTGGCGACCCATTCCGGGGAGCGCCCAAGATACTTTGTAGGCACGAAGATGGTCATGTGGCACATTTCTTGTGCGATTGCTGGCAGTGCGTTCCGAGCCACGGAAACAAAGGCGTCATCAAAAGTAAGGGATACAAGACGCTCGCCGGGAATAGGATAGCCCTGATAGGAAGCCGGAACAACCTTCGAGTGCTTTGCAATCAGGGCGACCTGTGCCGCAAACCGCTGCCGGTCCTTATCTTTGACGGAATGATAGTAAAGAACTATCCAATTCCCTCTTCTTGAGGTCCTGCTAAGACACACCCTTGGCAATCGTAGCGCTGCGTATATTGCACTTACAGCCAGCACTACGGACCGCCTGCATGCTTGCCGCACTCGGAACCAGGCCCACTCGATTCGAGGAGCAACCGGAGCTTTTGCCCCTATAACTTTTGATGAACTATTGATCATTTTGCTGATTGTTGATTCGCTTCAAGAAGCTTAAGTTTTATTGGTTGCCCCACTGGTTCTCGAACGGAAACGAGCCGACACAAAGCTTCCCATAGAATAGATTGAGCTATGCACGGCCGAGGACTGATAGAGCATGCGGCTCAGGCCGGCTCGAATTGCGGCACAGTCATCTCTATCGGCGAGACGCTCACCCGATGCTGTCCCGCTGAAAAAGAAGAGTGCGAATCCGCCTATGCTGCTCCTGCCGAACCTGCATGCGAACAGGTGCCGGCACGCCTGACCTGGCTCGGGACACCAATGCGTACATATAACCCATTAACAAGAAGAATCCACCTGAAACGTACGGGCGCCGGGTCATCTGATACAGGCCACGCCCTACCTCCCAAATACAGCTGTTGCCGAGCACATAATTC
>DASSZI010000007.1:0-2391 GCA_035713565.1 Acidobacteriaceae bacterium | reverse complement strand
GCTTCAATGGCCCGTACTGGATCGATTTCGGTCACAATGACATCCGCGCCCATGCCGCGCGCCCGCGACGCCAGTCCGCGTCCGCACCAGCCGTACCCGGCCACAACAAAGCGCGAACCCGCCAGCAGCACATTGGTGCAGCGGATGACGCCATCCAGAGTGGACTGCCCGGTGCCATAGCGGTTGTCAAACATATGCTTGGTCAGCGCATCGTTCACCGCGATCACCGGATACTTCAGAATTCCATCCTTGGCCATGGCGCGCAGCCGGATCACGCCCGTCGTCGTCTCTTCCGTGCCCGCCAGAACGCCTTCCAGAACATCCTTGCGCTTGGTGTGCAGGATGGAGACGAGATCGCAGCCGTCATCCATGGTCAGCTGCGGCTTATGGTCGATCGCAGACATGATATGCGCATAGTAGCTGTCGTTGTCCTCGCCTTTGATCGCATAGGTCGCAATGCCATAATCCCGCGCCAGCGACGCCGCCACATCATCCTGGGTCGATAGCGGGTTGGATGCGCAGAGCGCAATGTCAGCGCCGCCGTCACGCAGCGTAATCATCAGATTCGCGGTCTCGCTCGTGACATGCAGGCAAGCCGACACGCGAATTCCTTTGAGAGGCTGATTCTTGATGAATTCCTTGCGAATCGTCTGCAGCACCGGCATAGACTGGTTCGCCCATTCAATGCGGCGCTTGCCCTGCTCGGCCAGATCCAGGTTTTTAACATCGGACGGAACGGTAGTAGAGGTAGCCATAAAAATCCATTCTTCTTAGGTTTGAATGCGTTTGGGGAAACGGGCGGCAAGCTTATGAAACTTCCGGAAATGCGGGAACAGATCGGCGCTGGCCTTTCACTCAAGCCTATCATCTCCGCGGCCCGGCTAGCAGCCGGCATTTTTGGCAGCCGATCTCCGCTCCTGCTCTAAAAGCTGCCGCTTGCGTTCGATGCCCCACCGGTAGCCGGTCATCTGGCCGTCTTTGCCGATGACGCGGTGGCACGGAACCACAATCGCGACCGGATTCTGGCCACAAGCCCGGGCGACAGCCCGCACCGCCTCCGGTCGCCCGAGCGACCTGGCAAGATCGGAGTACGAACGTGTCTCCCCGAAGGGTATCTGCTGCAGCGCCTCCCAGACCCGCCGCTGAAACGCGGTCGCCCGCACATCTACCGGCAAAGGGCTCGCAGTGGGATGTTCCTGCAAAAGCGCCAGAACCCCTGCCAAATTCGCAGCAAGGGCCGCGCTGTCCAACTCCACCTCGGCGTTCGGAAAATCGCGAAGCAGACCCGCCACCAACTCTTCCTCCGTCTCTCCAAACGCTACAGCACACAGTCCGCGCGTCGTGGAGGCGACCAGAATTCGCCCCAGTGGCGATATTGCAGTCGTGTAGCGAATCCGCTGGCCCGCGGCTCCTTTGCGGTACTTTCCGGGGTTCATTCCGAGCATACCGGCCCGTTGCTCATACACCCGGCTGGACGATCCAAATCCCGCCTGGTAAATGGCCGCCGTGACGGTGCTCGCTGTCCTTAACTGGTGGCGGAAGTCCTGGGCTCGCCGCGTGGCGTAGTATTCATGCGGCGTTACTCCAAGCACGCGGCGAAAGAGCCGCTGCAATGCATATCCGCTCACCCCAGCCTCGTGCCCCACTTCGCTCAACGTGGGAACCTTTTCGTGGACACGGTCTAGATAGCTGCATGCAGCCAAAAGGCGCGCCGTCAGCGGATGCATCGACTCTGGCGCGCATCGGATGCAGGCGCGATATCCGGCGAGGCGGGCATGTTCCGGCACTAAGAAGAAAACCACGTTACCGCGCGCGGGCCTGCGGCTGGGGCAGGAAGGGCGGCAGAAAATCCCCGTTGTTCGAACGGCGTAAACAAATCTGCCGTCCGCTTGCGGGTCTCTCCTCAAAACCGCTTGCCAGCGATCGTTGTCCTTGGCTGCTGAAGTATCCAACGCGGCATTGGACAGGGGAAGAGCCGATTCCAACATTGCAGCGGCACCCGGTAGCATCATGCTTCCATTTTCCACGGCGGCGAACCAGTCCGCACTCCGAATCTTGCCGTCAAACTTTCAACCTGTCCTCTATAGGAAAAAAAGGCGGACAGACCGTCGTGGTCTGCCCGCCCTCTTCTCTTTTCCGTTCCCGGTGAACTACTTCGCAGCCACGGTCTTCCTGCTTCCAGCCTGTTCCCGCAGAGCGGCAGCCTTGTCGGTAGCTTCCCATGTGAAGTCCGCATCGTTGCGGCCAAAATGCCCGTAGGCGGCTGTCTTGCGGTAAATCGGCCGGCGAAGATCCAGCGTATCCATAATGTCCTTAGGAGTAAGCCGGAAATTGGCGCGAACCAGTTGCTGCAGTTCTTGCGCCGGCAACGTCCCGGTGCCAAAGGTGTCG
>DASSZI010000006.1:0-5908 GCA_035713565.1 Acidobacteriaceae bacterium | reverse complement strand
TTCAAAAACATCCGTCGGGACGACATCCTGACCACCCTTGCCGGTCCGGCAAGCAACCTGCTCACGGCAACGGCGGCGCTCGTCCTTCTGCTGCTGCTCAAGTTTGTTAATCCTGTCACAGTGCTGAATGCCGTAATGGGCGCTCAGATGGGGGCAGTCGATCCCACTGTCATGCAAGGCAGTCCGGTGCTGTTTCCCTTGACCCTGCTGCTTTATTACGCAGTCTTGATCAACCTTATGCTGATGGCCTTCAACTTGATCCCGCTTCCGCCGCTCGACGGCAGTCATGTGCTGCGCCACCTTCTGCCGTACAACTGGCTGCGCGTCTATGACTCGATCGGCATGATCGGTCTAGTCTTAATGTTCTTTTTCGGCGGCCGGTTCATCTTCGCGATTGTGAACCCCATGCTGGCGGTCTTCAACCACATTCTTATCACCATGTAGCCGCGCACTTCCGATACCATCGAGAGATCAGGTTGCCCAAGGACACACCCATGGGTTCCGCGTGCGGTGCCGATGCAAAGTCTGCCACGCAATCTACGCGATATTATGAACGATTCGACACAAGCAAAACTCCAACGCCAGCGAGTGCTCAGCGGCATGCGCCCTACAGGAAAGCTGCACCTGGGCAACTACATGGGCGCGCTGTACAACTGGCTGCGGCTGCAGCACCAGTATGAATGCTACTTTTTCATCGCGGACTGGCATGCGCTTACCACCGACTACGCCGACACCTCGCGCGTGAAAGAGAACGTTCTTGAGGTTGCACTGGATTGGCTGGGTGCCGGGCTGGATCCCGAGCGGTGCACGATTTTCGTCCAGTCGTGGGTGCCGCAGCACGCGGAATTGCACCTGCTCTTTTCCATGATTACGCCGCTGGGCTGGCTGGAGCGCGTGCCCAGTTACAAGGAGCAGCAGCAGCAAATCGGCGACGTGGCTGCGGGCGGTAAAGACCTGAGCACCTATGGGTTTCTGGGCTACCCTTTGCTGCAGTCGGCGGACATTCTGATTTATCAGGCGGACTTCGTTCCTGTCGGCCAGGACCAGGTGGCGCATGTCGAGCTGACACGAGAAGTGGCGCGAAGGTTTAATTTCTTCTATCCCAGAGGCGGTCGGAAGCAAAGAGACTTTGGAAAGCGCCCAGATAAGAGGCCGATGATTGTAGCGCGATGGGAAGGGGAGGAGGTCTTACCCGAACCGCAACATCTGCTCACGCCTTCTCCCAAGCTGCCGGGTACGGATGGCCGCAAAATGTCGAAGAGCTACGGCAACACAATCCTGCTCTCCGACCCTGAGTCGGAAATTCGCGCCAAATTGAAGACCATGGTGACCGATCCGGCGCGCATTCGCCGCAGCGATTCCGGCAATCCCGACGTATGTCCCGTTTTCGATCTGCATAAAATCTTTTCCTCGGAGCAAACACAACAGAAGGCGCGCGAGGGCTGCACCACGGCAGGCATTGGATGCATCGAATGCAAGCGCTGGCTCGCCGACGGCGTGGTTACCGAACTTGCGCCAATCCAGGAGCGTCGCCGGACGTATGAATCGAAGCCTGGCGACGTTTGGAATATTCTGCAGGAGGGGTCAGCGAACGCCCGTGCGCGTGCCGAAGTGACCATGCAGCAGGTACGCGAGGCCATGCACCTGGCTCCGGCCAACTCACCCACAGGCACACCGCGATGATGGAAGAGCAACAAGGGGGCCCGCAGCAGGCGCGCGAGGCCGATTCGGGCGACCCCGCGCCAGCCGAGCAGCTCCATTTGCCCGCCGATCCGCCCTTCGCGCCGCCTTCGATCAAAAAGCCGGACGCCGCGGAAAGGGCCGCCGAACGAGCTGCCGGAAAACGGGCTGCTCAGGAAGAGGCAAGCACTTTTCCCTTCGCCGTCATGGTCGGTCAGGTGTACGACGGCCCGCTCGATCTGCTGCTCGACCTGATTCGTAAGCAGGATATCGACATCTACGACATACCCATGGCGCGCATCACCGCGCAATTCCTCTCGTATGTGGAGACGCTGAAGGAGTCCGACGTGGACGGCGCGGGCGAGTTCATCTACATGGCTTCGCTGCTCATCCACATCAAAAGCAAGATGCTGTTGCCGCGCAAAGACGACGGCACCGACGACACAACGGAAGACGACCCGCGTCGCGAACTGGTGGAGCGCCTGCTCGAACATCAGCGCTTTAAAAGTGCTGCGCAGATGCTGCTACAGAAGCAGATGCTGGAAGAATCGTCCTGGACCAACCCTGCGATTCGCGATTTCCGTGAAGATGCCGGAACCGAGCCGGAAATCGCCGCGGACACAGTGGATCTGGTACGGGTGTTCCGTGAAATTCTCGACCGCGCCAAAAAGCGGCCCGTGCTGGATGTGAACGAGGAAGCTGTGACCGTGGCGCAGATGATCGACTACGTTCGACGGCGTCTCGTCATGGAGGACCGTCCCGTCGGGCTTCGCCGGCTGCTGCAGAACGTCCAATCGGAACGGGCACTGATCTGCACTTTTCTGGCGCTGCTTGAACTGGTCCGCCTGCAGGCCATCCTGCTGAGGCAGGGCGGCAGCTTTAGCGAAATCTACGTCAAGAAGCATGACAATTTCGACTCCGCCATGATGGAAGGTCGCGACGATTGGCGTTGAGTAGAGGATAACTGGAGTTGAAAGTCTCTCCGACTCACCGGCTCTCGATTGTGCTGATATGCGCTGGAAAGATATGTTGGGCAAGCGATTGGTATTCTAGGAACTCCTGAAGAACGATGAGCCTGAAAGCCAAAATTGAAGCTGTCATCTACGCTGCGGATGAGCCCGTCACGCTGGCCCAGCTTGCGTCAATCTTTGCCGAGGAGGCGCTCGCGTCCGTGACGGCTGTCAGTCTTCCTTTCGTTCTGCCCGAACCTCCGGACGGCAACATGAAGGTATCGGTCACGGAAGAGGACTCCACCCATCGTTCTGCGCCGCCGGAGCCAGAGGGCAATTCTCTCCCCGACAATCAGGCTACGCTGCCCATGGAAGATGTCGAAGCTAAAAGGCAGTCCCGCCTTCGCGATCGCCAGGCGCGGCTCGCGATTCAGCAAATTATTGAAGGCCTGATCACCGAATACGCCGACGGCGAACGTGGCATGGAGATTCGCGAGATTGCAGGCGGTTATCGCATTGCTACCAAGGCTGAATACCACGATGCCGTGCGCTCCTTCGTGAAGAGCCTGAAGCCGCAAATGAAGCTCTCCTTGCAGGCGCTGGAAACGTTGGCCGTCGTCGCGTACAAGCAGCCCGTCACTGCGCCGGAAATCAGTGAAATTCGCGGCGTCGATACTGCCGGCGTCCTCGGCAGCCTGATGGCGCGCAAGCTGATCACCACCGCTGGGCGCAAGCAGGTCATTGGACGGCCCATTTTATACAAGACCACGAAGGAATTTCTTCTCCGCTTCGGGCTGAAGGACGTGAGCGAACTGCCCAGCATGGAAGAGTTTGAGAAGATGGCTGCCGAAATCTCGGAGCCTGAACAGGAAGGCTCCGAGGAGCCGCAGTTTGCTCCAGACAAGGGAGTCGAGGAATCGGCATCTGCTGCCGCTGTACCGGAGGAAGAAAAATCGTCGAGTGAATCGATGGCTGGTGAAGAAGAGAATGGAGCGATTTTTTGAAGCGTTCAAAAGAGGAAGTAAAGCTCGCCCCCGCGGCGGAACCACAGGAGGAAGCCGCGAGAGCTGAATCCGGCGACGCTTCTGAGGCGCAGACAAAACGGCCGGACATCCAGCGCCACCCTGAACGCCTGCAGAAAATTCTTGCCAGCGCGGGAGTCGCCTCGCGCCGCAAAGCGGAAGAGTTTATCGTGCAAGGCCGCGTGCAAATCAACGGGCAAATTGTGACGGAACTGGGGACCAAAGCCGATCCCATGCATGACCACGTTCGCGTGGACGGCAAGCTGATTCACGCAGCGGACGAGCATCGCTACTACATGCTGAACAAACCGAAAGAATTTGTCACCACAGCCAGCGATCCACAGGGAAGGCCCACCGTGATGCAGTTCTTCTCTCGCATTCGGCTGCGCATGTTTCCCGTGGGCCGCCTGGATTATTACAGTGAAGGGCTGCTGCTGGTGACCAACGATGGAGCGCTCGCCAATGCACTCACCCGGGCCGCCTCACATGTTGCAAAGACGTATCTGGTGAAGGTTAGCGGTGTACCGAGCGAGGCCGCCATCGACGCATTGCGGCGCGGCGTATCGATTCCGCTCGGCGCTCCGGACTCCAAAGAGGGCCGCGTTCGCACTGCGCCCGCCAGGGTCCGTCTGTTCCGTCAGGGCGACAATCCCTGGTATGAGATCACCATTACCGAAGGCCGCAATCGGCAGTTGCGAAAAATGTTTGAAGAGGTCGGCCACCATGTGGAAAAGATTCGCCGCGTAGGTTATGGACCGCTGATCTTGAATGTGGAGCCCGGCGAGTACCGCGAATTGACACCCCAGGAAGTGATGCAACTCTATCGCGCCGTCAAAATGCCAACGCCTTCCACCGCGCGCACGCCGGGGGCCGCAGCGAAAAAGCAACCCGGAGTGAAGAACGCCGCCCGCTCGAAAGCTCGGCGCCCGATGGGCAGGCCGGCTAAGTAGCTTGCGGCGGGTGCCCCATTTGAGCCGCGCCTTTGCGGCTAGAGTGAGATTCAGCAGGTTCATTCCAATCGGGCGTGGTCGATAATAAAGCTGAGGGAAATTGCGATGGAAAAAGCGACGTTTGGAGCGGGATGTTTTTGGGGAGTGCAGACGAGTTTCGATCAAATCGCCGGAGTACTCGACACGAAGGTCGGATACGAAGGCGGCACGTTGGACAATCCCACCTATCGTGAAGTATGTACGGACCGTACCGGCCATGCCGAGGTATTGGAAGTCACCTATGATCCGGAGCGGGTCAGCTACCAGAAACTTCTTGACGTTTTCTTTAGCGCCCACAATCCCACGCAGTTGAACCGCCAGGGGCCCGACCACGGAACGCAATACCGTTCCGTGATTTTCTATCACTCGCCGGAGCAGCGAGAGGCGGCGACCGAGGCCATCGCACACTTGACCGCTGCGCGGAAATTTTCGCAGCCGATCGTCACACAAATTGTGCCAGCAGTGACCTTCTGGCCGGCGGAGGAGTACCACCAGAAATATCTGGAAAAACGCGGCATGGCGAACTGCCACATCTAAGGCAGTTATCGCGGTAGAGTTTGCCGCCTCGGCAATAGCCGGTAGAGGGTGATCGTTGCGAATCGTGAAGAGCTTAGGACGGTGAAGGTTTGTTTGGGAACCACGTCGCGTTTGCTGGCCACTGTCGCCATCCGCAGCGGCACGTCGCCGGACCAGTCCATAAACCACCCTGGCCGATAAACATCCAGCTTCTCGGCCAGCGGCATCGCGCCATCGCTATCCATTGTGGGCAGACCTCCACTCAGCAGAGAAAGCTCATCCGCTCCGCGGCCAATGACGAGCGGCTGAAAGGGTGAGCTTGATTGGCCTTCCACGGTGCTCTTGATTGCTTGCGCCGCGTCCACCAGTCGATAGCGAGGATGGCTCACGTAGATTCCAATCAAACTCAGATTCCATAAAACAGAGATGGCGGCGCAGGTGCCCAGAATCAAAGCAGCCTGTCTCTGGCGATGCCACAGCCATTCCATGAAAATCAAGGCCAGCCATACAGTGGGCACAATCATCGCGACGAAGTACCGCGGAGGGCCGTCGTAGTGAAAGACGATGAAAGCTGCGTATCCCGCCTCCCATAAAAAGGCGGTAGTGAAAAGTGTGTCGCGCCACAGAAAACGAAGCCGCGCCAGCGCCGCAACAAAGGCCGTGACCGCCAGCGGAAACAACACCGGATCCACCCAGGTGCCTCGCAGGAAAAAGCGCAGCAGGCGGAGTGGGGAATTTTCCAGTTGCCACA
>DASSZI010000005.1:0-3618 GCA_035713565.1 Acidobacteriaceae bacterium | reverse complement strand
CGTTATGGCGACTACCTTCGGCGTACGTGCTCTGCCGCAGTACTTCATCATCAATGCGCAGGGGGTGCTGATGCCGGTGGACATGATGAGGGGAGCAGATATGGCGGGCCTGCTGAAGAAAATGCTGGCACAGGCACAGCGGGGCGAGGAGCAGCCCGTCGGGAATCCAAGCGTGAGCAAGTAACCCAGAGCTGTCCGTAGAGTGTCCGTTTCTGGACAGCGATTGTCGATTCCGGACACTTTCCGGCACCCCCGTCGGTAGCCCAACCAACATTATCAGCTAGTTAGCTGCATCGAGGTTCGGCTGTCGGCGTGCATTCCATCTTTCGTTCCCCTGGAGGCCAGTGGAGCAAATTACGCACTGAGCTCGCCTGAGAACTTTGCCCGTGAACATTTCGTAACAGGCTCATCACGGCGCTCGCCCGCGATTCGACAGGAGTCAGCCATGCAGACGCTTTTCTACGATATTCGTTACGCTCTCCGCAGACTGCGGCAGTCGCCCGGATTTGCGCTCACTGCCATCGTGACGCTGGCGCTCGGCATCGGCGCGAATGTCGTGATCTTCAGCGTACTGAATTCCCTGATCCTGCGGCCCCTGAATTTTCCAGAGGCCAAAAGTGTGTTCATCCTGCAGCATCCGCACGAGGAGGGCTTTACCACCCTAGCCAACTCCTACCCGGACTATCGGGATCTACGGGACCGCAATACGACGTTTTCCGCTCTGGCAATGTACCGGTTCGCGAATATAGGGATGGAAACCCCAAATGGCGCGCAGCCTGTCTGGGGTTACGAGGTCAGCGGCAATTACTTTGAGATGCTGGGTGTACGTCCGTATCTGGGAAGATTGATTCATCCGGCCGACGACACTGCTCCGGGCGCGAGCGCGTATGTAGTGCTCAGCTACAACTGCTGGCGCGATCGGTTTGGCGGCGACAAGACGATCGTGGGCCGCACCATCCGTCTGAGCAAAGTGCCCTATACGGTGCTGGGCGTGGCGCCGGAAGGGTTTGTGGGGACAGAGCGTTTTTTTCACCCGGACGTTTTTGTCCCCGTAATGAACCAGGCGCAAATCGAGGGCTACGACTGGATCAACGATCGGGGTGAGCAAGACCTATTTATTGTGGGCCGAGTGAAGCAGGGAACCTCCGTTGCCGCCGCGACGGCCAATCTGAACGCGATTGCCCACGAACTTGCCAGGGAATATCCGAAAACGGAAAACAATCTGGCGTTTGAGCTGACGCAGCCTGGCTTTCTGGGAGATATCCTGGGTGGGCCCGTCAAAGCATTCCTACTGGGTGTGATGTTGCTGGCAGGGCTGGTGCTGCTGGCAGCGTGCGCCAACCTTGGCGGCCTGTTCGCTGCGCGAACGGCGGACCGGGCGCGGGAATTGGCGATCCGCGTGGCGGTCGGAGCGGGACGTGCAAGGCTGGTGCGGCAATTGTTGACGGAAGCGGTCGTGCTTTCCGGTCTGGGAGGCGTTGCGGCATGTGTCGCGTCCATCGCCGGGCTGCGCGCACTTAGCAACTGGCAGCCGACGACGGAGTTTCCCATTCGGGTGGTCGTCGAACCGGACAGGCTCGTCTTTCTCTTTGCATTTCTGGTTTCCGTCGCCGCCGGAGTTCTGTTTGGTTCGGTGCCGCTGCGACAGATTTGGAAGACGGACCCGAACCAGGCCATCAAGAGCGGCGCCACCACGATGACCGTGGGTCGTAAATGGGCCTTTCGCGATCTACTGCTTGGATTTCAGATCGCCATCTGCTGCCTGCTGGTGACAGCTTCTCTGGTCGCCGTGCGCGGTCTAAGCCGTACGCTGCACGCGAACCTCGGCTTCGACCCCAATGGAGTGACGCTGGCGACCGTGAACCTGCAATTGGCTGGGTACAAAGACGGCACCGCAGACCAGTTCCAAAAACGACTGGCAGAGGAGGCTGCCCGGCTGCCCGGGGTGACCGCGGTTGGCTATTCGAGCTCGATTCCGTTGAGCTTGTATAGCTCGCATACAGGCGTTTTTACAGCGGACACGGTGGACTTGAGCATCAAGAACGAAAAGTTCGGAACGGACTACTACCGGGTGTCGCCGGGGTATCTGACGGCCGCGGGAAGCAGAATTGTGGCCGGCCGCAACTTTACCGCGCAGGACGATGCGCAAGCTCCGAAGGTTGCCATCATCAATGAGACCTTTGCCCGGAAACTGTTTGGTACTGAAGACGCGGTCGGGAAATACATCAAAATTCAGGGCAAGAAGATGGAAATCGTCGCGATTGTGGAAGACGGAAAATACGAGTCTGTCAGTGAGGCCCCCTCACCCGCGCTATTCCTGCCGATCCTGCAAAATCCAGACCCAGTGACGTTTTTGCTGGTTCGATCCTGGAAAGGTTCGCAAATCCTGGCGCCAGCCATTCGCAATACAATCCGTCGCCTGGATCCTGATGTGCCCATCTCCAACCTGGGTAGCTGGGAGGACTCGCTGGGCCTTATGCTGCTCCCCGCGCATGTGGCTACAGTGGCGCTGGGCGTGTTCGGCGGTCTGGGGATACTGCTGTCGATCACCGGCATTTTTGGCCTCGCTTCCTATACGGTCAGCCGTCGTATGCGGGAGCTGGGGATTCGGGTGGCACTGGGCGCCCCGCATCGGCAAGTTCTTGGTGCGGCGCTGCGGCGGCCTGTCACGCTGCTGGCCTTTGGCTCGTGCGCCGGCTTGATCGCCGGAGTCGCCGCCAGCCGCCTGCTGGCCAGCATCGTGTATCAGGCCACGCCGAACGATCCGCTGGTGCTGGCCGGTGTGGTGCTGACGATGATGCTGGTCGGTGCGCTGGCCACATGGATTCCCGCGCGGCGCGTGCTCTCGATCGATCCGATTCAGGTTCTGCGGGAGGAATGAGCGGCTCATCACTCCAATCAAACTGCAACATACGCGGCTTGAACGGGGTACTCGGCATCTGAATGTTGGAAGGAGCTTTGGCCATGGAGAAGATTGATTTGAGTGGGGAAATAAAGAAGATTCGCGCTCGCGGTGCTGAGGTGAGTTCCACTACTCTGGTGAAAACCAATACATTGCGGATTGTGCTCATGGCGCTCCGCGCCGGTGCGCGTCTCCGTGAGCATCACGCCGACGGCCGCCTCTCGTTGCAGGTTCTGGAGGGCGAAATTGAGTTGACGGTGGAGAATACGAAACATCAGCTCTCGACTGGAATGCTGGCAGACCTGGAGGCCAGAGCGCCCCACGGAGTGGCCGCCCGGAGCGAGGCAGCGTTGCTCCTCACCATCGCGTGGCCGTCATCGGAAACCGAGGCGGAGCAGGCGGAAGCGGCCGCGCACCGAAAAACCGGTTACTCCTGAGTAATGGACGGCGAGACGGGTCGTTGTGATCTCCATCACGCCATGCTTGCCAAGCGCCGGGTTGCCGGTTAGCATCCATGTAGAAACCGGCCTGCAAAGCAGGTAGGGTGGTCAACGCTGGTTGAACCTACATTCATCGAACAGGGGACTTGACTCGAACATCTCGGCTCGGTGTGCTGTCCGCCAGTCCGGAACGCCTAAAGAGCCTCGGCGGGTTCCCACCGTCTTAGGACGGGTTCACCGGCGCATCATCCCACGGCCCCGTGGGTCGGTTTTCTG
>DASSZI010000004.1:0-10740 GCA_035713565.1 Acidobacteriaceae bacterium | reverse complement strand
GTCTGCTGCAAGCACTCGACCAACAAGAAGGAAGCAAGCATGATTATTGGTGTTCCGAAGGAAGTGAAAGATCACGAGAGCCGCGTCGGCGTGACGCCGGCAGGTGTCAAGGCGCTGGTGGAAGCCGGCCATAAAGTGCTTGTCGAGACCAGAGCTGGTGAGCTATCGGCCATGCCTGACGATGAGTACCAGTCCGCCGGGGCCGAGATTGTCGGCTCTGCGTATGACGTTTGGCGGCTGGCCGACATGATCGTCAAGGTCAAAGAGCCCGTGGAAAAAGAATACGGGCACTTCCGCGAAGGCCTGGTGCTGTTCACGTACTTGCACCTTGCGCCGCTACCCGCGCTGACAGCTAAGCTGCTTGAGAAGAAGGTAACCGGGATCGCATATGAAACCATACGCGATAAAGCGGGCACGCTGCCACTCCTGACCCCCATGTCGGAAGTCGCGGGCCGGATGTCCGTGCAGGTTGGAGCGGCCTATCTGGAAAAGGAAAAGGGCGGACGCGGCGTGCTCCTTGGCGGCGTTCCAGGTGTTCCTCCGGGGAATGTCTGCATCATCGGCGGCGGAATCGTGGGCACCAATGCGGCCAAGGTCGCGATGGGAATGGGTGCCAAGGTCACGCTGGTTGATTTGAATCTGAATCGTCTGCGCGAACTGGACGACATCTTCAATGGCCGGATCTACACGCTGGCGTCCAACTCCTATAACGTTGGCCACGCGACTCGCGAGGCTGATCTCGTGATCGGAGGAGTGCTGATTCCGGGCGCGGCGGCCCCCAAGATTGTTACTCGCGAAATGGTATCCAGGATGAAAAAAGGAGCGGTGATCGTAGACGTTGCAATCGACCAGGGTGGATGCATTGAGACGGCACGTCCGACAACCCACAGCGATCCTTCGTACGTAGTGGACGACGTGGTGCACTACTGCGTTACCAATATGCCCGCAGCCGTACCGAATACTTCCACGCTCGCCCTGACCAACGCAACTTTCCCTTATGTCATGCGGTTGGCAAAACTGGGAGCGAAGGCGGCGATCCACACCGACAGCGGACTGCAGGATGGCGTGAATACTCTGGAAGGAATGTTGACGTGCCAGCCTGTCGCGGAGTCACAGGGCAAAAACTGGAAGCCCGTTACGGATCTGTTGTAGCCCGAGCTTGCGCGGAAGGGAGTCACGCAGAATCATGCGCGATTCCCTCCAGAGGGAAGTCACTGTACGGCGACCGAGTGGTCCAGATCAAAGGTAAGGATACTTTCCGCAGGCAGCAGAAGATCGTGGCTGCCGGTAAACGCGCTTCCTGCAGCGCCACCGCCACCGCCCACCAGACCGCCAATCAGAGCACCCTCGCCACCTCCGGCCAGACCGCCGATCAGTGCTCCGAGACCGGCACCGCCTCCGGCCAGGATGGCTGAACGCTCTCCTTTGCCCTTCTCAATACGTTCTACGCGACTCGTCTGCACCTGGTAAGTCCCACCGTCGACGCGTATGCTGTCGAGTCTGACTGCCAAAACCGCCTGACCGGCAAAGCGACCTTGGCTTTTGGATTGGATCACCGTGCCGCTGGCGTTGGCTCCGGCGGGGATAACTGTCTCCCCGTTTACCTGCACCGGGCTGGCTACCGTGCCGGAGAAAGGATCTCCCGTTCGGCTATGCTTGGTCGAGAGCGTCTGCGCAAGCCGCACCCGGATCTTGGTTCCCGCTGGAAGAACAAAGGTTTGTTGCTGAGGTTGCGCCGGACCTGGCGGAGGCGCAGCAGATTGCGGTGGAGGCGGCGGTGCGCTGGAATAGCTCCGGATCGGCCGCCCGTTCATCATCGCGTCGCCCGAATTGGGATTTCGTTCACCCTCACGCCGCCCGTCATGGAATGCACCGTGCTGCTGCGCCGAGCCGACCGAAAGATTGTTCAGCACCGTGCGAACGCCCTTAACTCGCGCGGCATCGTTGCCGGCAAGCTCGCGCGATCCCTGTCCTGGTACCGTCCCCTCCAGGGTCACCACGCCATGGTTCGCTGTCACCGTGATGGGCTGGCCCTGCAGCGCGGAGTCGGCAGCGAGCTGGCTCTTGACCTGTGCCGCGATCTGGCTGTCGTTTGGATTTCTGCTGCATCCAGAGACCGCGAATAACGAGACTGCCAGGCCAAACGAAATAACCGAAGATTTACCACGCCGGTTGTGCATCAAAATGTAGCCCTCGTGATGCAGGTTATCGGTTTCCATGGCTCTGTCAAGCTTTAAGTGTGGGCGCGTTCCATCCCCAGGGACACGAACCTATAATCACTTGCAGGGTGGGTCCGAGAATGGGCGAAGGCAGCAATCGACGTGTCGCGGTGGCCGTGCTGGGTTCGCTGGCGTTCGTCGTTCTGTTGCTGCTGATTGCGGAAAATTCCTTCAATCTGAAATTTCTGGCTACTGAAAATACCGGCTCCATTCTTCTTTTCACAGCCATTTCCGCGCTTAGTTTTCTGCTGTTCCTCACCCTTTTTGTATTGTTGCTCCGCAATATTCTAAAGCTCTACGCCAGCGAGCAGAGCAGGGTGTTGGGTTCGCGCCTGCGTACACGCATGCTGCTGGGAGCGCTACTGCTATCAGTTGCGCCGGCGCTCTTCATGTTGTTCTTCAACTATCTCTTGATGAACCGATCGATCGATCGGTGGTTTTCCCAGCCGGTCGTGCAAATTCGTACGCAGTCGATGCAAGTTGTTATGGAGATGTCGCATTACGCGTCCTCCAACGCCCGCGCTGAGGCGGAGTCGCTGGCCAGCGGTCCCGAGCTAGGTACTATGGGCGTTCCTGGTCGCGAGCAGACGATGCTCAATCTTTTTCACCAGCATCGAGTGACACTCCAGGGCGGCTTCGTCCTGATTTTTCAGGACGGAAACGTTGTTGATGAATATCAAATTCCTCAGCTGCAGCCGGAAATAACATTGCTCTCCGGGATTGCTCCCGAAGAGAGACCAGAAAGGCTGGCAAGCGCAGCGGATTTTCCCGCTGCTATTCTGCGAGCTGCGGAGCGCACGGACGACCCGGTTCTGCGGATCGGCAGAAGTTCCTTCATCCTTGGTGCAGCTTCGTCCCAGAGGGGCCTGCTTGTTGTTGTCGGTCTGCCGCTGCCGACCGACATTGCTGTCGCGATGCACGAAATTGAGACTGGGACGGAGCATTACTGGGCACTCCTGCGCGCGCGCCGCCGGGTTCGCCAGACCTACCTGCTCGTTTTGCTGTTATTGACCGGGCTGACACTCTTTGTCAGCAGTTGGTTGGCGCTTTTTCTTTCGAAGCAGATCACCCGTCCCGTGGAAGCGCTGGCTGATGCAATGGACGCAATGGCCTCGGGCAACTATGGCTCGCGGGTCGATTTTTCCGCGGCCGGAGAACTGGGGGAACTTATACGTTCCTTCAACCACATGGCGACCGATTTGCAAACCAGCCGCATTCAACTGGAAACCTCCACTCAGCAACTTTCCCATGCAAACAGCGCTATTGACGAGAGACGGCGCGAACTTGAAACCGTGCTGGAAACCATTCCGAGCGGCGTGGCCACCCTCGACAAACAGTTGCGCATCCTGCAGGCAAACCGCGCTTTCTGCGAAATGCTCGATCCCATGGGGGAAGCAGCCATCGAAGGGCAGCCGATTCAAACGCTCTTTTCGCCCGATGCGGCAATGGAAATCACCCGTGTGCTCCGCAGAAGCCGGCGCTTGCCCTCGGCTTCTGCAGAGATTGAGGCGAACGACTCCCGGGGCACATTGCATCTGATCATTACTGTGACCAGACTGCGCGGTTCGTTGGAGGGCCATCTGGTAGTGATGGACAATGTGACCGACGTGCTGCGGGCGCAGAAACAAATGGCCTGGAAAGAAGTCGCGCAGCGCGTCGCACACGAAATTAAAAATCCTTTGACCCCGATTGCATTGTCCGCCGAGCGCATTGAGCGTCATCTGGATCGTGGCTTGAATCAGAATTCGGTGTCGATGTTGCTCAGCGCCACCAGCGTAATTCGCTCTTCTGTGCAGACATTACGTCAACTCGTCGATCAGTTCGCCGCACTTGCCGACTTTCCTGCTGCGCGTCCCGAGCCTACCGACCTGAACAGCCTGATGGAAAGCACGCTCGCGCTCTTTGCAGGACGGTTGGAAGGCGTGGATGTCCGGCTGCACCTCACGCCTAATATGCCGGCTGTAATGGCGGACGCCGAGGCGCTAAAACGCGCTGTCAGCAATCTGATCGACAACGCAGCCGAGGCCATGCAGCAGAGCCTGCTGCGTGTGTTGAATGTGCAGACCGGATGGAATGAAGCGCAAAGCATGGCAGAGATCGTGATTGCCGATACTGGCCACGGAATCACCGAAGAGATTCGCGAACGGCTCTTTTTACCCTTCTTCTCCACGCGTCGGCGTGGAACTGGACTGGGTCTGTCCATCGCCGCAAAAATAGTGCAGGAGCATCAAGGGAGCATCCGTGTCGAAAAGAACACCCCTGCCGGAGCACGCTTCATTGTCGAGATCCCGCTTGCGGAACATGCAACCTCCCCAGAGGCGATACCGCGCTTCCCGTTTGAGGCTACACGATGAAACATATCCTCGTCGTGGACGATGAACCCGACATCCGTCGAACCCTGGAGGCCATCCTTGGCGAAGAGGGGTATGCCGTCACCACGGCAGGAACGGCCGCGGAGGCGCTGGATCTGGTGAGCGACGCAATCTTCGACGCCGTCCTGCTGGATATCTGGCTGCCCGACCGCGATGGCATGGACGTCCTGAAGGACATCCGTGTGATGGAAGACGGAACGTCGCCCGAGGTCATCATCATCTCCGGCCATGGGACCATTGAAGCGGCCGTGAAAGCCACAAAACTGGGCGCATACGATTTTTTGGAGAAACCGCTGTCCCTCGACCGCACGTTGATCATTGTCAAAAATGCGATTCAGGCGCGACGGTTGCGCGTAGAGAACCGGGAATTCCAGCAGCAGTTGACAGCCCGCGCGAGAGTCACAGGAGAAAGCGTGCCGGTAAAGGCGCTGCGCCAGCAGATACGCCTGATGGCGCCGACCAACGGCCGGGTATTGATTTATGGTGAGTCCGGCTCGGGAAAGGAATTGATCGCCCGTGCCATGCATGCCGAGAGCCTGCGCGCTAACCGCGTGTTCGTGGAGTTGAACTGCGCTGCCATTCCAGAAGACTTCATTGAAACTGAGCTTTTTGGCTATCGCCACGGGGCGGTGCCGGGCGGTCCGCCGGAAAAGCGAGGCACGTTTGAGCGGGCCGATGGAGGCACTCTGTTTCTTGATGAAGTCGGCGATATGAGCCTAAAAACACAAGCCAAGGTATTGCGTGCGCTGGATGAACAGCAGTTCACTCCGGTTGGCGCAGCGCTGCCTGTACAGGTCAACGTGCGGCTCATTGCGGCGACGAACAAGAACCTGGAAGAAGAAATCTCTAAGGGAAATTTTCGAGAAGACCTTTTTTACCGTCTGAACGTGATTCCGTTTTACGTGCCGCCATTGCGCGAACGCAAGGAAGATATTCCGCTGCTGGCTCCCGAGCTACTGCGGGAATTCGGACGGCAGTACGGCAGGCCCAGGATGGACATTGCGCAAGATGCGTTGACATCGCTGCAGCAATACCACTGGCCGGGAAATGTGCGCGAACTTAAAAACGTCCTAGAGAGGGTAATGATCCTAAACCCGCAGATCACGCGCATTGAACGCAAGCATTTGCCCCTGTTGGCGGCTCGCAGCACCGGCAGGCGAGGCGATGAGTTTCCATCTTTGCAGCAGGCCCGGGAAGCTTACGAGCGCGACTACATTCTGCGCAAGCTGGAGGAGTGCCACGGTAATGTCACTCGCGCCGCGGAGATCCTGGGCCTGGAGAGAAGTCACTTATATCGCAAGATGAAGGCGCTCGGAATCCACGCAAAGGAAACCTGAAACGCAGAACGGAACCGGAGAAGAACCGGGCTGCTCAATGTTCGTGCTCGGGTGGTACGGAACGTACCTATGGCTCCGCATCCTTTTCGCTCTGCTGTTTCCCTAAGCTTTCCAGCTGATTGCGCCAATCCAGCGAGTCCAGAAATACGTCCGACCCCCGCCAGTCGTTGGCCACCTTGATGAACAGTTCCAGATGAACCTGTACTCCCAGAAAATGTTCCAGTTCCTTGCGTGCCGCAATCCCAATCTGCTTCAGCATCGATCCGCCCCTGCCAATCAGGATCGCTTTCTGTCCGGTGCGCTCACAGAAGATGGCAGCGGAGATGCGTGTCAGCGGCTTGGGCTTCGGCTTGCCTGGAATTCCCTTGGCCGCCTTTCGTTCCTCGAAGCGCTCGATCACCACTGCGCTGGCGTAGGGAACTTCCTCTCCGGTCAGGTTCAGTATCTTTTCGCGGATGATCTCGGCTGCCAGAAAACGCTCCGGCTGATCGGTGAACTGGCCTTTGCGAAAGTGCCTGCGGCCCTCCGGCATATACTCGACCAGCTTGGCGACCAGCCGCTCCAGCCCATCGCCGCCGCGCGCGGAAACCGGAATGACCTCGGAATAATTAAGCAATGCGCTGAACTGCGCAATCAGCGGTAACAGCGTTTCCTTTTCGTCGATTGCGTCAATTTTGTTCAACACCAGAAACACTGGGCAGTCAAGCTTCTTCACCAGTTCCAGAATGAATGTGTCTTCGTTCTCCAGCGAGTGCTCGGCAGGCTTGTGCTTTGGATCACGAGACGATTCCGGGGATTCAGGCGGTGCGTCCAGGTCAATCTCGGTGACCTTTGCCGCCGGTAGTCGCGTGCGCCGCGTCACGTCGACGACATGCAGCACCACATCGCGCGATTCAAGCGCGCCGTATACCTCCTGCAACATGCGTTTGTCGAGCTGATTGGCGGGCTTATGAACGCCCGGCGTATCCACAAAAACAATTTGCGCGGCCGGGTGCTTGCCCTTCACGGCATCCACTTCCAGCACGCCGTGGATGCGATTGCGCGTAGTCTGCGGCTTGCGCGTCACGATGGCGACCTTCTCGCCGACCAGCGCATTGACCAAGGTGGATTTTCCGGCATTGGGCCGGCCGAGAATCGAAACAAAACCAGAACGAAGCGGCATAGCTCCAGTATGAACTACCGGATAGCGACGGGCCTTCTTCAGCAGATCGCCGCTAATAGTTCGTCAAACCGAAATTTTCAGGAACATACGTTTCAGCCATTCTCGCTTCGCCATTAATCTTAACCGGCGTGAAATGCCACTGTCAGAGGGGATTTCTTGTTCTTCGAAAAGCATGCAGATTTGCTTTCGGCCCCGCCCGGAAATGCCAACATCGGCGGGAATTCGGATGAGTACAGCTTGCGTTGCTTGCCGCAGTCGGAGAGGAACGTAGTCTGAGGTCGAGTAAAAATGGCAACCCCAGCCTTGCGTAATCCCACATACCTGTAGCCACCGAGAGTTGCTTCTTTTCGCCAAGTATCTTTGGACTCCCACCATTCCTCGTAGGTCTCATTGCTGGTGAATTCGGCATCGCCGCTGGCAACATAAGTGGCCTTCAAATGAAACGGGATTCCCGCCGCTTCCAAATCGCTTAACTGGCGGGCGCGGGCAAAGAATTCCTCAGGGGTTTTCGGGTTGGGGCTGGTAGCGGCTGCCGAAGGAGGAGACGGCTGCGCCTGGGCGAAAATCATCGCCGGACACAAGACAGAACCAAGCAGAAAAAAGAAGCAAAGTCGCAGGTTGTGCATGATTGCTATCGGTTCTATCGAACCCGATAGCAGCGGTTAAGTAAAATCCTGGCTCGGAAGCTTGAAGAATTGCCAGAAAGTCACATCAGGCCAGTACGCTCGCATGCACGGCGAGAACTTGCCAGGTCCACCCGGAAGTGTGAGTCCCAAGCCGGGTGAGGCGAA
Source organism: Acidobacteriaceae bacterium (assembly GCA_035713565.1). Classification (GTDB taxonomy): domain Bacteria; phylum Acidobacteriota; class Terriglobia; order Terriglobales; family Acidobacteriaceae; genus JAKAAZ01. The sequence continues at coordinate 2,859 of DASSZI010000004.1, read as the reverse complement.
AAATCCCATTTGCCGGCATGGTCCTTCGCTCGCGGCTATTCGTTGTAGTGCAGAAGACTAAAAACATCCAGACCTTCGAAGCGCTCGCGGCCTTTCAGAAAATCGAGCTCCACGGCAAAGGCAAGCCCGGCGATCTCGCCGCCCAGTTGCCGCACCAGTTTCAGCGTCGCTTCCATGGTGCCGCCGGTGGCCAGCAGGTCATCGACGATCACCACCCGCTGCCCGCTTTCCACCGCGTCCAGATGGATTTCCAGTGCGTCGGTGCCGTATTCCAGGTCGTAGGTCACGCGCGCCGTTTTTGAGGGCAGTTTTTTCGGCTTGCGCACCGGCACAAAACCCGCGTTCAGCCGGTAAGCCAAGGCCGGCCCAAAAATAAATCCGCGAGCTTCAATGCCGAGCACCAGATCAATTTTCTTTTCAAAATAATGTGCGGCCAGCGCATCGATCAACATGGCAAAGCCGGACTTGTCTTTGAGCAGTGTGGTGATGTCGTAGAAGAGAATGCCTGGTTTGGGGAAATTAGGGACGGTGCGAATGAGTTTCTTCAGCGGTTCACAGTCGATATGCATTTGCGACATTCTTCACCACGCTCCTTCAATTTCAAATGCGTTCAGCGTTTCGCCCTCGCGGGAAGGCTGCTCCTGCTGGTCGATCTTATCGACGCGGGAACCGCGCGAGCCTGTTTTCAGCCGGGCAAGCAATCCTCCTAGTTGTTCTTCCGTCCCGGCTGCCAAGATTTCTACGTTGCCATCATCGGTGTTCCGGACCCAGCCGCGCAGACCCAGCGCGGATGCCTCCTGCAGAACGAACCAGCGGAAGCCTACGCCCTGAACTCGACCTTTGACAATAAATTTTCTAACGATCACAGCAAGGGCAGTGTCGCAGATGGAAAGAGAAGTGCGCAACCCGCCGGAGATGGAAAAGAGAACGGCGTGCTTCAGATGACAAAGGGAAGAAGCGCCTTCACCCGCCGGCGGTAGGAGATGTACTGCTCCCCAAAGGTCTCCGTCATCATTGATTCCTCGGCTCGGATTTTCAGCGAGAGCGCCAGCGTAACCGCAGCCACTTCGATGAACATGACCAGGGTGCCCATCATCATCGCGGTGCCGCACAGCAGAAGGAGGATTCCAGTGTAGATGGGGTGCCGTACCCATCCATAGGGTCCACGGATAATCAGGGCGTGATTCTCCTTTACAGTGACCGTGCCACTCCAGTTGCCGCCCAGCACGACGCGGGCCCAGATGGCAAACCCGCAGCCGAGCACCATTAGCAGCACGGCTGCCCACTGCACTGGTGCTGGCGTTGCGAAAACGTGCCGGTGGAGAAGGTGAAAGTTTCTACCCGCAATAAAAAGCGGCGCAAAAGCTATCCAAAGGATCGATACCTGAAGCAGGCGGGATTTGGCACTCTGGCGGCGTGCGGTGCGCTTCTGAACAAATGCAGCCACCAGCCAGAACGCACCAAACGCGATCCAGATCCATTTGGCCGCCAGATGAGGCGTCATGCTCGCGACAAGTATGCTCCTTCCGCAGTGTCGATGCGGATTTTGTCGCCCTCATTGATGAACGCGGGGACCTGCACCACCAGGCCGGTTTCCATTTTGGCCGGCTTGGTAACGGACGAGGCGGTCGCGGACTTCAATCCGGGCTCCGTCTCCACGATTGTCATCTCGACGATCTGCGGCAGATCGATACCGACCGCGACGCCGTCAAAGAACGACACCTTGATCGGCAGATTGGAAATCAGGTACTCCACGGCATCACCCAGCGTGCCGGCGTTCAACGTGGTCTGCTCGAAATTCTCCATGTTCATGAAGACGTATTCATCGCCATCGGCATAGAGGAACTCCATGGCGACTTCGTCCACAATCACACGCTCGATCGGATCAGGCGATCGGAAACGGTGCTCGTACATGGCACCCGTACGCAAGTTGCGAAGTTTGGCTTGAATAAAGGCTCGGAGGTTGCCGGGCGTGCGATGCTCCACCTTGAATACGGAGTGCAGTTCGCCGTTGTGCTTGATGATCATGCCGGGACGCATTTGGGTGGCGGGGATCGCCATAAAGAAACGTGCTCCTTGGTGCAATGGGATGTAGTATTCAAGGCCAATGCCGTCTCTGCGAGCCATGGCCGACAGATTAGTGTAGCGTAGCGGCGTGTCTTGCGGCGCTCAGTCGACGGAGCTTCGAGGCAGACTCGACGGAGATTTGCTGCGGTGCCAGGACTCCTTTGTCCCGGGGCAGCTGTTCTCCGGTTCCACCAGCTCTGGCCAATCTTCCGCGCCTCACAAGCCATTCAGGGGCGGCTCGTCGAGTCAGGCGGCTGATCGAAGAGCACAGCGAAGAAGTGACCAAGTTTGCGGAAAAATCCTTTGTGTGGATGCACGGGTTTGGTCTGCGGTGTCCCCGCAAGCGCACCGGCAGTATCAGCACTTCCGGTGAAGACGCTATTGTTCCCGTGAGTAAGGGCTTCTGGAGCGGCGGTCGTCGCTGCACTCTCCGGCGTTGCCATTCCATCCGGCAGGCCAGTCGGAACGGCCTGTTTGGGGGCCGCGTACGCCAAGGTGCTGGTCACCTGCGACTGGATCACCCCTGGCGCGACCGGCGGCAGTACTGGTGTGGCGGGGGGCGGCACCAAGCCTTCGCTTTCCGCAAGCGGAAATGCCGTATCCGCTGAGGTCGAGCTTGGCCCACCAATTTTTGAGGAGTTTGCAGCCACGCTTTCTCCTGGCTTCGCTGGCTGGTCGGATTCCTTCCCAGCACTGGCAACGGAGACCACCGGAGCCACTGGACAACCGCATGGCTGAGATTCCTGATCTACGACATCCCGGACGCTGCCGTGCTCAAACATAACCCGCTGG
>DASSZI010000003.1:0-5795 GCA_035713565.1 Acidobacteriaceae bacterium | reverse complement strand
AGGATGCGATGTTCACAAAGAGGAGATTTTGCATCACCGTGGTGCGCAAATCTCCGGAGCCGAATCGCTCCGCAAGCTCGGCAGCCGCTTCCAGTTGCTCGCCGGAGAGCCGTCCACGCAAGATAGAAGCGCCAACGTAGTGCAGACCGGGTTCTTTTTGAGCATAGATTCCGACGTGGTCGCGGTGAAGATCGCGCGGTAGCTTCTCTTGGGGAGCAGAATCAAAGCGATGATGTAATCGCGATTCGATTTCCGAAAGGAATGATTGCGCTGTCCACCCCTCGCGCAGAAAAAGGTGTTTGAGCCGAGCGCGATCACGGCTTTCGCGCAATCCTTTTTGATCGCGAAAGATCTCTGCAATTGTGCGCACAACGGGCACGGCCTGGTCGGGAGGAACAAATGCATCCAGCTTGACAGCGAGGTGTGGGTCCGCAGACAACCCTCCACCAACGCGCACGCTATAGCCAATCTCCAATCCACGTTTGACAGCCGCCAGTCCAATGTCGTTGATCTCCGGATAGGAACACCAGTCCGAACATCCGGTGACGGAGATCTTGAACTTGCGAGGAAGATTGTAGAACTCCGAGTTACCCGCAAGGGCGGCAACAATCTCAAGAGCCAGAGGCGAAGCATCGACGATTTCGTCTGCAGCCAGACCAGCGAGTGGGCAGCCTGTAACATTGCGAACTACGTCTCCGCATGCACCCTTGGGAGAAAGACCAACCGCAGCCAGCGAATCGACAATTTCCGGCAGCGACTCAATGGTAAGCCAGTGCAGTTGAATGGCCTGGCGTACCGTGATGTCCGCAAGATTGCGTCCGTACCGTTTCGCGAGCCGCGCGATCACACGCAATTGCGCGGAAGTAAGAATTCCGTTTGGAATTGCAATTCGGATCATGAAATGTTCCGACATTTTTCCTTCCCCGCCCGATCCCCCCACTACACCCACACCATCTCCCTGGGTGTAGATGCCCCACCATTTGAAGTACAGGCCGGCCCACGTCGGCAATACGGCGCCGCGACCGGACAGCGCAAATTCACGCACTTCGTTGAAGGCCTCCCAGGGATTTTTTTCCAGCTTGAGACGTTCTGTCCGCTGCGTTTTGGTTTCTTTCAAAGGGGGTGATGCTATTGCTTCGCTCATCGCGCTCCTCGCATTAAAAAAATAAAAAGCACCCGCTGCAGAGAATCCGCGGCGGGTGCTTGAGTGTGCTGAGTTGTTACCTAAGTCGTTGGCTCACACAAAAGACCGTCGCAGTCGCATGGAACACATACACATGCAACACATGCTCGACGTCATTGTGTGGAACTTCATAAATTGAACGTTATCGGCTCGCTTGGAAAAAGTCAATTTTTGGCGAATTAAATTTTGCGCCTGCCACCTTCGTCCAGAACACATTTGCATTTCTTTCAAGTTCACCGTATAGTCAAGGAATTCTTATGGCCCTGCGCGGACAAATGCGTTGTATGTGTTGCATGTCGCTCGACATGTGTATGCGCCGCCAGCGTGGGAAGCCTGATTGACCCTTCACTAATCCAAGGTCACATTCACATCAGCCCACGCACTGGAAATCCAGTCTGTGGGTTTTTTATTTTCAGGAGAAATTCTTCCGATGAATACAGCAATCTCTGTCGACTCAAGCTGCCAGCCCCCTGTAATTTCACGACGCGTGTTGAATCATCTTCAGGCGTTGGAGGCAGAGAGCATTTTTATCTTTCGAGAAGCTGTGGCGGAGTTTTCCAATCCGGTGATGCTCTATTCCATCGGAAAAGACTCCTCGGTCCTGATGCGTCTTGCGCAAAAGGCATTTTACCCAGGCAAGATTCCTTTCCCGCTGCTGCATATCGACACCAGTTACAAATTTCCCGAGATGATTGCTTTCCGTGATGCCTTCGCCCGCGAGATAGAAGCAAAGCTGATCGTGCATCAGAACCGGAAAGCACTCGATGAGGGTGCAAACCCCTTCTCGCTCGGGACGCAAAACTGCTGTGGATTGTTGAAGACCCGCGCTTTGCTGGATGCGCTGGAACATGGTGGGTTCAATGCCGCGTTCGGGGGCGCTCGTCGCGATGAAGAAAAGTCGCGTGCCAAAGAACGCATCTATTCCTTTCGAGATCCGGCTGGGCAGTGGGATCCTAAGAATCAGCGTCCGGAGTTATGGAACCTCTACAATTCCCGGCTGCGCACGGGAGAAAGCATCCGGGTATTTCCCCTGTCGAACTGGACTGAACTCGACATCTGGCTCTACATCTATGCCGAAAAGATTCCATTGGTGCCGCTTTATCTCGCGCAAGAACGCGAGGCCGTTGTGCGAGGCCAATCGATCATTCTGAAATACGACGAGACTCCACTTTTGCCCGGCGAATCCATCCAGCGCATCCAGTGCCGCATGCGTTCGTTGGGCTGCATGCCATGCACAGGCGCTATTCGATCGGACGCCGATACAGTGCCGAAAATTATTCAGGAATTGATCGCGTTCCGACGTTCCGAACGGGAAAATCGCGTGATCGATCACGACGAAGAAGGATCCATGGAAGTGAAGAAGAGAGAGGGATATTTTTAATGGCGACTACCACCGACTCAGGAACTTCTGCCACGTTCCAGAACTTCCTGGATGAACATCTTGAGCGTGAGATGCTCCGCTTCACCACGGCAGGCAGCGTGGATGACGGAAAATCGACGCTTATCGGGCGGCTCCTGCACGATACAAAGGCCGTATACGAAGATCAACTGGCTTCCATCCGCCAGAGCAAAGTGAATCGCGCAGCGGGGCCAATCGACTTTTCCCTCCTAACGGACGGGCTCCGGGCAGAACGGGAGCAAGGCATCACGATCGACGTGGCCTATCGATACTTCTCCACATCACGCAGGAAGTTCATCATTGCCGATACGCCGGGACATGAGCAATACACGCGCAACATGGCTACCGGCGCCTCAACTGCGGACCTGGCAATCGTGTTGGTCGATGCGGGCAAAGGTCTGCTGGCACAATCGCGCCGCCACGCCTCCATTGCAGCATTGCTGGGTATTCCGCATATAGTTGTCGCGATCAACAAAATGGACACTGTCCACTACGATCCCTCAACCTACCGGAAAATCAGCGCCGATTTCCATATATTGGCCAATCAGCTAGGATTGCGCAGCGTGCAAATTATTCCTATCAGCGCCTTGGAGGGAGACAACATTGTCACTCGCAGCACTCGCACCCTGTGGTATGACGGCCCCACGTTGCTCGAGCATCTGGAGACGGTTCCACTGGACAGATTTTCCAACGGCGAGGATGAAGATCGCGACCATTTGCGATTTCCTGTTCAGATGGTCCTGCGGCCGGACGCAAGCTTTCGCGGCTTTGCCGGGCAGGTTGCACGTGGTGTTCTGCGATCGGGCGATGAAGTTCTGGCCCTTCCATCAGGAATACGCACACGCGTAGCTTCTATCGTGACCTACGATAGGAATCTGACAGAAGCAATCGCCCCTATGCCGGTAACGATTCAGCTGGAAGATGAGATCGATTTGAGCCGCGGTGACATGCTGGTCTCTCCTGAGACACCGCCCCATGTGTCACGCAGCTTTGGCGGCAAGGTGATCTGGCTCCACGAAGAGCCACTGCAGAAAGGCCGCATCTACATCGCAAAGCATACATCCCGCACAGTGCGTGTGCAGGCGACCGCCATCCGTTCTCGGGTTGATATGCATACACTCGCAGAACTGCCGGCAGCACAGTTGGAGATGAACGACATCGGTTCCGTGGACTTCAGCTCCAACCTGCCGCTGCTATTCGACCGCTATGCGGTGAATCGCGCATTGGGCAGCATGATACTGATCGATGCCACAACGAACGCTACCGTTGGCGCTGTCATGCTGGAGCGTGACCTGGGCAGCGAGTCGCGGGAGCCTGCAGTTCAGAATTATCCGCTCGTCCTGACGCCAGCATCAAGCCGGTGGAGCGCTGTTGTTATGGCCGAACTGCGGGATCGCCGCATCCCTTATGTCTCACTGGACGATCCTCACATCACTGGGCCCGGGATTGCAAGTGCGGTTCGCGTGGCGCAGCACGCTGGCTTGGTTGCCGTGTGTTCGCGCGATGCGATCACTCCACAAATCGGACAGGAAATTCAGCAATTTCTTGGACGCGACCGCTGGATCGAAGTGGACGAAACTCCAACTGCGGCGGAAAAGCTGGTCTTGGCTCTAGAAAAACTCCTGTATGCGAGCGAAAGCGAGGAACGCTGATGAATGTTCAGACGATTGCGGAGAAGCTCGAAGCATTCAGCGCGGAAGCACTCGTGAATGAACTCTTCAGCCAGTTTTGCGGCGCTGCTGCTTGCCTGACCAGTAGCCTGCAGGCGGAAGATATGGTCGTGTTGCATCTGCTGCGGCAGCACGCGCCAGAAATTCCTGTGATCTTCCTGGACACGGGTTACCACTTCGCAGAAACATACGCATATCGGGACCGCATGGTGGCCGAATGGTCGATCAATCTGAACAACGTCGTTCCAGAAACTACGGTTGCGCAGCATGAAAGTTCTTTTGGCAAACTTTATCTTGTCGATCCTGCGCAATGTTGCCAGACAAGGAAGGTCGCTCCGCTGTTCCGTTCTCTTGAACGCTACGACGTCTGGTTCACGGGATTACGCAGGGAGCAATCCCCCACCCGGGCTAACCTGAAAAAGCTTGAAGAACATAGATTGCCCGGAGGAAAAGTATTGCAAAAGGTCAGTCCCCTAGCGGACTGGAACTGGCAGCAGGTCTGGGACTACATGACGGCGCACGCCATCCCGCATCTTCCACTTTATAACCAGGGCTATCGCAGTATCGGTTGTGAACCGTGTACGCAGCCCTCTGTCGACCCGAACAATCCACGTGCGGGCCGCTGGGGCGGAAAAAAGCTGGAATGCGGGATTCATCTTCAGTCTTGATTGAAAACTGGATTGCCAGAAGGACTGCGTGTTACGTGGTCAGCCGGTTTGGTGAAATTGGCGCAAATTGCCAAATGGCCAGCTTGATGATGTTTGCTGTTTTACCCTCGACGCGCAGCGCTATCTCAGGGGAGCGGGCGCCGGAGTAATAAAACCTCTTCGTGTAGGCTGCCTGCTGGTTCACCATCAGCTCAACAACGGATCCATCGACGTACATGTGCAGGTCAAGCTGGTCCTCAAGACCAACATGAATCGGAATCGACTTGCCATCGATCAATACGTGACCCGGATGGGCCGGATCCGACTGAATGGAGATCAGTACGTCTTCGCTCGTAGTTGCTGGCGATAACAACAGAGTGAAGGCGAATGGCTTCTGGCTGGAGGCGAACGAGCAGGTAATTTCGCCGCAGCATCCACGCAATCGCAAGCGCTCGATCGCCCTCCGGTTTTTCTTCTCATCTGTACTTTTTGCCAGAACCTGTTCGTCTTTCCGGAGCATTCCGACCTTAGGGAAGACGCGCATAGACAGATTCCCTTTGCTGCTTACGTTGAGCACGCGGGGCAACGACATCATTCCGGCCCAGCCCGCTGCGCGATACTCCTCCAACGGACGCGTCTCCGGAATCCAGCCCCAAAGAATCCGCTGTCCCGACCTGTCCCTCTGGGTCTTAGGGGCATAAAACGATCCATAATCAAGAACGCCACTGTGTTTGCGGTGAAACACCATTTCCTTCGGATCCAGTTCCCCGCTTTCCCAGCATGACTTCCCTGCTGTCGAATAGATCAGCACATGCTGGCCATCCAGGAGGAATATATCCGGGCACTCCCACATATCTCCGGAATCGACCTGATTGGCAGTATCGATTTGTTTCCCC
>DASSZI010000002.1:0-3651 GCA_035713565.1 Acidobacteriaceae bacterium | reverse complement strand
ACAGGCGAGACGAAACAGGCTGATTGTTCTCTTTTGCGTTTGTCTTGCTCAACAGAACCATGAAGGTGGGCAGATTATCATTCATGCTGCCCAGACCGTAGGAGAGCCATGATCCCAAACATGGTTTTCCCGCATTCATGTTTCCCGTGTTCATGAGCATCGTTGCCGGTTCATGATTGATGGCGTCCGTATTTGTGGATCGAATGATGGTCAGGTCATCCACCATTTGCGCGGTATAAGGCATCAGATCGCTGACCCATGCCCCGGACTTGCCATATTGTTTGAACGCCCAGTGAGACGGCGCGATTGGAAAACGCGATTGGCCCGCGGTCATTCCGGTCAGTTGCTGCGTCCCGCGCACGGAGTCCGGAATGTCCTTGTCATAGAGGGCTGCGAGCTTGGGCTTGTAGTCGAGCAGGTCCATCTGCGGCGGCCCACCCGACATGAACAGATAGATGGCCCGCTTGGCTCTAGGAGCGAAGTTCGGCGCCTTTGAAAACTCCGGCGGCATCGCTGAGGTACTGGCCGCACGCGCATTTCCCGTCAGCATCTTATCGCCGAGCAGAGTCGCCGTCGCAGCCCATCCGAGCACGCTGCCGAGCTTGCCTAGAAAATGTCTGCGCGTCTGCAGCGCAGCCCATTCCATCTTCAGCCCTTCCGGAACCGGGAGGTCCAGAATCGTCGGGCCATGCTCAGGATCGGTGCAAAGGGGATGCTGTTTCATGATTTACCTCTTCCAATGTCTCAGACGAATGAACTCGTTTATTTGTTCAGAGTTTCATCCAAGTTGAGTACTTCGCTGGCCACGATGGTCCATGCAGCCAGTTCCGGCGCGGGAATCGCAACATCCTGAGGTTTCTCGCCCACTGCGATCAACTCACGGGCTGCCTTCGGATCGGCCGAGTAATGCTGTTCCATCTGTACGAGAGACTTCTGCAATACGGACTCCATCTGCGGAGAGGGATTATGAGAAAGCAATAGATCGCTCAAATATTTAATCCTCTGCTCCGGCTGCCGCCCACCCTGCTGGATCACCCGCTCCGCCAATGCGCGGGAAGCTTCCACCCATTGCGTGTCGTTCATTGTCACCAGCGCCTGCAACGGAGTATCGGTCCGCTGGCGGCGGGTACACGCGGTATCGCGCGGAGGAGCATCGAAGGCCTCCATGTCCGGCTGGATGGCCATGCGTTTCCAGTAGGTATACAGGCTCCGCCGATACAAAGCTTCGCCGTGTTGCTGCTTATATTTAGTAGTGTCGCTCGACGGGTAACCTACGGACTCCCACACGTTCGCCGGCTGGTAAGGCTTTACGCTAGGACCGCCAATCTTATTCACCAGCAATCCGCTGGACTCCAGCGCGATATCCCGCAGCATCTCGGCGTCCATGCGGAAACGCGGACCACGCGCCAGCAGCAGGTTCTTCGGATCTTCCGCCATTTCACGGGGGCTGGCCTTGGCACTCTGACGGTACGTCGCGGACATCACCATCAGCTTGTACATGTGCTTCATGTCCCAGCCACTCTCCCGGAACTCGACGGCAAGCCAGTCCAGCAATTCCGGATTTGAGGGACGCTGACCCATGATGCCGAAATCTTCTGTGGTCTCCACCAGGCCGGTGCCGAACACTTCGTTCCACATGCGATTGACGGTGACGCGGGCAGTCAGCGGATTCTCCGCACTGACAGTCCAGTCCGCAAGCGCCTCGCGATTATGCGGCTCGCCAGGCGGTAAAGGCGGAAGAAAATGGGGCGTATTGGCCTCCACTCTTTCCTGACGCGCCGAGTAAATGCCACGGGTCAGAACGTTGGCATACGCGACAGAGGGCCTTTCCTGCGACACCAACGATACAACTCCGCCTTTGGAGAGCTTATCGAGCTCGCCATCCAGTTGCTTCACCTCTGCTTCGATTTGTTCGTCCGAACGATTGACTCTGGTGAAGTAAAAGGCGCTTGCGGCATGCCATTCATCCCGAGTCCACTGATGCATGGGCTTCGCAATGACCTCAGCCACGTAATCTTCATAAGGAAGTCTGCTTGCTTCTTCCTTGCTCAGCGCGCGCGCATACAGGCGAATATCCTGATAGCGCGTATCGCGAGCGGGTTTCGCGTCCGGATATCTCCATCCCAGTTGCATTGGAGCCTGCGTTCGTATCGTGCTGCCGCCAAGCTTATCGGACACCACCCTGGTAGGCACCGGTGCTCCGTTCACGTAAATCCTGATTCCTTCGGCTTTGCCCGACCCATCATAGGTAAAGAACAGGTAGTCCCAGTGACCGTCGACTGGTATAGGAGTCACTGTTGACACCTTGATGGCGCGCACCGGAGTCAGGTCTTTCGGCGTTACAACTTTCACGGCTGCAGGTTTCGAAGCATCCGGCTTCTTGGTGCCCTTTTTGCCTTTCTTCGGCGGGTCCTTGAGTATCTTCTCCTTCGGTTCTTCATTGACCAGATCCACGCTGACAATCCCTTTCTCCACTGCAAGATCCCATCCCCGGTCATGCTGGGTGGAATCCATCTTGGAGATCAGCGCGCCTGACTCATGCTTCGCGCTATCGAAGCTGGGAGCGGTCCGCAGCATGAACCATCCGCCGGAGGAAAATGGCTGATTGGCCTCGAAGTCGCCGGTCTGGCCCAACATGACACGGGTGCTCGTATCCATGCGGAAATCCGGCCAGAGCCAGGTCGTTTCACCCCACTGCGGTTTCGACTTGCCTATGGGGAAACTCTTCGGATTGGCGTTGGGAGCACTGTTCTTCAGCACATCGCCGCCGCCTTCATCCAGGCGCAAACGAAGCGCCAGTTTATCGGTCGAAACAGGCTGCGCCAGATTTTGCCTCGATTGCAGCCATTGGCGGATCAATTCCACTTTCTGGGCACGGGATGCATTCAACTGAGCGAGCAGCGCTGCACGCTGCGACAACACCCGGTTGTATGCGTTCAGGTTCTGCGGCTTTGGAATGTGAATCACCGGCGCCCAATCCGGTTTATCGCCATTGAAGGGTTGCTCGTCGATGTTGTTGAAGAAAGCGGTCAGCTGATAAAAGTCTTTTTGCGTCGTGGGATCGTACTTGTGGTCATGGCAGACCGCACACCCGACGGTCAGGCCCATAAACGTCGCGCCGTAAGCTTCTGCCCGTTCCCTCGCGATGTTAAATCGCAGCTCTTCCGGAATGGTGCCGCCTTCATTGCTGCTTATTCCCGCGCGAATGTATCCGCTCGCAATGATCTGATCGATATCTTTCGGGGGGAGGAGATCTCCGGCGATCTGCTCCTTTGCAAATTGATCGAAGGGCTTGTTTTCGTTGAAGGATTTAATGAGGTAGTCACGGTAAGGCCACAGCCAGTGATTGTTATCGAAGTGCAGCCCATAGGTATCGGCATAGCGTGCGTAGTCCAGCCAGTAACGCGCGCGCTGCTCCCCGAAGCTAGGCCTTGCCAGCAACCGGTCCACAAGGTGTTCATACGCGTGCGGCGATTTGTCCTGAACAAACGCGTTCACTTCCTGGGGGGTGGGCAGCAAACCTGTCAGATCGAGCGTCACGCGGCGAATGAGCGTTGGCTTATCGGCCTCAGGCGAGGGCCGCAAGCCCTTCTGCTCGAGTGCGGCCAGAATAAAATCATCAATTGGCGTTCTTACCCAGGCCTTTTCTTT
>DASSZI010000001.1:0-4310 GCA_035713565.1 Acidobacteriaceae bacterium | reverse complement strand
AGCAGCCAGAACACGCGCAGATATCGTGCGGCGATACCTCCACTGAAATCTGCAGCACCCCAGATAATCGCCGCAGACAGCCCAAGAACGCTGGTGCTTGCGGCCAGCGTCATGAATCCTCTATTGGGTTGCCGTGGCAGTCGGGTAATAGCCCTGCTTGGCGGCGACCTTCAGGTTGGGACGTAGGACGCGAACTTCAATTTTGCGGAAACGGCTGTCGAGCACCGAAATGTGGCTGTTATATCCCAGCGTGTACTGATCCCGAACCTGCTCGGTGATCCTTGCAAAGCTGCGCTCGATGGCATTCCGCGAAAGCTCCGCGTCCAGCGCTCCGCCGGTCACACCCGCATATTTCGGAAGAATATCGTCGTTCATCTGCATGGGAATATGGAAGCGATCCAGGAAGCCCAGGATCGGCGTAGCCGAGTCGCCCACCAATGTTCCGTACACGGCGATCTGATTGGTCAACAGATAGCGGACGACTTCCTTGTACGATACTTTGCTGCCCTGGTTCTTTCCATCGCTGATGACATAAATCAACCGCCGGCGGCCCTTGCTGCGCTGTGCCAGGTCGGTAGCCGCACGGAAAATCGCGTCGTTTAGTACGTGTACTTCCTTGGGAATGATCTGCACGTAGTTGCCGTTGTGCTGCGGCGTGGTGTTCGGGTCGACCATCCGGCCGTTGATGGTGGGGCCTTCCACGAACGCGCCCGTATTGGATGGAACCTCCATATAGCGCCCCGGCGACTTGACTCGATCGAGGGTGGCCGTAAGCCGTTCGCTCTGTGCTCCGGTAAAGCCGGTCGCCTGGTTTACGTGAGAGGCATAGGTGTACACCGAAACTTCATCATAGGGAGCGAATGCGCCCTGCAATCCGGCCAATGCATCGTTCACCTTCTTCATCGTGTCGGCAGAAAGGCTCTGGTCGATGACGAAGGCGACAGAAAGCGGAAAAGGATCTTCGGTGAAGAAAGTGAGCCGCTGCTCAACGCCGTTTTCATAGAGCTGAAAATCGTGCCAGGTAAGACCGGAGACCAACTGGCCCTTGGAATCCTTCACCGTAACCGGCACGAGAACGAAATTGGTGCGGGTGCGGATGGTATAGCTGGCTGTTGAAGGGCCTTCACCCTTGCTAGGCACCACCGGACCCTGCCCAGCGGCAGGCGCCGCCTGCTGCTGCGAGGCGGCGCCTGCATTCGGAGCGGTTGCATTATTTTGATCGCCGGACCTGTCGGTGCTGCTGCTGCTGCGCGACCCGGCACCCGGAGTCACACCCTGCAGCAGACCCCGCAAAGAATCCGGCGATCCGCCGCCTGGCTGCGGAGTGGGTGCTGCTGGAACATTGGAGGACGGAGCATTGGGTGTCTGCTGGCTGTCTTGCGCCTGTACCGCTGGTACACCAACACAAAGCAGACAAATCAAAAGAACCGCACCCAGCCTGACCATAAGCCCCTCAAAAAAATCCGCAAAATTGCCCTTATTAACTATCAATGTGTAGTGGCCGCATTCCCTGAGCATCTATTCTTAGTTCTTCTCATTGTACGGTGGGAAGCAGAAACTGGACAGTCGAGTTGCAAGCGCGATTCTGAAAAGCGATTTAGAAGCGATTGTCCGTCACTCTGAAGCGATCCGGCCTGGATGTTCGACGTATTCCTCCGCCAGCGGCGCTTCAGCGTACCCTTGGCGAGAGAGTGTGATACGTCCTCTGCTGTTGATCGGGATCGTGCTAATGGTGGGCAGGCTGTTTGCTCAGGTCGCCCCATCGACGGAGAATCCTCCCTCCCGTCGAGCAACCCAGCCTGCGTCTGGATTTGCCGCTCAATCTGCCTTCCGGCAATCTCCAAAGCAAATCCACATTTTTCTGGTTGCGCGAACGGCCTCGCACGGCGATCATTCCAAGCCGGTCCGGAATCTGACGCAATCCGGCTGCCAAGTCACCGTGGATGGCAACCCGCAGCCGGTAACGGGGTTTACACCGTCCTCACGCCTTCCACTTACCGTCGGTTTACTGCTTGACACAAGTGTGGATCAGCAGCGTGTGCTTCCTATGGAGCAGCAGGCTGCGGCTACTTTCCTTCGCGGCGTGCTCCGTCCAGGCGACGAGGCTTTTGCCATCTCTTTCGATGTCACCGTCGATCTGCTGGCAGACCTTACAGCAAACCAGACGATGTTGAGGAAAGCCTTGCAATCTGCCCAGATCAACTCCAGTTCCGGCCACTATGCAAACGGAACCTTGCCTCCGCTCGGCCGGCCGAAGGGAGAGTTGTTGTTCGACGCGGTCTATCTGTCCTCCCAGGAGATGTCCCACCAGAGCGGCCGCAAGGTGCTGATCGTACTGACAGAAGGCCGCGATGATGGGAGCAGAAAAAAGCTGCGCCAAGCTCTCGATGCAGCGCAACAGGCGAACACGGTCGTTTACGTCTTGTTTATCTCGGATCCGGGCATTTACGGGATACTGGATGAGTCTGGCTCGGGGGCCATGCGCAAGCTGGCCAATGACACCGGCGGACGGTTCTTTCACATCGGGAAGGACGGACGCAAGCTGCAGGCCGCGTTTGTTGAAATCGAAAAAGAACTGCAGGCGCAATATGAAATCAGCTTCGTTGCACCGGGCGTGTCGAGCGGCCCCGGTTATCACGATTTGAAAATCGTTTGCAGACAGGGCAGCAAGGCTTTTTCTGTTCAGGCGCAGCACCGGTACTACGCTTCTTCACCTTAGGTAAAAAGAAATTGCGCGCCGTTCGCCGGTACTGGGCGAAGAGGCGGAAACCCACCATAGGACACGATGGCGGGAAAGTTTACACTCGCGGCAGTTTGGAGCAGGGCCAGCGGAGAACAGAGGACAAAGCAATGCAGGTTTCACAGGCCGTTTTTGGCGTTTTCCATCACTTTGAACTGGCCCATCAGTTACACCGCCATCAATGCCTGCAGACTGTCTATTCCACGTATCCGTGGTCGCGGCTGAAACGCGAGAAGCTGCCTCATCAATATGTTGAAACCTTTCCCTGGATCCATGGAGGTCTGGCGTATATGGCGCGCTACGGACTCTATCCTTCTCCGTGGACAGAACGTCTGGATTATTGGAACGCCCTGGCCTTCGATGCGTGGATATCGCAAAAGATGAAGCGGGGCAGCGCAAATTGTGACGCTCTGATTGCTATTTCCGGCGCGGCGCTCAACGCGGGTAAGCTGCTGCAGGAGCGCGGTGGCAAATACATTTGCGACCGCGGCTCGACCCATGCGCGGTACCAGTGGCGGCTGCTGCAGGAAGAGCATGACCGCTGGAAAACGCCGCTGGATATCTATGACCCGCGTGATACCGAGCGCGAAGAGCGGCAATATCAGCAGGCGGACTGCATCACTGTTCCTTCCAGCTTTGCTGCCCGCAGCTTTGTAGAGGAAGGCATTCCGGCGGAAAAACTGCGGGTCATTCCGTACGGCGTGCGGCTCGATGCGTTTCGTCCGGCAGGAGAACCCTCGCCGGAGAGCTTCGATGTGCTGTTTGTTGGGCAGGTGAGTCTGCGCAAGGGAATCCCTTATCTCCTGCAGGCGTTCTCTGAGCTGTGCCATCCTCGCAAACGCCTGCGTATCGTTGGTCCCGTTTTCCCGCATATCAAATCTCTCTTCGCGAAGCTACCTATGGACCACGTGGAAGTGATCGGAGCTGTCTCGCGTGAAGAGCTGGTCCGGCTGTTCAGCACCAGCCACGTCATGGTTCTTCCATCGCTCGAAGAGGGGTTGGCTTTGGTCCAGGGGGAAGCCATGGCCTGTGGTTGTCCGGTCATCGCAACACCGAATACCGGAAGCGAAGATTTGTTTTCCAACGGCAAGCAGGGCTTTATCGTGCCGCCGAAAAACGCTGCAGTTATCCGCGAGAGGCTGCAGCAACTGGCAGACGCACCCATCCTGCAGAGGAAAATGCGCGCCGCCGCTCTGCAGCGGGTTCAGCATCTGGGCGGATGGAATGACTATGGAGATCGCTGGGTGCAGGTGCTTCGCGAGGTTTGCGGCGAAGCATGACTGCGGAATGTAAACCCATTCGTGGTGCACCGGAGAAACGCTAGGCGGCCTTGGCAGCCATCGCCTTTACGCGCGCATTCAGGCGGCTCTTGTAACGCGAGGCAGTGTTGTCGTGCAGAATGCCCTTTTGCACGCTTTTATCAAGCATGGACGCGGTCAGGCTGTACTGCGCGCGCGCAGCCGCAACGTCATTCTTTTCAATCGCCTCTCGCATAGCGCGCAATCCATTGCGGAGCTTGCTGCGATTGGCGCGGTTGACGGCGGTGCGCTTGACAGTCTGTCGGGCGCGC